>JAIYDS010000305.1 GCA_027487385.1 Acetobacteraceae bacterium | reverse complement strand
GGACGTGCTCTCCTCCCAGGCGAACCTCGCGGGCTACCGCGCCGTGATCGAGGCCGCAGAGGCCTTCGACCGTGGCTTCCCCATGCTGGTGACGGCCGCCGGCACCATCCCCGACGCCAATGCCTTCATCATGGGCGCCGGCGTCGCCGGCCTCCAGGCCATCGCGACGGCCCGCCGCCTGGGCGGCCGCGTCTCGGCCACGGATGTGCGCCCGGCCGCGAAGGAAGAGATCAAGTCCCTCGGCGCCAGCTTCGTCGGCTACGAGGATGAGGAGAGCAAGGCGGCCCAGACCGCGGGCGGCTACGCCAAGCAGCTCTCCGCCGAGTTCTACGCGAAGCAGGCCGAGGTGGTCGCCGCGCACATCGCCAAGCAGGACATCGTGATCTGCACGGCGCTGGTGCAGGGCCGCAAGGCGCCGACGCTGGTGACGGCCGAGATGGTGGCCAGCATGAAGCCGGGCTCGGTCATCGTGGACATCGCGGCCGATGCCGGCGGCAATTGCGCCGCCACCGTGCCGGGCGAGATGATCGTGACGCCGAATGGCGTGAAGGTGCTGGGCTTCACCAACTGGCCCGGCCGCATCCCCGCCGCCGCCAGCGCGCTCTATGCCCGCAACCTGCTGACCTTCCTGACGACCTTCTGGGACAAGGAAGCCAAGGCGCCCAAGCTGCCGCCCGAGGACGACATCGTCGCCGGCGTGACGCTCACGCGCGGCGGCGCCGTGGTCCACAAGAATTTTGCGGCCTGAGGAGAGAGCCCCGATGAGCACCCAGTCCGAACTGGCCAACAAGGCCGCGGAACTCGCGGCCCGCGCGCAGGAGCTGGCCGAATTCGCCCGCCGCGCCGCCGAGGCCGCCGCCCCCGCCGCGCAGGTGGTCGAGCCCTTCCTGCTGATGCTGACCATCTTCCTGATGGCCTGCTTCGTCGGCTATTACGTTGTGTGGAACGTGACGCCGGCGCTGCACTCGCCGCTGATGGGCGTCACCAACGCCATCTCCTCGGTGATCGTGGTGGGCGCCATCCTGGCGGCCGCCGCCGCTGAGAGCGATGCCGCGCGCCTCTTCGGCTTCCTCGCCGTGACGCTGGCCGCCGTGAACATCTTCGGCGGCTTCATGGTCACGCGCCGGATGCTCGCCATGTTCCAGAAGAAGAAGGGCTGAACCGATGGCGACGATCTCGACCCTCGCCTATCTGGCGGCTTCCGTCCTCTTCATCCTGGCGCTGCGCGGCCTGTCTCACCCTGAGACGTCGCGCCAGGGCAACCAATACGGCATGATCGGCATGGCGGTGGCGATCGTCGCCACCATCCTGAATTCCGGCATGGATTTCGGCGGCTTCGTGCTGATCATCTCGGGCCTCGCCATCGGCGGCTCGATCGGCGCGATCCTGGCCAACCGCATCCAGATGACCTCGCTGCCGCAGCTGGTCGCGGCCTTCCACTCGCTGGTCGGCCTGGCCGCCGTCTTCGTGGCGGCCGCCGCCTTCTACAGCCCCGAGAGCTTCGGCATCGGCGTGCCCGGCAACATCAAGGCGGCCTCGCTGCTGGAGATGTCGCTCGGCCTCGCCATCGGCGCCATCACCTTCTCGGGCTCGGTCATCGCCTTCCTGAAGCTGGATGGCCGGATGTCCGGCGCGCCCATCATGTTCGCGAACCAGCACAAGCTGAACGCGATCCTGGGCGGCGTGCTGGTCTTCCTGATCTTCCTCTTCGTCCTGACCGGCTCGCCCTTCCTCTTCTGGGTGATCGCGATCCTCTCCTTCGCGCTGGGCTTCCTGCTGATCATCCCGATCGGCGGCGCGGACATGCCGGTGGTCGTCTCCATGCTGAACAGCTACTCCGGCTGGGCGGCGGCGGGCATCGGCTTCACCATCGGCAACCTCCTGCTGATCGTGACCGGCGCGCTGGTGGGTGCCTCGGGCGCCATCCTCTCCTACATCATGTGCAAGGGGATGAACCGCTCGATCATCAACGTGCTGCTGGGCGGCTTCGGCACCGAGAGCGGTGCGGCGGCGGCTGGCGGTGGCGGCGACCGCGCCCCGGTGAAGGCCGGTTCGCCGGAAGACGCCGCCTTCATCATGAAGAACGCGCAGAAGATCATCATCGTGCCGGGCTATGGCATGGCGGTGGCGCAGGCCCAGCAGGTGGTGCGCGAAATGTCCGACCTGCTGAAGAAGGAAGGCGTGGAAATCTCCTACGCCATCCACCCCGTCGCGGGCCGCATGCCCGGCCACATGAACGTGCTGCTGGCCGAGGCGAATGTGCCCTACGAAGAGGTGCATGAACTGGAGGAGATCAATCCGGAATTCGCGGAAGCCGACGTCGCCTACGTCATCGGTGCGAATGACGTGACCAACCCGGCCGCCAAGACCGACAAGTCCAGCGCCATCTATGGCATGCCCATCCTGGACGTCGAAAAGGCTAAGACGGTGTTCTTCGTGAAGCGCGGCATGGCCAGCGGCTATGCCGGCGTGGAGAATGAGCTGTTCTTCCGCCCGAACACCATGATGCTCTTCGGCGACGCCAAGAAGGTGACGCAGGAGATCGTGCAGGCCCTGCAGCGCTAAGCGGCTTCACCCTGTCCCGAACCGGAAGGCTGCCTCCCATGGGGGCAGCCTTTTTCCGTTCTGGCCGCCGCGTTGACGCTGCCCGGGGGGCTCCATAAGCTTCCCATACCGCATTGCAGGAGCGTCCCCGCCCATGGCCGGCAGCCAGGATTTCAGCGCGGACCCGCGCAACGCGACCGTGTTGGTCTGGCTCAACGGGGCGCTCGTGCCGCGCGCCGAGGCCAAGGTCTCCATCCTCGATGCCGGCTTTGTCCTGGGTGATGGCGTCTGGGAGGGCATCCGCCTGCACAAGGGCAAGCTCGTCTTCCTCGACGCGCATCTGGATCGGCTCTTCGAAGGTGCCGCCGCCATTGACCTCGACATCGGCCTGACCCGCCAGGGCGTTGTGGAGGCGCTCTGGGCCCTGATCCGCGCCAATGGCATGGAGGATGGGGTCCATATCCGCCTGATGGTCACGCGCGGCCTGAAGAAGACGCCAAACCAGGACCCCCGCCAGGCCATCGGCCCCGCCACCATCGCCATCATCGCCGAGTGGAAGCTGCCGAGCCCGGAGATCCGCACGCGCGGCCTCACGCTCTTCACCTCCAGCATCCGCTGCACGCCCTCCGACATGTTCGACATGCGGCTGAACTCGCACAGCCGGCTGAACCTCATCACCGCGCTGATCCAGGCCATCAAGGCCGGCGCGGATGAGGCGCTGATGCTGGACCCGCACGGCTTCATCTCCTCCTGCAACGCCACCAACCTCTTCTGGGTGCGGCGGGGCGAGGTCTTCACCTCGACCGGCGACTACTGCTTCCATGGGGTGACGCGCGCCAATGTGATTCATCTCTGCCGCGCCAATGGCATCCCGCTGACGCTCGGCAATTTCGTGCTCAAGGATATCCTGACCGCCGATGAGGCCTTCGTGACCGGCACTTTCGGCGGGCTGACGCCGGTGCGCGGGGTGGATGGTCGCACCCTGCCCGGAAGCCTCCCTGGCCCGCTCACCGCGCGTCTCAGCGCGCTCTATGACGCCCTCAAGGACACCGCAGCCGCATGACCCTCATCCTTCCCCGCCGGGCCCTGATGGGCGGTGCCGCCAGCCTCCTCGCCGCGCCCGCCCTGGCGCAGGCCTTCCCACAGCGGCCCATCCGCTTCATCTCGCCCTTTCCGGCCGGCGGCATCATTGACCTGGTGATCCGCGCCGTCTCGGAGGACCTGGCGTCGGAATTGGGCCAGCCGGTGGTGGTGGATGTGCGCACCGGGGCGGGCGGCATGATCGCGGCGCAGAACCTCGCCCAATCTCCGGCGGATGGCTACAGCTGGCTGCTCGCTTCGCTTGGGCACATTGTCGGGCCGCTGCTGACGCCGCAGCCCTTCCATCCGGTGGATGCCTTCCAGGGCCTGGTGAAGGTCTCGCACGCCGTCTCGGTGCTGGTGGTGCCGGCGAACTCGCCGCTGACCAGTGTGGCCGGGCTGGTTGCGGCGGCGCGGGCCGAGCCGGGCCGGCTGAACTACCTCCGCCCGGGCCATGGCACCTTCGCCCATATGGCGGTTGAAGTGATCCAGCGCGCCCAGGGCATCCGGATGACGGCGGTGGATTATCGCGGCCTGCCGCCGGGCGTGGTGGACCTGATCGCGGGGCGGATTGACGTGGCCGTGCTGCCGGCAGGCTTGGCAGCGCCGCATCTGCGCGAGGGGCGGCTGCGGGCACTCTCGGCCGTGGGCAGCACGCGCGCGCTGGAATTGCCAGACCTGCGCACGCTGGGCGAGCAGGGCATCCAGGGCGCCGATGTGGATTCCTGGTACATCGCCATCGCGCCGCGCGGCCTGCCGGAGCCGGTGCTGGCCCGTATCGCCGCCGCCTGGCAGGTGGTGCTGACGCGGCCCAGCGTGCAGGACAGGCTGCGCGGCGTGGGCACCGTGCCGGCGGCGCCAATCAGCCCGGCACAGACCCAGGCGCTGCTGGCGCGGGAATACGCGAATTACGCGACCCTGGTGCGTGACGCGAATATCCGCGCCGAAGGCTGAACGCCGAAAGCCGCGGCGGGCGCGGCCCGACGCGGCTCAAAACCGGCAGGAGAAAAGGCTCAGAAGCCTTCGCGCTCGATGCGCTTGCGCTCGACCTTGCGGGCGCGGCGGACGGCCTCGGCCGCCTCACGCGCGCGGCGCTCGGACGGCTTCTCGTAGTGCCGGCGAAGCTTCATCTCGCGGAACACGCCTTCGCGCTGCAGCTTCTTCTTGAGCGCCTTCAGCGCTTGGTCAACATTGTTATCCCGAACGACGACTTGCACGCGGGCGAATCTCCTGATGGCCGAAAACGACGCAATGCCCCGGGGCGTGGAACCGCCCCGTGGCCGTGCCGAAGGCATATCACAGCGCCCCCCCTGGCGGGAAGCCCTCGCATGCGGGAAAAATCACCCCACATCAGGGGTGAGGGGGAAGACGGCATGGCCATTCTGAAGATCGCCCGGATGGGACACCCCGTGCTGCTCGGCCGTGCCGAGGAGGTGACGGACCCGACCGCGCCCGAGATCCGCCGCCTGATCCGCGACATGGCGGAGACCATGCTGGATGCCGGCGGCATCGGGCTGGCGGCGCCTCAGGTCTATCAGCCCTTGCGCCTTTTCCTGTGGCGGGAGGGCCAGGATCTGCGCGTGCTGATGAATCCGGAGATCACCCCATTGGGCGAGGATCGCGCCACGGCCTTCGAGGGCTGCCTCTCCATTCCCGGCCTGCGGGGCGAGGTGGAGCGGCCGGCGCGGGTCGCCTGGCGCGGCCTGGACCAGAATGGCCTGCCGGTGGCGGGCGAGGCGGAGGGCCTCACCGCCCGCGTCCTGCAGCATGAGAATGACCATCTGGACGGAATTTTCTACCTGATGCGCATGAACGACCTGACCCGACTGGGCTTCATCGAGGAATTGGCCCGCCTCTCGGAGGAAGATGCATGAGCGAGGCCCTTTGGATCGAGGCCGCGGTTCGCCGCGCCGGGCGCGAAGGCTGGACCCGCGAGACGTTGCGCCGCGCCCTGGCGGATTGCGGCGAATCCCCCGAATTGCTGTCCAGCGCCTTCCCGCGCGGCGTGCCCGGCGCCATCGAGGCCTGGGTGGCGCTCACCGATGCGCGGATGGATGCGGCCGCGGCCCTGGAGGATCTCTCCAGCCTGCGCACGCCCGCGCGGATTCGCCGCGTGGTGGAATTGCGTTTGCGCTTGCTGGCGCCGGATCGCGAGGCCTTGCGCGCGGCGCTCTCCACCCTCGCCCTTCCCTGGAATGCGCCGCTGGGTCTTCGCCTTCTGGCGCGGACCGCCTCGGCCGTCTGGCATGCGGCGGGCGACAGGTCGGCCGATTTCTCGTGGTACACGCGCCGCGCAACACTGGCTGCCGTCTACTCGGCCACGCTGGCCTATTGGATGCGGCCGTTGGAGCCAGAAATGGAGGATGTTTTGTCGTTCCTGGACAGGCGCTTGCAAGATTTGCCTCAACCGGTGCGGAAAGCTGCGTAAACAGGCTTCGCGCCCTGCGCGGGAGCGTGTACAGGGCAAGGCTATTCTGGTCGGTTTCGCCGCTTCGCTCGGATTCGCCGGGCACGGAAGACTGGCCCATCTGTTCGGGAGATTGGGCGGAATGACGCCTTTGAAAAGCCCTATGGCACGGCGCCTTCTGGCGGGCGTCGCGGCCCTTTCGGCGTTGGCCGCTTGTGCCGAGACTCCGGCCCCCACGGTCACCGCTGCCGCGACGCCCGCGGCGGTTACCGCCGCATCCGCCCAGCCCCCTGCGGTGGCGGCAGGCGCGCGCACCCCTGCAGCGGCGGCATCGAGGAGTTCGGCGGCGCCTGGCGGGCCGGCCTGCCTGCAGCCGGCGGAGAAGGCCGCCTTCGATATCCGCGCGCTGCAAAGCCAACTGCTGGTGGCGGCCCTCGCCTGCGGCCAGCATGACAATTACAACGCCTTCGTCCGGAAAAATCAGGCGGAGCTGGGCACGGCCTTCCGCAATCTCGGCGCCTATTTCCGCCGCACGGAGGGGGCGCAGCACCAGCGTCAGCTCGACCAGTACATCACGGAGTTGGCCAACAGCCAGTCGCGCATCAGCATTGACCGCGGCAGCTTCTTCTGCCGGGAGCAGATCCCTGTGTTCCAGGCGGCGATGGCTGCGAATGGCGCGAGCGAACTCGCCCAGGTGTCGGTCACGCAGCAGGTGCACCAGTCGCTGACGGCGCAGGCCTGCCCGGCGGCGCCGGCACGTCCGCAACGCGGGGGCAGCCCAGCCGGGCGCTGATCCGCGCCCCGACGGTTCCGGAACGGCGGCCCCCTTGGGGCCGCCTTTTTTTGTGCCTGCGCCATGGCGGCAGCATCACAACAAAAAAGGGGCAGCCGAAGCTGCCCCTCTCGAAGTCTCGCGGAGGAGACGTCCGGCTTAGCGCAGGACGATCTCGACGCGGCGGTTCTGCGGCTCGCGCACACCCATCGCCGTCGGGACGAGCGGACGGTCGAAACCGAAGCCCTGGACGGTGATCTCGTTGCGGGCGATGCCACGGCGAACCAGCTCGGCGGCCACCGCTTCGGCGCGGCGGACGGAGAGGCGCTGGTTGTAGGCCGCGGAACCGGTGCGGTCGGCGTGGCCGGACACCTCGATGCGGGTCGAACGAACCGTACGGGCGTTCGTGGCCGCTTCGGCGATGATCTGGCGGGCGCGATCGGTCAGGTCAGCGCGATCCCAGTCGAAGAAGACCAGGAAGGTGCGGGCCGGGGCCGGGGCCGGGGCCGGAGCAGCGACGGGAGCCGGGCGCGGCGTGTTGAAGGCGTAACGGATACCAGCCAGGATGGTCTGGTTGTAGTTGTCGCCGTCATAGTTGCCCTGCGCCACGCGACCGGCATTCGCGCCGCTGGTGGCCTGGCCACGGATGCCCATTTCCGGCTGCGTCGAGCCGAAGAAGCGGTATTCGAGGGTGAGGGCCAGGGCCGGGGTCACACCGAAGGCCACGCCACCGATCGCCTGATAGGCGAAGTTGTTGGACGAGTCGTCGATGGTGACCATGCCGCCGGCGCCGGAGCCGCGAACGCTGCGCCAGTCGCTCATGACAACGCCCACGCCACCGCCGATATACGGGGTGACCGAGACGCCGCCCGGACGCCAGCCGGTCTGGATGTCGTAGAACACGTTGCCCATCAGGCCGTACTGATAGATCTGGCCACCCGTGGCGGTGGCGGCGCGCGTGCCGGTCGGCGTCGAGATCGTGCCGGAGCTCACCGAGTTCTGGCGGATGTTGACTTCGAGTTCAGCGCGCAGGCCGTTGCCGAAGCCCCAGCCGAGGCTCGCCACGCCAGCCCAGCCCCAATCGGTATCCAGACCCACCTGGCCGGTGAGGATGCCCGACGGGGAAAGGCGCGGGTTGACGGCGTTGTTCTCGCGATAGTTGGCACCCACGCCCGCGCCCAGGTAGAGGCCCGAGACCGGTTGCGCCTGGGCGGCCACGGGCAGCGACAGAACAGTCGCGGCCAAAAGGGCCTTCTTGAGGCTCATCCTCGTTCTCCTTAAATCTAACTCGTTTGTTCGGTCGCTGCGCGGCACACCCGGCGGGTGAGACTCCGCGCTGCGTGGAAGCACCCTAACACCAGTGCAGCGGCAAATGCACCACCCTGACAAGCATTTCCCCATGCCTGTTGCCCAAACGCCACATTCGGCCTGGGCTTTTGGGACACAGGGTCATATTCCGTCACACGCCGTCACATCGTCCAACCCCTGGAGACGACCCAGCGGCAGGAGGCGATTGGCATGGCCCAGCTTGCGGCCGGGCTTGGCTTCGTCCTTCCCGTACCAATGCGCCACCACATCGCCGCGCGAGACGAGGCGCGGCCAGGCCGCCAGCCCCTCGGGTCCGACCAGGTTGCGCATCACCGCATCGGAATGGCGGGTCACCGGGCCAAGCGGAAGGCCGGCGACCGCGCGGATATGTTGCTCGAACTGACCGCAGGCGCAGGCATCCATCGTCCAATGGCCGGAATTGTGTGGCCGAGGCGCGATCTCATTGCCCAGGAGGCCGCCATCGGGCAGCAGGAACATCTCCAGCGCCACCAGCCCCACCAGCTCCAGCGCCTGCGCCACCCGGGCGACATTCTCGCGCGCTGCGCGGGCCGCCGCCTCGGGCAGGCGGGCAGGGGCGAAGGAGAGATCCAGGATATGATGCCGGTGCTGGTTCTCCACCGCGTCATAGCATGCGACCGCCCCGTCCAGCCCGCGCGCCGCAATGGCCGAGATCTCGGCGGTGAAGGGGATGAAGGCTTCGAGGATCAGGGGCTTGGGCGAGAGACGTTCATAGGCGGGCAGCGCATCCTCGGGCCGGTGCAACACCGCCTGGCCGCGGCCGTCATAGCCGAGGCGCGTGGTCTTCAGCACGGCAGGCAGGCCGATCTCGGCCAGGGCGGAGGTCAATTCCTCGGCGCTGTGCACCGCGCGCCAGGGGCCGACCGGCACGCCGGCCTCGGCCAGAAAGCGCTTCTCGGCCAGCCGGTCCTGGCAGATCGCCAGGGCGCGCGGGCCAGGTCTGCAGGGAACGCGGCCCTCCAGCGCCGCCAGGGTGGCTGCGGGCACATTCTCGAACTCATAGGTGACGACATCCACCGCGGCAGCAAAGCGGTGCAGCGCCGCCACGTCGTCATAGGCGGCGATGGTTCCGGCCGCGGCCACCTGCCGGGCGGGGCATTCGGCCTCGGGCGCGAAGATATGGCAGCGATAGCCCAGGCGCGCCGCCGCCATGGCGCTCATCCGCCCCAATTGCCCGCCGCCCAGGATGCCGATGGTGGCACCGAGGGGCAGGGCGTCAGGCCGGGTCATGCGGGACGCCCTCGGTCTGGCGGGCGCGCCAAGCCTCCAGCCGCTCGGCCAGGGCGGGGTCCGCCAGGGCCAGGATGCTGGCGGCGAGCAGGGCGGCGTTGATCGCCCCGGCCCTGCCGATGGCCAGCGTCCCCACCGGCACGCCGCCCGGCATCTGCACGATGGAGAGCAGGGAATCCATGCCCTTGAGCGCATGCGACTCGACGGGCACGCCCAGCACGGGCAGCGGCGTCATGCTCGCCGCCATGCCGGGCAGATGCGCCGCGCCGCCGGCGCCGGCGATGATCACCTGGAGGCCGCGCCCCTTGGCTGTGCGGGCGTAGTCAAAGAGCCGTTCGGGCGTCCGATGCGCCGAGACAACGCAGCACTCATGCGCGATGCCGAGGGATGTCAGGGTGTCATCGGCATGGCGCATCGTCTCCCAATCGGAGCGGCTGCCCATGATGACGCCCACCCGGGGCGCGGTTTCCGCCATGGTCCTCGTCCGGTCAGGCAATGATGTCAGGAACGAGCTGGCTCTCGAGCCAGGCGATCTCGTCCTTCAGCTTCAGCTTGCGCTTCTTCAGGCGCTGCATCTGCAATTGGTCGCCGAGGCCTGTCTCCAGCCGCGCGATGACGGTGTCGAGATCCCGGTGTTCGCTGCGCAATTCATGCAGGCGGCGCAGCAGGGCTTCGCGGTCTTGGTGCATCCGTATGTGCCGCCATCCTGATCGCAAGGGGCTAAGTCGGCCCGGCAGCCGAAATGAAATCTTTCCCTTTGCCGGCGATATGGGGATAGCATGCCTGGGCGCGGCCGCAACAGACCGCGCGTGAAGGTGATGCGCCCCGGGCGTCCACCCGGGGCAAACTCCATGAGGATGCCACCGCATGATGCATGCCCCGAGGATCCGTGCCTTGGAAACCCGCCACGCCAGCATCGAGGAGCGCATCGCAAGCGAGGGCGCCCGCCCCCGCCCCGATGACGCGACCCTCGCCAAGCTGAAGCTGGAAAAGCTCCATCTCAAGGAGGAGATGGAAAAGCTGCGCCGCGCCAACTGAGCGCGGGCGCAGCAACAGGCAGGCTCAGTCCTGCTCGACGGGCAGCGGCGCGGGGATGGCGATGCCCTCCGCCCGCAGCTTCTCCTGCGCGGCGGAAACGGCAACGTTCAGCGCGCTTTGCGTGCACAGGCCAAGGATCACCGGATCGCGCGGCTTGATGTTTGCGCTGTTCCAGTGGCTGCGGTCCCGCACCTTCTGGATGGTCTCCTTGGTGGTGCCGAGCAACTTGCCGATCTGCGCATCCGGCAACTCCGGATGGTTGCGCAGGAGCCAGGCGATGCCATCCGGCCGATCATTGCGCTTGGCGACCGGCGTGTAGCGCCCGCCCTTGCCGCGGCCCTTGGGCAGCGGTGCCGCCGTGGCCGAGAGCACCAGCCGGGCGGAGGAATCGGCCTCGCAGCGGGCGATATCCTCGCGCGTCACCTGCATATTGGCGACGGGGTCGTAGCCGATGATCCCCTGCGCCACCTCGCCATCGGCAATCGCCTGCACCTCCAGCGGATGCATCTGCACGAAATCGGCGATCTGCTCGAAGGAGAGGGAGGTTTTCTCGATCAGCCACACGGCGGTGGCCTTGGGCATCAGGGGCTGGGCCATGGGAATGGTTCCAAGGATTGGGGGAGGGCGGCCCATTGGCGCACCCTGGCTGTGCATGCCCTATACTGGTCC
>JAIYDS010000041.1 GCA_027487385.1 Acetobacteraceae bacterium | reverse complement strand
TCGACGCGGCCTCGGGCGCCTGGGGCTATGCGCTGAACAACGCAGCCGCAAATGTGCAGGCGCTGAATGCCGGTCAGACGGTGACGGATACGCTGAGCGTGGCCTCGCTGGACGGCACCGCGACGCGCGTGATCACCGTCAGCATCGCCGGCAGTGCCGACGGGCCCCAGTTGACTGACCTGTCAACGCTGACCCCAGCGCAAGGCTTTGTCATCCTGGGCGATGCCGAGCTCAGCCGCACAGGTTACAGCGTGGCGATGGCCGGGGATGTGAATGGTGACGGCTTCGCCGACCTGATCATCGGATCAGTTGGCGGCTACGGCACCGGCGAGGCCTATGTGGTGTTTGGCGCCGCCGGGGGCTTCGGCACGACCATCGGCGGAAGGCAGGTGATCGATCTGGCTACGCTCACGGCGGCGCAGGGCTTCATCATCCAGGGCGACGCCGCCTTCGACAATGCGGGCAGCAGTGTCTCGACAGCCGGCGATGTGAATGGTGACGGCTTCGCCGACCTGATCATCGGCGCACGCGGTGGCGATGACGGCGGCACCGGTGCCGGCGAGGCCTATGTGGTGTTTGGTGGCTCCGGTGGCTTCGGCACGGCTGTGGCCGGACGGCAAGTCCTGAACTTGACCACGCTCACCGCCGCACAGGGCTTCATCGTCCAGGGCGATACCCCCTTCGACTTTGCGGGTGGCAGTGTCTCGACAGCCGGCGATGTGAATGGTGACGGCTTCGCCGACCTGATCATCGGCGCGCGCGCTGGCGATGACGGGGGCCATGATGCCGGCGAGGCCTATGTGGTGTTTGGTGGTGCGGTGGGCTTCGGCACCGCCGTCGGCGGAAGGCAGGTCCTCGACTTGACCACACTCACCGCCGCGCAGGGCTTCATCATCCAAGGCAACAACAGTTTCGGCGGCGCAGGCCGGAGTGTTTCGACCGCCGGCGATGTGAATGGTGACGGCTTCGCCGACCTGATGATCGGAGCATATGGCGCCGGTGCTGGCGGCTACCCTGCGGGCGAGGCCTATGTGGTGTTTGGTGGCGCGGGGGGCTTCGGCACCGCCATCGGCGGCAGGCAGGTGGTCGATCTGGGCACGCTCACCGCAGCGCAAGGCTTCATCATCCAGGGCGAAGCCACCGGCGATCGGGCGGCCAACAGCCTCTCAGCGGCGGGCGATGTGAATGGCGACGGCTTCGGCGACCTGATCATCGGGGCATTTCTCTCGGATGGCGGCGCCTACAACGCAGGTCAGGCCTATGTGTTGTTTGGCGGCGCCGGGGGCTTCGGAACTGCCGTGGGTGGCAGGCAAGTGATCGATTTGACCACGCTCACCGCCGCGCAGGGCTTCATCATTCAGGGCGAGGCCGCCTACGATCACGCGGGCCGGAGCGTCTCGACAGCAGGCGATATCAATGGCGACGGCTTCGCCGACCTGATCATCGGCGCACCCAATGCCGGTGGCTATAACGGCGAGGCCTATGTGCTGTTCGGCGGCGCGGGGACCTTCGGCACCACCGCCGGCGGAAGGCAGGTCCTCGATTTGGCCACCCTCACCGCCGCGGAGGGCTTCATCATCCAAGGCGCGACGGCCTACAGTGGAACGGGTGCCAGCGTCTCCGCGGGAGGCGATGTGAATGGCGATGGCTTCGCCGACCTGATCATCGGGGCACCTTATGGCAATGACAATGCCGGCGAGGCCTATGTCCTGTTCGGCGGCGCCTTCGGCGGCACTTCGGCGCCCGTCACCACCACCGGCACCAGCGCCGCGGAAATCCTGATCGGCGGCTTGGGCGATGACAGCCTCTTGGGCGGCGGTGGCGCGGATGTGCTGCGCGGCGGCGCGGGCGATGACCGCCTCGGCGTGGCGGACAGCGCCTTCCGCAGCGTGGATGGCGGCCTCGGCACGGATACGCTGGCGCTGACCGGCAGCGGCCAGACACTGAACCTGACGGCCAACCCCATGCCGCGCCTGACCTCGGTCGAGCGCTTCGACCTGACCGGCACCGGCGACAACACGCTGGTGCTGGACCGCCTGGCCGTGCTGGGCCTCACCGAGGCGCGGACGACTGGCGTCGCGGTGATCCGGGTGGATGGCAATGCCGGCGACACGGTGCGCTTCGGCGAGACCGACTGGTCCATTCTCGGGCGTGTGACCGAGGGTGGCGTGAGCTACATCCGGTACGGATCGAGCGACGCCAGCGCCGAAGTGCGGGTCGCTGCCGCGGTGACGGCGCCCGCCGACCGCTTCGACCTGACACGGCTCAACGCCACGCAGGGCTTCATCATCCAGGGCGATGTAGACGGCGACCAAGCGGGCTGGAGCGTTTCGGCGGCCGGTGATGTGAATGGCGACGGATTCGCCGACCTGATCGTCGGGGCGCGCTATGGCGATGACGGCGGCAGCAATGCCGGCGAAGCCTATGTGCTGTTCGGCGGCGCGGGGGGCTTCGGAGCGGCGGTAAGCGGCCGACAGGTGGTGGATCTGACCACGCTCTCCGCCGCACAGGGCTTCATCATCCAGGGCGACACGGCCGGTGACCAGGCGGGCTTCAGTGTCTCGGCGGCCGGCGATGTGAATGGCGATGGCTTCGCCGACCTGATTGTCGGTGCACCCAATGGCGCTGATGGCGGCGGCAACGCCGGCGAAGCCTATGTGGTGCTGGGCAGCGCGGGGGGCTTCGGCACGGCGGTGGGCGGCCGGCAGGTGCTGGATTTGACCACGCTCTCCACCGCGCAGGGCTTCATCGTCCAGGGCAGGGTAGGCAATGCGGGAAGGAGCGTGTCGACGGCCGGCGATGTGAATGGCGACGGCTTCGCCGACCTGATCGTTGGCGCGCCCAGGAACTCGGATGGCGGCTTGATGTCGGGCGCGGCTTATGTGGTGTTTGGCAGTGCAGCGGGCTCCGGAACCGAGGTGACCCTTGCGGGTGTCACGCGCCAGGTGGTGAATGTGACCACGCTCTCGGCCACGCAGGGCTTCATCATCCAGGGCGACCAGTTCGGTGACAGAGCGGGCTGGAGTGTTTCGACGGCCGGCGATGTCAATGGCGACGGCTTCGCTGATATGCTCGTCGGTGCCCGTTATGGTGATGATGGCGGCGCAAATTCCGGCGAGGCCTACGTGCTGTTCGGCGGAGCGGGCAGCTTCGGCACGGCGGTGAGCGGGCGGCAGGTGGTGGATTTGACCACGCTGACCTCCGCGCAGGGCTTCATCATCCAGGGCGACATCTTCGACGACTACGCGGGCGGGAGCGTCTCCACGGCCGGCGATGTGAATGGCGACGGATTCGCCGATTTGATCGTCGGTGCCTTCGGGGGCGATGACGGCGGCACCAATGCCGGCGAGGCCTATGTGCTGTTTGGCAGCGCGGCGGGCTTCGGCACGGCGGTGAGCGGGCGGCAGGTGGTGGATTTGACCACCCTGACCGCGGCGCAGGGCTTCATCATCCAGGGCGATGAGGCCGGCGACCAAGCGGGCTACAGCGTCTCGACCGCCGGCGATGTCAATGGCGACGGCTTCGGCGACCTGATCGTGGGCGCCAATCTCAGCGATGACGGCGGTGCCGATGCCGGCGAGGCCTACGTGCTGTTCGGCAGCGTCGGCGGCTTCGGCACGGCCGTGGGCGGAAGGCAGGTGGTGGACCTGACCAATCTGACCGCCTCTCAGGGCTTCATCATCCAGAGCAATGCGGCCGGCGACAATGCCGGCCAAAGCGTGTCGGCGGCCGGTGATCTCAACGGGGATGGCTTCGCTGACCTGATCCTTGGAGCGCCCCGCGGCGATGACGGCGGCCCCAACGCCGGCGAAGCCTATGTGCTGTTTGGCGGTGCCTTCGGCGGCAGCTCCGCCCCGGCGACCACCAGCGGAACTGCGGCGGCGGAAATGCTGATCGGCGGTGCGGGCAATGACAGCCTCTCGGGCGGCGGCGGCGCGGATGTGCTGCGCGGCGGCGCCGGGAATGACCGCCTCGGCGTGGCCGACAGCGCCTTCCGCAGCCTGGATGGCGGCCTCGGCACCGATACGCTGGTGCTGACCGGCAGCGGCCAGATTCTGGACCTGACCGGCATTGGCGCCACGCGCATCATCGCGATCGAGCGCTTCGACCTGATCGGCACCGGCAACAACACGCTGGTCCTCCGCCCGGATGATGTCTTCGCCCTGTCCGGCACGGCGGACGCCGCCTGGACCTTCTCTGCCCTGCCGGCGGCGCTGGTCGTGGATGGCAATGTCGGAGACACGCTGGACCTGCGGGACTTTGACCCGGATGGCGCCGGACCTGCGCTGAACCGGACCTGGGTGAAGGTGCTCGAGGATGTCACGCTCTCCGGCGCCGCAGGTGGCGCCTACGACGTCTGGGAGTTGCAGGCGGGCGCGAGCAAGCTGGCGGCCATTGCGGCGCATAACGACCTGAATATCCTCTAGCCTCGCCGGCACGGCGGGCCGAAAAGCCCGCCGCGCCGCTCACACCAGCCGGAACGCCAGCCGCATGACCGAACCCGCGCCGCCGCCGGCGGATGCCGCCCGCTTTGAGGTGACCACCTCCCGCCAATTCACCTCCTGGCTCGGCGATGCAGGGGTGAGCCTGGCGCTGACGACCTACCAATCCGGCAAGGTGATCCTGCTGGGCACCAACCGCGCGACGGGGCGTCTGGCCATCTTCGAGCGCACGCTGGAACGCCCGATGGGCCTGGCCGTGGCGGGCGATCGCATGGCGGTCGCCGGGCTGTACCAGATCACCACCTTCGTGGACGCCATGCCGCAAGGCAGCCCGCCGGCCGAAGGCGGCTGGGATGGTTGCTATGTGCCGCAGACGGCGAGCTTCACGGGTGACCTCGACGCGCATGACATGGCCTTCGATGCCGCGGGCCGGCTGGTCTTCGTGAACACCCTCTTCTCCTGCCTGGCGACGACGAGCGAGACGCATTCCTTCATCCCCCTCTGGCGCCCCCCCTTCATTGACCGGCTGGCCGCCGAGGATCGCTGCCACCTGAATGGCCTCGCGATGCGCGATGGAGCGCCCGCGCATGTGACGGCGGTGGCCCGCAGCAACGTGGCCGATGGCTGGCGCGAGGGACGGCGGGGCGGCGGCCAGGTGCTGGACGTGGCCTCGGGCGAGGCGGTCTGCACCGGCCTCTCCATGCCGCATTCGCCGCGCTGGCACCGTGGCGCGCTCTATGTGTTGAATTCCGGGGCGGGGCAGTTCGGCCGTGTGGACCTGGGGGCGGGCCGCTTCGAGCCGATCGCCTTTTGCCCCGGCTATCTCCGGGGCCTGGCCTTCATCGGCGGCTACGCGCTGGTGGGCCTGTCCGAGCCGCGCGGGAACCGCACCTTCGCCGGCCTGCCGCTGCAGGAGGCGCTGGCCGAGCAAGGCGCCCTGCCGCGCTGCGGCGTCTACGTGATCGACCTCGCCACCGGCGACATCGTGCATTGGCTGCGCATCGAGGGCGTGGTGACCGAACTGTATGACGTGGCGGTGCTGCCCAAGCGCACGCCGTCGCTCATCGGCTTCCGCTCGGCGGAAATCCGGCGGGTGGTGTCCATCGGCGCGTAGGGCTCCGGACCCTTCACCCCCGGAGCGGCAGCCCCATCGCCTGCCGCGCAAAGGCCCGCTTCAGCCCGGGAATCCGGTCCACCGCCGCGATCCCCAGCCGCCGCGCCCAGCGCACCGGCCCCACATCATTGCCGAACAGCTTTTCCAGCACATGGGTGGCGCCGATCATCATCAGCGCATCCGGCCGGCGCTGTGCCTGGTAGCGCGCCAGCAGCGCCGCGCTTCCCACATCGCGGCCGGCCTCATGGGCCTCGGCCACCAGTTCGGTCAGCGCCGCCACGTCCCGGAAGCCGATGTTCAGCCCCTGCCCGGCGATGGGGTGCATGCCATGCGCCGCATCCCCCACCAGGGCCAAGCGCTCGGCCACGTAGCGCGTGGCGTGCATCGCCGTCAGCGGGTAGTGCCAGCGGCGGCCAATGGGCTCGATGGCGCCCAGATGGTCGCCGATGCGGCGGCGCAATTCGCGCGCGAAATCGGCATCAGGCAGGGCCAGCATGCGCGTCGCCACGCTGCGCCGCTCGGTCCAGACGAAGCTGGAGGCATGCGGCAGGCTGGAGGTGCCGAAGCTGCCGAGATCGGCCAGCGGCAATTGCGCGAAGGGGCCGGCCGGTAGGAAGAGTTCGAGCGCGCGGTTGTGGTGCGGCTGCTCATGCGCGAAGGCGCCGACCATGCCGATCTGCCCGTAATCATGCCGCGCCGTGCCGATGCCGGCCTGCTGCCGCAGCGGGCTGCCCCGCCCCTCGGCGCCGATCACCAGCTGCGCGCGGATCACCCGGCCATCGGCCAGGGTGACGATGGCGCCATCGGCCTCGCGCACCACCTTGGCCGTCATCGGTGCGAAGGCCTGCAAATGCGCCAGATGCGGCAGGCGGGCGTTCAGCGCCACGCGCAGGGCGCGGGCCTCGACCATCCAGCCGAAGGGCTCGTCGGCCACCTCCGCCGCCTCGAAATCGAGGTCAAGCGAGGAGGGCGCCTCGCCCACGCGGCCATCGGCCACCTTGATGCCCTCGATGGGGCAGGGCGCGCTGGGCAGCCGCTCCCAGATGCCCGCGCGCTCCAGCAGGCGCTTGGAGGCGAGCGCGATGGCATAGGCGCGGCCATCGAAACCGGCCAATTCCATGGGCGGCAGGGGCGCGGCATCCACCACCGCCACCGGCACGCCGCGCGCCGCCAGCGCCGCGGCCAGCGTGGCGCCTACAGGCCCGGCGCCGATGATGGCGACGGCGACCTCCAGGCTCGGGGTTGAAATCAGCTCCGGGGCGGCGATCACGTTCATGCCCCCAAGCTTAGGCCATTCCGCGCTTGTGCAAGAGATGGGGCGAAAGACTCGTCTTCGCGCCTGCACCATTGCCGCAAAAACGGGCAATCCCGCCGCCAAGTCCCGGCCGCACAAGGGTTTCCGCTCTGGCACGAGTCTTGGATGGAATGCCATGGCCGGGATCGGGCCGGCGATTTTTTTTGCGAAAGGCAGGCGGATGAAGCTCGTGATGGCGATCATCAAGCCCTTCAAGCTGGATGAGGTGCGCGACGCGCTCACCCCACTCGGCGTCCAGGGGCTGACGGTGACGGAGGTGAAGGGG
>JAIYDS010000082.1 GCA_027487385.1 Acetobacteraceae bacterium | reverse complement strand
TGGGCATGGGCGGGGCCCACCAGGTTCACCAGGTTGGTCACCATGTCGAAGCCATAGGCGATGCCAAGCTTGGCCGCCGGGATGCCGAATTCGCTGCCCGTGCCCGCGATGCGCATGTCGCAGGACATGGCGATTCCAAGCCCGCCGCCCATGCAGAAGCCCTGGATCTTGGCGATCACCGGCTTGTCGAATTCCGCCAGCTTCTGGCGGCCATGGCTGGTCTTGATGTTGTATTGCCGCTGGGCATCGGCGTCCGACCGGTTCTGCTCGAACTGGCTGATATCGGCGCCGGAGACGAAGGCCTTGCCGCCGGCGCCTTCCAGCACGACGCAGCGCACGGCGGGGTCGGCGGCGAAGATGTCCAGCGCCTCGGCCATGCCGTCCCACATCGCGATGCTCATCGCGTTGCGCTTCTCGGGCTGGTTGAAGATGATCGTGCCCACGCCGCCTTCGCTGCGGGCCAGGATCTTACCATCGGCGAACTTCATCTCACTCACTCTCCCAGAACCTTTGCCGCGCGCAGCGCGGCGATTTCCTCAGTCGTCAGCCCGGCCTCGGCCAGGATCTCATCGGCATGTTCGCCGAGTGCGGGGACGCCACGGCGGATGCCGGGCTTGTGGCCCTCGATGTTGATCGGCGTGCGCACCACGCCGGCCTTCCCGAGCTTGGCGTGCGGCACGTCCCACACCATGCCCAGATGCTGCACCTGCGGGTCCTCGAAGACCTCGCGGATGTTGTTGATCGGGCCGCAGGGGATGCCGGCCTCCTCCAGCAGCGCGATCCAGTATTCGCTGGGCTTCTGGCTGGTGACTTCGCCGATGGCGGCGTTCAGCGCGGCGCGGTCGGCGGTGCGGCCCTCGGCGGTCTTCCATTCGGGCTTTTCGAGCCAATCCTCGCGCCCCGCCGCCTTGCAGAAGACGGCCCAGAGCTTGGGCGAGGAGGCGGCGATGTTGATCGGCTTGTCCGCACTCGGGAACACGCCCATGGGCGTGTTCACCGGATGGTCATTGCCCGCCTGGCCCGCGATCTCGCCCTTCTGCAGCCAGCGCGTGGCCTGGAAGTCGAGCATGAAGACTTGGGCCTCCAGCAGCGAGGTGTGAACCCAGCGGCCGCGGCCCGTCTTCTCGCGCTCGAACAGCGCCATCATCACGCCCATGGCCAGCAGGTTGCCCGCCGTCAGGTCGTCAATCGGAATGCCGACGCGCATCGGCCCGCGCCCGGGCTCACCGGTGATGGACATGAGGCCGCCCAGGCCCTGCGCGATCTGGTCCACGCCGCCGCGCGTGGAATAGGGGCCGGTCTGGCCGAAGCCGGAAATGCTCGCATAGACGAGGCGCGGGTTGATCGCGGACAGCGTCTCGTAGTCGATCTTCAGCCGGTGCTTCACCTGCATGCGCATATTCTCGACCACGACATCCGCGGTCGCGGCCAGGCGCAGGAAGGCCGCATGGCCCGCAGGGCTTTTCAGGTCGATCGCAAGGCCGCGCTTGTTGCGGTGCAGGTTGACGGAATCGAAGCCGTCCCGTGCGCCGCCGAAGCCGTCATTATTGCCCGGCGGCTCGATGCGGATGATGTCCGCGCCCCAATCGGCCAGGTGCCGCACGCAGGTGGGGCCGGCCCGCGCGAGGGTGAGGTCGAGCACACGAAGCCCGTTCAGGGGCAGGGTGGTCGCAGCTTGGGCCGCCGTTGCACTGTCGTCAGGCATGGAACGTTCCTTCTTCGCGCAAGGCTACGCCGTGCTGGGGGGCCTGAACAGACCAAGGGCGACAAGGCCGCGATAGAGCGGCCCCAGCAGGAAATTGCACATCAGCGTGCGCGTCAGGTGGAAGGCCAGCACCAGCGGCACCGCGACACCCAGCGCCTTGGCGGTGACGCCCATCTCCGGCATGCCCCCCGGCGCCATGCCGATCATCACGGCCGAGGGCGGCAGCCCCGTGGCCCAGGCCAGCGCCGCGCCGAACACCGTGCAGAACAGGCAAAGCAGCAGCGAGGAAATCAGCGCCGCGCGCATCAGGCGGCGCGAGCCGAGCAGGAACTCCTTGGTCATCTTCTGGCCGAGCCCGGCCCCCATCCCCACCTGCGCCGCGTCAATCAGCCAGCCCGGCACGGCGGAGGGCAATTGGTTGAAGGCGGCCGCGGTGATGGCGAGGAAGCAGGGCCCGATCATCCAGGGATTGGCGATGCCGGTGCGCCGCATCACCAGCGCCGCCACCAGCCCGATGGCCAGCATCGCCCCCAGACCCGCGGCCTCGAACTCCAGCCGCGGTGCGACGAAGGCACTGGAATCCCCATGCGGCGCGATGGCCGAGAGCAAGGGCGGCATGACCAGCACCACCACCAGCACGCGCAGCGTCTGCGCCAGCGTGACGGGCGCGAGTGGCGCGCCCTCGCGCTGGGCCAGCACCGCCATGACGATCACGCCGCCGGGGATGGTGGCGAAATAGGCGGTGCGCGCATCCGTGCCGGCCATGCGCGTGAAGATCGGCATGGTGGCGATGCCGGCGATGATGGAGAGCACGCCCGCCATCAGGATGACGGGAACCGCGCCGAGCAGCGCCGCCAGCACGGGCCCTGAGAAGGTCTGCCCGAAGGCCAGCCCGATGACGATGAGCGCAGCCGGCCGCGCCGCCTGATGCACGGCGGGGTTGAGACCCATCGGCCGGAACCAGGCGACGGCGGCGGTGCCGAACATGGCGCCGATCATCCAGGCCAGGGGCACATGCAGCAGCGCGAAGACGTAGCCCCCGGCCACGGCGGCGGCCAAGGTGACAAGATGGGCGGAAAGGTTGGGGGAGAGGGTCACGCCCGGCGGAGAATCAACCCTGCGGGCGCGGGCGTCAAACGGCGGGCGGGGAAGCGCCGGGCGCCCCGTGCCACTCCAGCCGCAGCTCGGTCGTCTCCCGGCCCCATTGCATGGCGCGCAAGCGCTCGACTTCGACGAAGCCGAAGCCGGCGTAGAGCCTGGCCGCCGCGGGCAGCCCCTCCAGCGTCCAGAGATAGATTCGCGTGAAGCCCTGCGCCCGCGCATGGGCCATCGCCTCGCCCAGCATGCGCCGGCCGAGGCCCGTGCCGCGCAGCGTCTCATCCAGGATGAACCAGCGCAGATGCGCCACACCGCCGCCCTCATCCTCCAGCGCGAGGGAGCCCAAAGCGCGGCCTTCGCCCTCCACCGCGCGGAAAAGATCACCGACGCGTGCCGGGCGGCTGAGGAATTCGCCCAGTTCGCGCGCCACCTTCGCCTCGAAGACGGCGCCGAAGCCATGGCTGGCGGCATAATGCCGGGCATGCAGCGCGGCGATCTCCCCCACGACGCCGGGGAACCAGGCGTCGCGCAGGATCACCCGGCCAATTCGCCGCGGAAGGCGTCGAGCAGCTTCAGGCTGCCATCGCCCTGCACCAGATGCCAGAAGGTCCAGCCATTGCAGGAGGGGGCCTCCTGCACCGCCGAACCCACCGCATGGATCGAGCCGCGCGCCGTGCCGCAGGCGATGGTGCCATCGGCGAAGACCTGCGCGGCCCAGCGGCGATGCCGATCGGTCAGCGTGGCGCCGGGCTTCACCAGGCCGCGCTCCACCAGGCTGCCGAAGGCGATGCGCGGCTGTTCCTTGCGCGTCGGGGTGGGTGTGGTCTCCGTCTCGCCCAGGGGCTCGATGGCGGCGATCCGGCGCTCGGCGGCGGCCGCATAGGTGGGGTCGCGCTCGATGCCGATGAAGCGCCGGCCCAGCCGCTTGGCGACGGCCCCGGTGGTGCCCGAGCCGCTGAACGGGTCCAGGATCACATCGCCCTTCTGCGTGCAGGAGAGGATGACGCGGTGCAGCAGGGCCTCGGGCTTCTGCGTCGGGTGCAGCTTGTTGCCCGCCTCGTCCCGCAGGCGCTCATGGCCGGTGCAGAGCGGGATGTACCAGTCGCTGCGCATCTGCAGGTCGTCATTCAGCGCCTTCATCGCGGCGTAGTTGAAGCGGTACTTCGCCTCCTCGCTGTGGGCGGCCCAGATCAGCGTCTCATGCGCATTGGTGAAGCGCCGGCCGCGGAAATTCGGCATCGGGTTGGCCTTGCGCCAGATGACGTCGTTCAGGATCCAGAAGCCGAGATCCTGCAAGGCGGTGCCGAGGCGGAAGATGTTGTGATAGCTGCCGATGACCCAGAGCGCGCCATCCTTGCGCAGCACGCGGCGGCATTCGCTGAGCCATTCGCGGGTGAAGGAATCATAGGCGGCGAAATCGGTGAACTGGTCCCAGGCGTCATCCACCGCATCCACCAGGCTGTGGTCGGGCCGATGCAGCGTGCCGCGCAGCTGCAGATTATAGGGCGGGTCGGCGAAGACGGCGTGCACGGAGGCCGGCGGCAGCGAGCGCAGCGTCTCGATGCAGTCCCCCAGCAGGATCCTGTCGAGCGGGATGTCGAGACCAGCGCCCAAGAGAGGCAATTCCTTCGCGAATCGGAGGGCTGACCATGCGCGACGCGGACTCGCCGCGTCAACCTTGCGCCTTCGCGCGCAGCGCTTCCTCCACCGGGCGGAAGCCGCGCCGGTGATGCGGGGATGGGCCATGTTCCAGCAGCGCGGCGCGATGGGCCGCGGTGGGATAGCCCTGATGGCGTGCGAAGCCATAGGCCGGCCAGCGCCGATCAAGCCGCGCCATGCCCGCATCGCGTGTGGTCTTGGCCAGGATGGAGGCCGCGGCGATGGACAGGCTTCGCGCATCGCCACCCACCACGCAGCGCACCGGGCAGGGCAGGTCCGGCGCGCGGTTGCCATCCACCAGCGCCCATGCGGGTGCGACCGGCAGGCGCAGCACGGCCCGCCGCATCGCCAGCAACGATGCGCGCAGGATGTTCAGCCGCCCGATCTCGGCGGCGGAGGCGGCGCCGAGGGCGAAGGCCAGCCCTCCTTCGGTCGCGGCCGCGCGCAGCGCTGCGGCGGCCGCCTGCCGCGCCGGTTCTGACAGGCGCTTGCTGTCATCCAGCAGGGCGGCGAGTCCGGGCGGGCAGGGGCGCAGGAAGAGCACCGCGCCGGCCACCACGGGCCCGGCCAGGGGGCCGCGGCCGGCCTCGTCCACCCCGGCGACAAGGCCCCCCGCGGCAAGCTCCAGGCTGAAATCCGGCATGGCTGCGGCTTAGCCCAGGGCGCGCGGATGAGAAATCCGTGACGCTGCCGAAACCCTCTTGCAGCGAAACATGAACGTTTCTACATGAAAGATAGTCAATAAATCATCCACCCCGGAGACATCCATGCATCACCTCTCCCGCCGCGGCCTGTTGGCCGCGACCGCCACCGGCGTGCTCGCCGGCAACTCCGCCCTGGCGCAGCCCGCCCTGCCCGCCAATTGGCCGGACCGTCCCATCCGCATCATCGTTCCCTATGCCGCGGGCGGCATCACCGATGTGATCAGCCGTGGGATGGCAGTGGGCCTCCAGGGTGCGCTGGGCCAGCCGGTCGTGGTCGAGAACCGGCCCGGCGCCAATGGCACGGTGGGCACGCTCGTCGCCGCCCGCGCGCCCGCCGATGGCACCACCTTGACCATGGGCATCACCGACACCTTTGCCATCAACCGCTCCACCTTCCGCTCGCTCCCCTACAGCGACGAGAACGACTTCGCGCCGATCTCCATGATCACGCGCGTGCCCTTCGCCCTGATGGTGGGCGCGCATCGCCGCGAGATCACGGATTATGCGAGCTTCATCCGTGAGGCGCGGCGCGAGGCGGGGCGGCTGAGCCATGCCTCCTGGGGCGTCGGCTCCTCCTCGCACCTGGCCTTTGAATTCGTGGCGCGCGCGGAGCGCTTCGAGAAGCTGCATGTGCCTTTCGCCGCCCAGGCCCCGGGCATGCAGGCGGTCGCCTCGGCCCAGGTGGATTCGATGATGCTGCCGGTGGGCGGCGCCAACAGCCTGGCGGTGGACAACCGCGCCCGCATCCTGGCCCTGGCCCATCCCACGCGCATCGAGCTGACGCCCAATGTGCCCACGCTGAGCGAGCTGGGCGTGCCGCTGGCCACCGGCCTCTGGCTCGCGCTCTACGCGCCGGCGCGCACGCCCGCCCCGATCATCGCCCGGCTCAACGCCGCCGTGCGCGAGGGCATGCGCAACGAGCAGACACTGGCCGTCTTCCGTCAGCAGGCGGGCGTGGCCGAACCCTCGACGCCCGAGGAGCTCGCGGCCTTCGCCGCGCGGGAGCGGGTGCAGTGGGCGCAGCTGGTGCAGGAAAAGAACATCCGGGTCGAATAATCTTTACGATACACTTATAGGTTGCTGGAGTGTTAACGGCCCGGGGGGGCATCCTCCCGGGCATGATCCCCAACCGCCTTCTCGCCGCCGCCCATGGAAGCACCGCCCGGGAATCCGGCCGGGGCTTCAGGAAGCCTTCATCTTTGCGTTGGATGGTGGCCCGCATGATCACGACCAATTCCCTCGCGGCCTTCACCAAGGAGGTCGCCCCCCAACGCCCGGTGGCCGAGGCAAGCCCAGTCCGCCGGCAGAATCCCGGGGAGCCGGGCGCCCTCAGCGCCGAGCCCGTCGCCCAGCGCCGGCTGGAGGCGGTTCCGCCCGCACCGACCAAGCCCTTGCCGCGCGGCTCCCTGCTCGATCTGCGGGTGTAGCCCGCCCGCAGGGCGGCGGTGGCCTCCGCCCGCATGCGGCCAGACGCATGTTTTCTGCGCAGCTTTCCGGCGAACCTGCCAAACTGTTGCGCAGAAGTGACACAATTTTGCCTTTATGCGCTTTTTACTCGCATTTGCGCCGAGCCTCTGCTGTCTATGCTGCGCTGCATCGTACACAGACTGGAGGCTCAAACCGCATGCGCATGCTCCTCGCCGCCCTGACCGCCCTGGCCGGCGTCAGCTTGGCCCAGCCCAGCCAGGCGCAGATCGCGCTCGGCGAAACCGGCGTCACCCTCACCACCACCGCCACCTATGCCAGCGACTACCTCTTCCGCGGCATCAGCCAGACGCGCTCCCGCATGGCCTATCAGGGTGCGACCGAGGCCGTGCACTCCAGCGGGGTCTATGTCGGTGGCTTCATCTCCAACGTGAATTTCCAGGGCTGGGACGCCCGCCAGGAGATTGACGTCTATGGCGGCTACCGCGTGACGCTCGCGGATTTCAACCTGGATTTCGGCGGGATCGGCTATCTCTACCCGGGCTATACCCGGCCGCCCGGCGGCGCTTCGCCCGTGCTCGATTACGCGGAATTCTACGTGAAGGCGACGCGTGAGATCGGCCCGGTCAACCTGCTGGCCGCCTTCAACTATTCGCCGAACTTCTTCGGCCGCTCCGGCGACGGCTTCTATGTCGAGGGCGGCGCCGACTGGAAGACCGGCGTCTGGGACCTGACCCTGGGTGGCCGCGTCGGCTATCAGTGGATCCAGCGCAATGCCGTCTTCGGCACGCCGGATTATGCGTGGTGGGCCATCACCGTGACGCGTGAATTCCCGGTGGCCAATATCGGCACCATCGTCGCGAGCATCGGATATTACGATACCTCGATCTCGAAGAATGAGTGCATCTACGGGACGAACCAGAATATCTGCGACGCCCGCGCCTTGGCCTCCATCGCCTTCCGCTTCTGAGCGGATGTCATCGCCCGGCGGCCTTGTGCCGCCGGGCATTGACCGCACCGCCCCCCTGGGCGGAGTCTCTGCCCTTCCCCTCGGAAGGCAGTTTCATGATCCCGCGGTTTTCCCCTCTTCTCCTGCTCCTGGCCGCCCCCGCCCTGGCCCAGGATCGTCCTCCGATCACCCCCAACCGCGACGTCGCCGTCACCTATCGCGTCTCCGGCGAGGGCCAGCCTCCGGGTGAAATGCGCATGTCCTGGCTTGCCTCGCGCAACCTCATGCGGATGGACATGCCCGGCGGTCAGGGCTGGATGGTGATGGACCTGACGGCCGGCACCGCCTTCGTGGCGATGGACGCCCAGCGCATGCTCATGGATGTGCCGGCCAACAGCGCCCCGGGCCGGATGACGCCCAACCCCAATGCCCGTTTCACGCGCGAGGGCCCGGCCCGCATCGCCAATACGGATTGCGTGAATTGGCGCATGGAGGAGCCTGGCCAGGCGGCGCGCCTCTGCCTGACCCGCGATGGCGTGATGCTGCGCACCGAAAGCCTGGGGGGCCCGGGCGGCGGCGCCGTCATGGAGGCGACGGCGGTGAGTTTCGGGCCACAGGATGCGGGGCGCTTCCAGCGCCCGGCCGGGTATCAGAGCCTGCAATTGCCTCCGGGCATGCCCCAGGGCGGCACGCCCGGCGGCGGCATGCCCCGCGGCACGGCCCTGCCCCCACCCGGGCTCACCCTGCCCGCCCGCTGAGCGAATGCCGGGCGCGGGCGCGCGACAAGCCCTTCGCCGTTATCCAAGTCTTCATCTCTGGCCCCTAGCCTGAACTCCGCCCCGTCATCTCGGGGCCGTCCCGGAGGCGCGGTCGCATCGGCGCCCGCGTCCGGATGTCGAGGGTTCCACCGGTCAGGGGCAGGCCCCCGCGGGCAGCAGGGGCAAAAGGCCATGCGTCGAGACAGGAAACGGGTTCTGGTCACCGGCGGCGCCGGCTTCATCGGGACGCATCTTTGCGAGAAGCTGCTCGCCCGCGATTGCCATGTGCTCTGCGTGGACAATTTCTTCACGGGCTCGCGCGAGAACATCACGCATCTCCTGGCGGATCCCTTCTTCGAGCTGCTTCGTCACGACATCACCTTCCCGCTCTATGTGGAGGTGGATGAGATCTACAACCTGGCCTGCCCGGCCTCGCCCGTGCACTACCAGTTCGATCCGGTGCAGACGACCAAGACCAGCGTCATCGGCGCCATCAACATGCTGGGCCTGGCCAAGCGCCTGCGCGTGCCCATCCTCCAGGCTTCCACCAGCGAGGTCTATGGCGACCCGACGGTGCATCCGCAGCCCGAGGAGTATCGCGGCAATGTGAACGTGATCGGCCCGCGCGCCTGCTATGACGAGGGCAAGCGCTGCGCCGAGACGCTCTTCTTCGACTACAACCGCCAGCACAAGGTGCCGATCAAGGTGATCCGCATCTTCAACACCTATGGGCCGCGCATGCACCCGAATGACGGGCGCGTGGTCTCCAATTTCATCATGCAGGCGCTGCGCGGCGAACCCATCACCCTCTATGGCGATGGCAGCCAGACCCGCGCCTTCTGCTATGTGGACGACATGGTCGAAGGCATGATCGCCTTCATGGAGAATGCGGCGGCGGGCACCGGCCCCATCAACCTGGGCAATCCGGGGGAATTCACCATCCGCCACCTGGCGGAGGAGGTGCTGCGCCTCACCGGCTCCTGCTCAACCCTCGAATTCCGGCCGCTGCCGCAGGATGACCCGCGGCAGCGCCGGCCGGATATCGGCAAGGCGCGCGCGCTGCTCGGCTGGGAGCCGGGCGTGCCGCTGGAGGCCGGGCTCCTGCGCACCATCGAGGATTTCCGGCGCCGCTATTTCGACAGCCCCGGCCGGCGGCGCCTTCGCGTGGCGGTGGCGCAGCCCATGCCGTTCGGCAGCCACGCGGCCGCCAGCCCGGCCTGAGCACCGGCAGGGCCCTCAGCGGATCAGGATGGGCGTCAGGCCGTGCCGCGCCGCGGCGCGCGCCAGGGTGCCATCCGCGCGCACCGCACCGACGAAGCTGTTCACCTCGCCCAGCCAGGCGGGGTCGTTCAACGGCAGCGCCCAGGCATAGAGCGTCTCGCCGAACCGGTCCGGCGGTTCGATCACCCGTGCCCAGTCATGCATCAGCAGCATGCGGCGCGTGTAGGGGAAGTCGCTCATGAAGACATCCGCGCGTCCCGCCTGGATCTCCGCCTCGCGCGAGCGGGGCGGGGCCACCACCAGCAGCTCGGCCCGGCGGAGCGTGCGGCTCATCAGCGGTTCCATCACCGTGCCGGCGGCCACCGCAACCACGGTCCCCGGCGTGTCGATATCGGCCCAGCTGCGGATGCGGGGATTGTTCCGCGTGGTCACGGCATAAACCGGGCTTGCCAGATAGGGCCGGCTGAAGGCCACGCGCTGCGCCCGGGCGGGCGTGATGCCCACGCCCATCATGGCGATGTCGCAATCCCCGACCTCGACGCGATCCATGAAGCTCGCGAAATTCGTCTCCACGAAGGTGAGCCGCACGGAGAGGCGGGCCGCCAAGGCGCGGGCCAGGTCGATATCAATGCCTTCCATCTCGCTGTTGCGCGGATTGCGGAAGGAAATGGCAAAGTAATCCGGCCAGATGCAGACCCGAAGCTCACCCCGCGCCCGGATCACCTCCAGCCGGGGGGGCAGGCTCGCGGCGCCCGGCTGCGGTGCGACCGGTGTCGGATTTTGTGCCCCCGCTTCGCCAAACGCGAAAAATCCTGCCATGATCGCCACGACCATGCGCCTGAAAGCCCTCCGCAACAGCATTCGTCTCTCCTTCGGAACCTCGGATCGCGGGGATGCGGGGACGCTCGACTCCACACCCAGGCCAAGTCGTCTTTACGCCCTTGTGGCCGGGCTCGTCATCCTCTGCCTGATGGCGGTTTACGGCGTTGTCATGTATCGCGGGCAATCGGAGGCGGTGCGCGAGGCCGAGCGCCTGACCCAGGCCGTGGCGGAAGCCCTGGCTGACCAGCTGACGCGGGCGATGCAGACGGTGGACATCGTCATGCTGGACCTGGCCGAGCGCAGCGGGCAATCCTCCGAAGGCTTTGCCGGGCAGCGCTCCAACCTCCTGCGCGACGTCTCGCAGCTTCGCGCCATGGTGATCGCCGATGCCGGTGGCGCGGTCACGGGCGCCACGGTGGAGAGCCTGGTCGGCCTCAACGTCACGGATCGCGAATGGTTCCGCGTGCTCCGGCTGAGCGGGCAGCAGACCCGGCTGGGCGCCCCGGAATCGGCGCGCTTCCTGGCCCAGCCCGGCGCGCGGCCGATCAGCGAGACCGGGCTCTGGTCCATCCCGCTCGCGCGCGGACTGCGCAATGCGCGGGGTGAGTTCGAGGGGGCCGTCGTGGCCCTGATCAACCCGGATTACCTGAGCAGCATCGCCCGCCAATATGCCGAGGGGTTCGGCGTGACGGTGCGGCTGCATTCCTTCAATGGCGCGCTGCTGGCCCGTTCGGACGGCAGCCGTGCCGGCATCGGGCAGATCCATCCCGGCGCCTGGCCCTTCCGCAACTTCCTCCCGCGGCTGGAGCGCGGCAGCTTCGTCGGCACCGACCAGGACAACCAGGAGGTGGTGGCGAGCTTCGCCGTCACCCGCCAGGGGCAATTCGTGGTCGAAGTGGTCCGCTCGCGCAGCGATGCCATGGCGGCCAATCGCGCCCTTGGCCTGCTGCTCGGCCTGGGTGTCGCGGCGGCGGGCGCCTTCATCCTCATGGCGCTCGGCCTCATGGTGCGCCAGGCGCAGCGGCTGCGCGCCCAGGGCGAGCAGCTGGCCGAGAGCGAGGCCGCCGCCCGCGCCGGCTCCCGCGCCAAGGAGGATTTCCTGGCCAGCATGAGCCACGAGATCCGCACGCCCATGAACGGCGTGATCGGGATGACCGGCCTGCTGCTGGACACGCGGCTGGATGACCTGCAGCGCCGCTATGCCGAGACCATCCAGAACTCGGCGGAGCACCTGCTGATGGTGCTGAACGACATCCTGGACTTCTCCAAGCTCGAAGCCGGCGCGGTGGAGCTGGAGCGCGTGCCCTTCGAACTGGAAAAGGAACTCGGCACCATCGTCGAGCTCTTCGCCCCCAAGGCGGCCAGCAAGGGGGTGGAGCTGGTGGTCTCCCTGCCCGGCGACATGCCGCGCATCATGGTGGGGGATCCGGGCCGGGTCAGGCAGGTGCTGTTCAACCTGGTCGGCAATGCGGTGAAATTCACCGACAAGGGCTGGATCCAGCTGGATGTGACGCTGGAGCCGCTGGGCCAGCGGCGCGGATGGCTGATGCAATGCGCCGTGCTGGACACCGGCATCGGCCTCGACCCCGCCCAGGTGCCGCATCTGTTCGAGCGTTTCACCCAGGCCGATGCCTCGATCCGCCGGAAATATGGCGGCACGGGACTCGGGCTGGCCATCTGCCGCCGCCTGGCGGAGGAGATGGGCGGCGGCATCGAGGCCGGCCCGCGCGACCCGACCAAGCCGCGCGGCGGCGGCAGCCGCTTCACCTTCTCGGCCAAGCTCGGCCAGCCGGCCGGGCCGATGGAGGCCTTCCCCGCCACGGCGCTGGCCGGGCTGCGGGTGATGGTCGTGGATGACCTGGCACTGAACCGCGATATCCTGGCCCGGCAGCTCGCCAGCATGGGCGCCGAGCCGCTGCTCGCCGCCAGCGGGCGCGAGGCGCTGGGCCTCTTGGGCGAAGCGGCGGCGCAGCAGCGCCCGGTGCGGGCCGTGATCATGGACGGCCAGCTGGAGCATGAGCGGGGCCTGGAGGTGGCCCGGCAGATCCGCGCCCGGCCGGAACTGCCGCGACCGGCCATCCTGCTCTGTTCTTCGGGCGCCTCGCTGGGGCGCGAGCAGCCGGAGGAGGGTCTCGTCGAGGGCATGCTGCTGAAGCCCGCCCTGCCGGCGCGGCTGCGCGACAGCCTGCTGGCGGCCCTCGCGCCCTCCGCCGCGCGGGCTGCCGCGGCGCCGGCGCCGGTCGAGGCGGCCGCGCCGGAGGCCCCGCTCCTGCGCGTGCTGCTGGTGGAGGACAATGCCACCAACCAGCTCGTCATGAAGACCATCCTGGCCAAGGCGAAATGCCATGTGGATGTGGCCGGCGATGGCGGCGAGGCGGTGCGCATGGCCGGCGCCGAGGCCTATGACGTGATCCTGATGGACCTCCAGATGCCGGTGATGGACGGGCTGGAGGCCACGCGGCAGATCCGCGCCACGCCCGGCCCCAACCGCCGGACGCGCATCATCGGGCTGACCGCGGCGGTGGGCCCGGTCTTCGAGGCGCAATGCCGGGCTGCCGGCATGGATGACTACCTCGGCAAGCCGGTGCAGCGCGCCGCCCTGCTGGAGCGGCTGAAGCAGAAGGTCGGCTGAGGCTCAGGCCTCCCACACCTTTTCCGGTGGGCTCCAGAGCACGGGGTTGCGCATGGCCGCGGCCAGCTTCGTGGCGATGGCGTCGAGCATGGCCTGGCCCTTCTCCGCCGTGGCGGCGCGCGGATCGCCCTTCACGCCGGTGCGGGGCGCGCGCTCGGCGAAGCTGTAGAAGCGCGAGAAACCGGCCGGCGCCTGGACGCCGGCATTGCCGCCGGCGGCTTCCTCGATCTTGTCCTGCCGCACCTGGCCCGGATCCAACGCCAGCCACAGCGCCGTCTCGCCCTCGCAGGCATGCATGATGCCGGGCTGGGTGGTCAGGGCCTGGGCGATTTCCACCGGCGCCACATTGGGCCAGGTCGTCACCACCACCGGCATGCCGAATTCATGCGCCAATTCGCGCACCGAGACGTTCAACGGATCAATATTGCCGCCATGGCCGTTCAGGATCAGCAGGCGGGTGAAGCCCTGCGCCTGGAGGCTGCGCACCACGCAGCGCAGCACGGCATGCAGCGTCGCATGGTCCAGTGTGATGGTGCCGCCAAAGGGCAGATGATGCTCGGAGAGCCCGGTCCAGAGCGGGGGAAGCACGATGGCCGGGATGTCGGTCGCCAGCCTTGCGGCCGCCAGGGCCAGCTCATGCGCAAGAAAACTGTCGGTCCAGACCGGCAGATGCGGCCCATGCTGCTCCAGGCTGCCGATCGGCAGGACGGGCAGCGCGCCTCGCGCCGCCAGGGCCTTGAGTTCGGGGCCGGTCAGTCTCTCCCAACGCACGTCCATCATCGCCTCCCGCTTCTGGGTTCAGCCTCCGCCGCTTCGCCGGGCGGCGCAAGCGGGTGGTCAGTGGCGGCGCAGCCGGGCGCGCATGGCCGCATAGGCGGCGAGGAAGCGCGCCGGCGCTTCCTCCGGGGCATTCCAAGGCAGCGAGATGCGGATGCCCGAGCCCGCCTCGGCGCCGAAGCCCATCGCCGCCAGGACATGGGAGGAAGCGACCTTGCCCGAGGAACAGGCCGCCCCGGCCGAGACCCGCACGCCGGCGAGGTCGAGCGCAATCACCTGCGTCTCCGCCGGCACGCCGGGCAGGATCGCGAGGCTGGTGTTGGGCAGGCGGGGCGCCGCCTGCCCCGCGAGGATGATGGAGGGGTCGAGCGCGGCGAGCCCCGCTTCGATCGCGTCGCGCAACCGGGCGATGCGCGGCGCGTCGTAATCCTCCGTCAGCGCGGCGCCGAGGGCGGCGATGGCGGGCAGCGGCTCGGTCCCGCCGCGCCGCCCGCGCTCCTGCCCGCCGCCGGCGATCAGCGGCGGCAGGTGCAGCCCCGGGGCGAGGATCAGCGCGCCGGCGCCGGGCACGCCGCCCAGCTTGTGGCCGGAGAGCGCGATGCTGGCCGCCCCCAGGGCGCCCGCCTGGACGCCCAGCCGCCCGGCCGATTGCACCGCATCCACATGCAGCAGCGCCCCATGCGCCCGGCACAGCGCCGCGACCTCCGTCAGCGGGTGCAGCACGCCGGTCTCATTGTTCGCGGCCATGACGCAGACCAGGGCGGGGCCGCCCTCGGCGAGCCGTTGCGCCAGCACCTCCAGCACCAGCGTGCCGTCGGGATGGACCGGCAAGGTGACGCCCTCGCCCGCCGCGCGCACGGCGGCGTGCTCGGTGGCGCCCACCAGCAGGCGGCGCCCTTGGCCGAGGCCGTGAATGGCCAGGGCATTGGCCTCGGTGCCGCCGGCGGTGAACACGATGTCGCCAGGCGCTGCGCCGAACCGCTCGGCCAGACGCCGGCGGGCGGTTTCGATGATCCGCCGGGCCGTGCGGCCGCCGGCATGGATGGAGGATGGGTTGCCGCCCTGCGCCAAGGCCTCGAGCAGCGCATCGCGCGCGGCGGGGCGCAGGGCTTCCGTCGCGTTGGCGTCAAGGTCGAGCGTGAGGGGTCGGGGGGGTGCGGTCATCTCACCCCGCCCTTTCCGGCGGGATCAGGCCCGCGTCAATTCCCGGCGCCGCGGCGCGACGGCCCGGCCCTGGATATCGCCATGCACCACATCATGCAGGGTCAGGCCATCGAGGAAGAGGCGGATCTGCTCGCCCAGCTCGGCCCAGAGGTCATGGGTGATGCAGCGCTGGCCGCCGATGCAGCCCGGCGCGCCATCCTCGCAGCGGGTGGCGCGGATCGGCTCATCCACCGCGTCCACGATGGCGGAAATGGAGATCTCCTCGGCCGGGCGGGCCAGGCGGTAGCCGCCCCCCGGGCCGCGGGCGGAGGCGACGAGCCCCGCGCGGCGCAACGGGCCGAAGAGCTGTTCCAGATAGGCGAGCGACAGCATTTGCGCGGCCGCGATCTCGGCCAGGCTGACCGGCGCGACATTCTTGCCAGCGCTCGGCTTGGCGGCGCGTTCCTGGCGGGCCGCCAATTCGACCATGGCCATGACGGCGTAGCGGCCGCGTGTTGACAGGCGCATCGCCTGCACTCCTTCCTCAAATCGGATCGCAACCGGTGGCGGCGAGCCCAGCGCCGCTTTGCGGTCGCCATTCCAATGGCCAGCCGGCCCCCGCCGGGGAAAACCGATTGACCTGCGCAGTCTGCACCAAAAATGCGGGCCGTGGGGAAGATTCCACATGCGCACCGGCTTGCCATGCGTTTAGCCGGACCCAGCCATGCGATTGTCCGTGTGAATCCATTATGAAACAGGTTCGCGAATGCGTATGATGCGGCCGCTGCCTCGGATTGAGCCGGGGTGGCTCTCGAAGCGATTGTTTTTCCGGCCGATTTCGTCACATCGGGCGGCACCGTGCGAAGTTTTGCCGGCCGGGCGCTCTCCCGCGAGGCATGAAGGTTGGCGGTGGACGGGGCGCACGTCAAGCGTGCATGCCTCATCAAAAATGCGCGACGGGATGACCTGCGCGGGCCGGCCACTGCCCGTCTTTCCCGCCCAGCCGGAAAGACGGGCAGTGGCCAGGCCAGATGCGGGGTTTGGCCGCCAATTTGGTGGCATGGATGGGCATCCGCCCGGCCTTCCCATGCCGCCCAACCGAAGAAACGGACACAAGGACACGATGCCTGAAGTCATGTTCGCCGGGCCCGATGGCCGCCTCGAAGGCCGCTATCATCACGCCAAGCGCCCCAATGCCCCGGTGGCGCTGCTGCTTCACCCCCATCCGCTGCATGGCGGGACGATGAACAACCGCGTGGTGCACAGCCTCTATGGCAAGTTCCAGGCGATGGGTTTCTCCGTCCTGCGCTTCAACTTCCGCGGCGTCGGCAAGAGCCAAGGCCGCTATGATGGCGGCATTGGTGAGATCAGCGATGCCGCGGCGGCGCTGGACTTCCTGCAGACGGTGAACCCCAATGCCTCGATGCTTTGGGCGGCCGGCTATTCCTTCGGCTCCTATGTCGGCATGCAGTTGCTGATGCGCCGCCCGGAAATGGGCGGCTTCATCTCCATCAGCGCGCCGGCGAGCCATTACGACTTCGGCTTCCTCGCCCCCTGCCCCTGCTCGGGCATGATCCTGCACGGCGAGGAGGACGAGCTCGTGCCGGTGAACAGCGTGCAGAAGCTGGTGGACAAGCTGAACACCCAGAAGGGTGTCACGATTGACTACCGCACCATTCCCAATGCCGGCCATGTCTTCACACCGGAGCAGGTCGAGACCATCAGCGGGATGGCGGAGGATCACGTCCTCTCCGTGCTGAACCGCAGCCGGATGGCGCTCGCCGCCGATTGAGGCGCCTTCACTGACCGAATCAGCCGGCCCTGCCCCTCGCAGCGGCCGGCTTTTTCTTGACCGGAACCTTGCCATGCTGAACCGCCGCAGCCTTCTCGCCACCCCTGCCTTGCTGGCCCTGCCAGCGCGCGCGCAGGAGTGGCGCCCGGACCGCCAGCTCACCATGATCGTCGCTTTCGCGGCCGGCGGCGGCACGGATCTCGCCGCCCGCACCATCGCCCGCTTCATGGAGCGCGACCTCGGCCAGCCGGTCGTGGTGATGAACCGGCCCGGCGCGGGCGGAGAGATCGGCTTCACCGAACTGGCCCGCGCGCGGCCCGATGGGCTCACCATCGGCTTCATCAACACGCCGCATATCGTGACGCTGCCGATCGAGCGCCGCACCCGCTTCCGGCTCGAGGATTTCTCGCTGATCGGCAATATCGTGGATGATCCGGGCGGCATCTGGGTCCGCGCCGATTCCCCCATCCGTGACTTCGCCGCCCTGCTCGCCGCCGCCCGCGCCCAGCCCGAGACCATTGGCTATGGCACCACCGGCGTGGGGTCGGATGACCACCTGGCCATGCTGGCGCTGCAGCGCAAATCCGGCGCGCAATTCCTGCACGTGCCCTTTGGCGGCTCGGCCCAGGTGAAGCAGAACCTGATGTCCCGCGCCATTCCCGTCGCGGTGATGAATGTGGCCGAGGGCATTGCCGAGATGCGGCAGGGCGTGCTGCGGCCGCTGGCGCAGATGGGCGCCACGCGCTGGCCGCCCCTGGCCGAGGTGCCGACCCTGCGGGAGCTGGGCTTTGACGTGGTCGAGGGCTCGATGCGCGGCATGGCGGCCCCGGCCGGGTTGCCGCCCGAGGTGCTGGCGCGCCTCGCCCTCTCGGTGCAGCGCACCGTCGCGGACAGTGATTTCCAGGCCAGCGCGGCGCAGCAGAACCTGCCACTGCGCTTCCTGGCGCCACCCGAATATCTCGCCGAACTCCAGGCGCTGCGGCAGAATTACCAGGCGCTGTGGGACCAGCATCCCTGGCGGGAATGAGGGCGGGCGCCGGATTCACGGCCGGGTAATGTCCGTCACCTAGTTTGCGGCTCCCCGATCCTCGCCGGAGCCCCAACCCATGATTCGCCGCGCGCTTGAAGGCATCTCCGTTCGCATCCTGCTGGGCTTTGCGATGGGGCTTCTGGCCATGCTCGCCCTGGGTTTTGCGACGGACCTCCTGATTCGGGCCTGGGCCCGGCATGGCGAGGCCGCGCGCATCGTGCAGATGGCTGAGGCCGGGCGTGACCTGTTCCGCGCGGCCGCCGCCATGCGGCTGGAGCGCGGGGAAACGATGACCGCCCTGGCCGGCCCGGCGCCGGATCCGCAGGGTGTGCGCATCCGCCCGCGCCGCGCCGAGGCCGAAGCGGCGACCACGGTCGCCATCGCCGCGCTGCGCGCCAGCGGCCTGACGGAGCCAGCCGAGCGGCTGGTTCGCAGCCGCGCCGCCGTGGAGGAACTGCGCGGGATGGTGGATTCGGCGCTGCGCGTGCCGCGGGAGCAGCGGCCGCAGGAGCTCTCACGCCGCTGGAGCGAGGGCAGCCTGGCGCATGTGAACAATCTGCTGGCCATCACCGAGGCGGTGGAGGAGCTGGCGCTGGGCAAGGATCCCGTGCTGGACCAATTGGTCGCCATGCGCCGCGCCGGCTGGGTTGTGCGGAGCGCCGTGGGCGATGTCGCGCTGGCCATTTCCTCCGCCATCAGCGCCGGCCGGGGCTGGACGCCGGAAGAGGCCCTGGCCGCGGTGCGGGCGCAAGGCCAGGTGGATGCCGCCTGGGCCCAGCTCGAACGCGCCGCGCCCAGCGCACCCGCCGCGCTGCGTGAGGCGATGGCGACTGCCGCCCCCATGGTCACCGGCGCCCTGGCCGCGGTCCGGCCGCCCTTGATGCAGGCCTTGCTGCGCGGCCAGCGGGCGGAGGTGGATCAGGCGGGCTTCCGTGACCCCCAGGTGGCCGGGCTGGCCCAGGTGAACGCAGTGCCCAACGCCGCCTTTGAGGCGATGGTGGCGCATGCCCAGGCCAGTGCGGCGCGGGCCGGCTGGGGGCTGGTCGGCGGGCTCACCTTCCTGGCCCTGGCCTTGCTGCTGGCGGCGGGTGGCTTGCTCACCACCCAGCGCCTCGTGCTGCGCCCGCTGGCCCGGGCCACCCAGGCGATGGACCGGCTGGCCGCGCGCGACCTCACCATCGAGATCCCGGACCGCGAGCGCACCAATGAGATCGGCGCCATCGCCCGCGCCGTGCAGCATTTCAAGGACGGGCTGATCGAGGCCGAGCGCCTGGCCGCCGAGCAGGCCGCGAGCCAGGCCGCGCGCCTTGCCCGTGCCGAGGCCCTCAGCCGCGCCACCGATGGCTTCGAGGCGCGCGTGGGCGAGCTGGTCGGCGCCCTGGCCGCCGCCGCCGCCGAGCTGGAGGCCAATGCCGCCGCCATGAGCGGCACGGCGGAGCAGGGCGAGGCTCAGGCCGGCGCCATCGCCCGCGCCGCCGAGAGCAGCCGCGGCGGCATCGAGAGCGTCGCTGCCGGCGCCGAGGAACTCACCGCCTCCATCGGCGAGATCACGCGCCAGGTCATCCAGTCGCGCAGCGTGGTGGATGCCGCCGTGGCGGAGAGTCACCGCACCGATGGCGTGGTGCGCGAACTGGCCGCTGGCGCCACGCGCATCACCGAAGTGGTGACGCTGATCCGCCAGATCGCCTCGCAGACCAACCTGCTCGCGCTCAACGCCACGATCGAGGCGGCGCGTGCGGGCGAGGCCGGCAAGGGCTTCGCCGTCGTCGCCGGCGAGGTAAAGACCCTGGCCGAGCAGACCGCCAAGGCCACGGAGGAGATCGCCTCGCAGATCGGCCAGATCCAGGCCGCAACGACGGATGCGGTCGAGGCGATTCGTGGCATCGCCGGCACGGTGGGACAGGTGAGCGAGATCACCTCCGCCATCGCCGCTTCGGTCGAGCGGCAGGAGGGGGCCACGCGCGCCATCAGCGGCCATGTGCAGGAGGTGGCGGCCGGCACGCGCGCGGTCAGCGACAGCATCGCCACGGTGAATGGCCTGGCCGGCGCCACCGGCCGCGCGGCGGGCCAGGTGCATGAGGCGGCGGGCGAATTGTCCCGCTATGCGGCTTCCACCCAGGCCGAGCTGGGCCGCTTCCTCACCGAGGTGAAGGCGGCCTAAGCCCCGCCCACGCGGATCAGGCATTCCGGCGTAAGTTCCGCCAGCGAATTCACGCCGAGCAGCGCCATGTTGCGCTCCAGCTCACCCAGCAGCAGCGCGATGGCGCGCGCCACGCCCGGCTCACCGGCGACGGCGGCCGCATGCAGCATGGGCCGGCCGACAAAGACGAAATCCGCGCCCAGGGCCAAGGCCTTCATCACATCCGTGCCGCGCCGGATGCCGCCATCCAGCATCACCGCGATGCCCGGCGCCGCGGCCTTGATCTCGGGCAGCACGCGCAGCGGACCGGAGGTGCCGTCCAGCTGCCGCCCGCCATGGTTGCTGACGATGATGCCGTCCGCGCCCTCGCTCGCGGCGCGCGCCGCATCCTCGGGGTGCATCACGCCCTTCACGATCAGCCAGCCGGGCCAGCGCCGGCGGATCAGCGCCAAATGTTCCCAGTTCAGATGGTCGCGCGCGGTGAAGTCGCGCAGGACGTTGCTGGCAAGGATGGGCGCGCCGCGCTCGGCGAAGCTGTTCTCGAAATGCGGCATGCCGTGCAGGCGCCACGTCTTGAGGAAGGTGTTGAGCGACCACATCGGGTGGGTGATGCCATCCAGCGCGAGGCGCAGCGAAGGGCGCAGCGGCGTGGAGAAGCCGTTGCGGACATTGTTCTCGCGGTTGGGCAGCACGGCGGTGTCCACCGTCAGCAGCAGCGTGCCGAAGCCGGCCGCAGCCACGCGGTCCACCAGCGCCTCCACCCGCGTCGCATCGCCCGGCAGATAGGCCTGGAACCAGGTGTCCGGATTGGCGGCGATCACCTCCTCCATCCGGATCAGCGAGGAGCCGGAGAGAATCATGGGCACGTTCGCGGCCTTGGCGGCCTCGGTCAGCACGATGTCGCCGCGATAGGCGGCCAGGGCCGAAAGCCCCATGGGCGCGATCCCGAAGGGGGCCGCCCATTCGCGGTTGAAGATGGTGGCCTTGGTGCTGCGCTTGGAGACATCGCGCAGCACGCGGGGCACGAAGCCGTATTCGGTGAAGGCGCGCGCGCTGTCGGCCAGGGCCGCGTTGCGCTCGGTGGCGCCGGCGACATAGCCGAAGATCGGCCGCGGCAGATGGCGGCGGGACATGACCTCGAAATCATCGAGGCACAGGGCGCGTTGGGCGATGCGGGAGCTCATGGCGCGAATTTGTAACGCTTTGCGCCGGTTCCGCCAGATGGCCGCTCAGGGCGGATGTTCGGCCATCCAATGCCGGGCGATCTCGGCCCGCCGGCAGACCCAGACGCCCGGCTGCGCCGCCACCCAATCCAGCAGCTTCGCCAGCCCGGCGGCACGGCCGGGATGGGCGATGATGCGGTTGTGCAGCCCCACGCTCAGCATCCGCCCGCCCGGCTCGCCCAGCATGAGTTCCACCGCGCCCTTGATGTAGTGGAAGAACTCCTCCCCCGTGGTCAGCGCGGCGCGCTGGAAACGCACGTCATTGTGGGCGAGGTTGTAGGGCAGGATCAGGCGGGGTTGGCCCGCCACCTCGCGCCAATAGGGCAGCTCGTCATCATAGGCGTCGCTGTCATAGAGATAGCCGGCCTCGGCCAGCAGGCGGCGGGTGTTCAGGCTGGGCGCATAGCGCGTGTACCAGCCCAGCGGCGGCGTCCCGATCTCGCGCGTGATGATGGCGGTCGCCTCGGCGATGCGCTGGCGCTCCTCCGCCTCCTCCATGCCGATATGCATCTCCCAGCGCAGGCCATGGCCGGCCACATCCCAGCCGGCCTCGCGGATGGCGGCGACGCATTGCGGCGTGCGCTCCAGCGCGCGGGCCACGGCGAAGACGGTGCAGGGCAGGTTGCGCTCGGTGAAGAGGCGATGCAGCCGCCAGAAGCCGACGCGGCTGCCATATTGGAACATGCTCTCGGCGGCGAGGTCACGGCCCTTCACGGGGGCGGTGCTGCCTTCGGTCAGCGCATTCTCGCTGCGCGGATCGCCATCGGGGACGCTCTCCTCGCCGCCCTCCTCGTGGTTGATCACGAAGTTCAGCGCGAGCTTCGCGCCCCCCGGCCAGCGGGGATCGGGCGGGTTGCGGCCATAGCCTTCGAAATCGCGGGTCATGCTTCGGAGCCCGGGATGATGCCGGCGGGCAGGCCTGCGACATATGCCGCAAGCTCTCCGGGCCGCGTCACCCAAAGCTGGTCCTGATGCGCCATGATGTGCCGCAGTGCCTGACGCAAGGGCCGCAACCGGTGCGGCTGGCCGAGGATGAAGGGGTGCAGCACCACGCTGCACACCAAAGGCCGCTTCTCGGAGAGGCGCAGCATCTCGTCGAACTGGTCGGTCACCATCTCGGCGAATTCGCGGGCGCTGTGCTGGCGGGCGATCAGGGCCGGGCTGTCATTCAGCTCGACCGAGTAGGGCACGGAGAGGATTTTTCCGGCGCGGGTGTTCATCCAGAAGGGCTGGTCATCCGCCGGCCAATCCATGACGTAGCTGAAGCCCGCCTCCTTCAGCAGATCGAGCGTCACGCCGCTCTGCGCGACATAGGGGCCGAGCCAGCCCTGCGGCGCCGTGCCGGCATGGCGGGCGAGCACATCGCGGCTTTCCTCGATCAGCCGGCGCTCATCCTCCTCCCAGAGGATGTCCTGCCGCTCGGAATTGCTGCGGCCATGGCCGATGAACTCGTCGCCGCGCGCCAGCAGCGCGGGGCCGATCTCGGGGCAGGCTTCGAGCGCCGCGGAGTTGATGTTGTGCGCCGAGGGAATGCCCAGCTCATCCAGCATGTCCAGCATGTTCCACAGGCCCACGCGGTTGCCGTAGTCGCGCCAGGCATAGCTGCGCTGGTTCTGCACCGGCGCGAGGCCGGTGCTGTCCGAGCCGAGGCCGGCGCGATAGGCGAAATGCTCGATGTTGTTCACGACGAGCAGCGCCAGGCGCTTGCCGCCGGGCCAGTCATAGACCGGGCGGGAGGGGATGGCGCTGTGCGCGTAGCGGTTGTGGGCCGGGAGTTTCATGGGGGGATGCTCGCCCGCCGGGGGCAGGGTTTCAAGCGGGGTGTTGCCGCGCCGTGAAACCCCGCCGAACATGCGCCCAAAATCGGGAGGACTCGGCATGGACCGCGGATGGAACTGGCTGCGCGCGGAGGGCGCCCTGGCCCGATGGCAGGCGCTTTGCGACGCGGATGCGACGCTGGGGCACCGCCTGCCCGGCGCCGAAGGGCGCTTCCTGCTCCAGCAGCCCGGCCTCGCGGTCACGCTCGACTTCACCCATGGCCGGGTGCGCCTGATCGAAGGCGGCGATGCCCCCACCGTCTTCAGCGCCGATGCCGCCACCTGGGAGCGCTTCCTGCAGCCCATCCCGCCGCGGCATCACCAGAACCTGCTGGGCATGCGGATGCGCGTGCCGGAATTCTCGGCCGAGGGCGACCAGCTGGCCTGGGCGCAGCATGTGCATCTGATCCGCCGCGTGCTGGATCTCGGCCGCTGGCTGGCGCGGGGCGAGGCGGGGCCGGCGCCGGCGTCGCTGCGCCCGCGGCTCGGCACCCCCACGCCCTGCCCGCCCGCGCAGGGGCGCTACGTCACGGTGCGGGCGCAGGGGCGCGACTACGTCCTTTATGGGGAAAGCAGCGGGTTGGGGCGGCCCATTCTGGGGATGCATACGGCGGGCTCGGATTCCCGACAATTCCATCGCCTGATGTGCGAGCCCCGCCTGGCCGAAGCCGGCTTCGCCCTCACCACCTTCGACCTGCCGGGCCATGGCCGCTCCCCCGCCGTCACGGAACCCGGCGCCTGGGCGCTGAACACCGACCTCTACGCCGAGCTGATCCTGGGCTTCCGCGAGGCCTGGGGCTTCACGGAGAAGCCCGTGCTGTTGGGCGCCTCGATGTCCGGCGAGATCTGCCTGGAAATCGCGCTGCGCGCGCCGGAGCGCTTCGCCCATATCGTGGCCTGTGAATCCTCGGAGCACATCATCGGCCGGCGCACGCCCTTCCCGGACCATCCGAAGGTGAATGCGGCGATCTTCACGCCGGAATGGATCGAGGGGCTGATGGCGCCGCAATCCCCCGCCGAATGCGCGGCCGAGATCTGGTGGCACTACAGCCAGGGCGGCTGCGGCACCTTCCCGGGCGATATCCTGTTCTACTCGGGCGATTGGGACGCGCGGGACCGCGTGCATCGGATCGATACATCACGCTGCCCGCTGACCCTGCTGACAGGCGAATACGATTATTCCTGCACGGCCGAGCATTCGGCCGAGACGGCCGCGAAAATCGCCGGCGCGCGGTTTCAGCGCATGGATGGCCTCGGGCATTTCCCTTTTGCGGAAAATCCAGCGCGGTTCCTGGATTTCCTGCTGCCGGCCTTGGGGTGAATGGGGGCTCCGCGGGGCCCAGGGCCTTCGCGCCCCACGAACTCAGGGGGCATCCAGGCCGCCGAGGAAAGCCTGGAAATCCTTGGCTTCCGAGAAATTCTGATAGACCGAGGCAAAGCGCACATAGGCCACCTGGTCCACGCCCTTCAGCGTGTCCATCACCATCTCGCCGATCCGGCGGGAGGGGATCTCGGCCTCCGTCTCCATCTCCAGCCGGCGCTGGATGCCGTTCAGGATGCGCTCAATGCGCTCGTCATCCACCGGGCGCTTCCGGCAGGCGATCTTGATGGACTTGGCCAGCTTGTCGCGGTCGAAGGGCACGCGGCGGCCATCGGTCTTCAGCACGGTGAGCTCGCGCAGCGTCACGCGTTCGAAGGTGGTGAAGCGATTGCCGCAGGCCGGGCAGAAGCGCCGGCGGCGGATCGAGGCGCCGTCCTCGGAGGGGCGGCTGTCCTTCACCTGGGTCTCGTCATTCCCACAATACGGGCAGCGCATGGGTCAGGCCTCGGAAAGGGGAGAAGGGAGCGAAGCACCAGGCCGCGGCTCGATGCGTGGAAGCGCTTGACGACGGGCGGGCGGACGGCTCCAGTCCTGGGGCCGCGCCGATCGAGGCCAGGCGGGAGGAGAAGACGCATGGGCGAGCCGATCACCACGAAGAATGGCGGCCTGGCGCTGGCGCCAGCCTGGGCCAACGGCCTGAACTGCTATTCCTTCGCGGCGAAGGAGGCGGCGCCGGGCGGTGCCGGCGCGGTTTCCTGCGTGCCGGGCGTGCGCGGCGGCGTGCCCCTGACCTCGCAAAACATCACGAAAACCCTGCTCCACCAGGCCTGCGTCGCGGATGGCTTCGAGGATGTCTCGGGCGGCGTGATCGGCTCGGATCACAAATTCCGGAACCCGCCGGTCTGTGATGCCAACAGCTATCTGGTGGCCGTGTTCTACGACACGCGGCGCAGCTTCCATTTCGCGCGACAATTGGCCGATGGCAGCGCGCGCGCGCGGGAGTGGGTGCACAAGCCTTCCGCCGCCCAGGATGCGCACAACATGCAGGGCGGCTATTGGCTGGGCAGCAACATCAGCAATGTGCCCTGGGGGCCCTATTTCGAGTTCGTCAGCTACCTCAAGGCGCCGAATGCGGGCGTGCGGGTCAACACGGGCAATTTCTGACGCCACCACCCGGCCCCCGCCCCATCCGGCCATCAGCGCGCCGCTTCAGTAGATCGGGAAGCGCGCGCAAAGCGCCTGGACATCCTTGGCCACCGCCTGCTCCACGGCGCTGTTCGCCTCGGGCGCATTGGCCTGGGCCAGCCCATCCAGCACGCGGACGATCAGGCGGCCCACCTCGCGGAACTCGGCCTCGCCGAAGCCGCGCGTGGTGCCGGCGGGCGTGCCGAGGCGAACGCCGCTGGTGACCATCGGCTTCTCCGGATCGAAGGGGATGGCGTTCTTGTTGCAGGTCAGGTGGGCGCGGCCCAGCGCCGCTTCGGCGGCCTTGCCGGTCAGCCCCTTGGGTCGGAGGTCCACCAGCATCAGGTGGCTGTCCGTGCCGCCCGAGACGATGGCGAGCCCACCCTGCACCAGCTCATCCGCCAGGGCGCGGGCGTTCACCACCACCTGCTTCGCATAGGCGCGGAAATCCGGGCGCAGCGCCTCGCCGAAGGCGACCGCCTTGGCGGCGATGACATGCATCAGCGGTCCGCCCTGCAGGCCCGGGAACATGGCCGAGTTGATCTTCTTCGCGATCGCCTCGTCATTGGTCAGCACCAGGCCGCCGCGCGGGCCGCGCAGCGTCTTGTGCGTCGTCGTCGTCGTCACATGCGCATGCGGCACGGGCGAGGGGTAGGCGCCGGCCGCGACCAGCCCCGCGTAGTGGGCCATATCCACCATCAGGATGGCGCCGATCTCATCGGCCACGGCGCGGAAGCGGGCGAAGTCGATCTCGCGCGAATAGGCCGAGCCGCCGGCGATGATCAGCTTGGGCTTATGCTCGCGCGCCAGGCGCTCCATCGTCTCATAGTCCAGCAGCCCGTCCTCGGCCTTCACGCCATAGGCGATCGGTTGGAACCACTTGCCCGAGTAGTTCACCGGCGCGCCATGGGTCAGGTGGCCGCCCGCGGCCAGGTCCATCGCCAGGAAGCTGTCGCCCGGCTGCAGCAGCGCGAAGAACACCGCGATATTGGCCGAGGCGCCGCTATGCGGCTGCACATTGGCGAATTTTGCGCCGAAGAGCTGCTTCGCGCGCTCGATGGCCAGGGTCTCCGCCACATCCACGAATTCGCAGCCGCCATAATAGCGCCGGCCCGGATAGCCCTCGGCATACTTGTTCGTCATGACGGAGCCCTGCGCCTCCAGCACGGCGCGGCTGACGATGTTCTCGGAGGCGATCAGCTCGATGCCGTCCTGCTGGCGCGTCAATTCCTGCGCGATGGCGGCGGCCAGTTCGGGGTCGGACTCCGCCACGCCGGCCTGGAAGAAGCGGGCCGGGAGAAAGCGGGCGGTGTTCTCGTTCATGGCATTGGTCCTTGCGGGCAGGGAAAACGGCATATCACGGCCTGCGGGGACCGTGAAACGCCGCACATCAAGTGAGGGCGGTCTCGATCTTGGCAACGCGCCGCGCGTGGCGGCCGCCCTCGAAGGGGGTGGCGAGGAAGGCGGCCAGCGCGTCCAGCGCCACCTCCACACCGGTTGTGCGGGCGCCGAAGCAGGCGATATTCGCGTCATTATGGGCGCGGGTCAGCCGGGCCTCGGTGGTGTTGTGCAGCACCACGGCGCGGATGGCCGGGTGGCGATTGGCCGCGATGCTCATCCCGATGCCCGAACCGCAGACCAGCACGCCGAATTCCGCCTCGCCCACCGCCACCTTGGCGGCCACCTCATGCGCGAAATCCGGATAATCCACGCTGGTCTCGTCATGCGCGCCGGCATCCAGCACGGCATGGCCGCTGGCTTCGAGCGCGGCAAGGAGGGCCCGCTTCAGCGGCAGGCCGGCATGGTCGGAGCCAAGGGCGATGATCATGGTGCGGTGCATTACCATGCCGGGCCGCGCCTGAGGAACCGCGCTCTGCTTATGGCGGACCGGCGTTGGTTGCGAGGAAAGCGGCCACCCGTGCCCGCGAATCCGCCCGGGCCGCGCCCTCCGGGCCGAGCGAGACGCTGCGCCCATTGGGCAGGACGCGGCTGCGCACGGCCCCGGCCAGCCCGTCAAAGCCATGATGCGCGCCGGGATAGGTCTCGAAAGTGATCAGGCCGGGCGCGCGGCGGGCGATGCGCTCACAGGGCTGCGGAGGCGTCCAATTGTCCTCGGCGCCCAGCAGCATGAGCAGGGGGGCCGTTCCGGTCGCGGCGGCCTCGCCCTGGCCGCAGCCGGGATAGAAGGCGATGGCGGCGCTGAGCGCGCCCGGCGGGGCGGTGGCCCAGGCAGCGAGCGTGGTCGAGCCGCCATGCGACCAGCCGATCAGGACCGGCGGCTGGTTGCGCCCCCAGGGCTGCGCCCGCGCCCAATCCGCCGCCGCCAGCGCATCGGAGCGCCGCACGCCCAGCGGCCCGGCCGGGAAGCCGCGCACGCCGCAGGCCTCGCCCAGGCCGCGGCTGCCGAAGCTGTCGGGGAAAAGCACGGGGTGGCCGGCCTCCAGCAGGCGGATCGCCCAGTCCCGCTGATGGGCCGGCAGGCGGATGGGCCGCTCGGCGGGGCCGATGCCGGAGCAGGAATGCAGCGCGATGACGGCCGGGCGGCTGGGGGCGGGCGGCAGGTAGAGCAGGGCGCGCAGCGGCGTGCCCTCGGCCCCCGGCACGGTCACGCGCTGCTCGGGGGAGGGGATTTCGCGCGGCGCCTCATCGGCGGTGACGCTGGAGGCCGCGCAACCGGCCAGGATGAGCAAGGCGCCGAGCCAGCGGATCATGTCGCTTCCTTCTCCCCGGCCAGCAGCCGCTTCTTGTTCGGCACGCCCCAGCGATACCCCGTCAGGTCGCCGCTCGCGCCGATCACGCGGTGGCAGGGCACCACGAGGCTGACCGGGTTCTGCGCGCAGGCCCGGGCCACGGCGCGCACCGCCTCGGGCTTGCCCATCTCGGCGGCCAATTGGCCGTAGCTGCGCGTCTGGCCGAGCGGGATGGCCTGAAGCGCCTCCCAGACGCGGCGCTGGAAGGCGGTGCCGCGCAGATCCAGCGGCAGTTGCAGCGCTGCATGCGGCTCGCGCAGGAAGCCCGCCACCTGCGCGACCACAGCCTCCAGCGCCGGATCCTCTTGCAGGACGGCATGCGGGAAGCGGCGGCGCAGATCGCCCTCCAGCGCGTCCAGCGCCTCGCCGAAACCGATGAAGCAGACGCCCTGGGCCGTGGCGCCGACCAGCAGCGGGCCCATCACGCTTTCGGCGCGGGCGATGCCGATCGTCTCGCCCTTCGCCCCGCGCCGGGCGGCGCCGGGCGTCATGCCCAGGGTGGCGCCGCGATTCTCATAGACGCGGCTCTCGCTGCCGAAGCCGGCCTCGGCCACCGCATCGGCCACGCGCGCGCCCGTGCTCAGCGCCGCTTGCAGCCGCCGCGCCCGCACGCCCTCGGCATAGGAACGCGGGGTGACGCCGGTGATGTCGCGGAACAGGCGCAGAAAATGATGCCGCGCATAGCCGGCGCGCTTGGCCAGGGCCTCCAGGCTCGGAATGGTCTCGGAGGTTTCGATGAGGGCGACAGCGGCGGCGATGGCATCGCGGTGCAGGGCCGCGCGCTCGCCCTTGGGGTCGCAGCGTTTGCAGGGGCGATAGCCGGCAGCCTCGGCCTCGGGCGCATCGGCGAAAAACACGGCGTTGCGCCGCAAGGGCGGGCGCGAGGGGCAGCCAGGCAGGCAGAAGACGCCCTGCGTGGTCACGCCATACAGGAAGGGGCCGCAATCGGGGGCGGCATCCCGCGCCAGAAGGGCGGTCCAGCGGCGTTCGTCGAGCGAGGGGAGGGTGTCGGGCATGGGGGCAATGTGACGGCGCGCGCGGATCATCGCCATCCGCGCATTGCCTTCACATCTCCTCGCCCTCAGCGGCGCGGGTCAATTCGCGCAGCCGCTCCGCCCCGCCGGCCAAACGCGGGTGGATGGCCAGGGCGGCCTCATAGCTGCGCAGCGCGCCGCGCGCATCGCCGGCCTCCTCCTGCAGGCGGGAGAGGCTGACGAGTGCGGCGAAATGCCGGGGCTCCAGCCGCAGGCATTCGCGCAGATCGCCCGCCGCCGCGACGCGATCCCCCACCTGCTGGTTCGCCTGGGCGCGCCAATGCCAGGCATCGGCGGCGAGCGGGGCGAGGGTGATGGCGGCATCGAAATCCTCCAGCGCATCGCCGGGCTGGTTGGCGCGGAGGTTGCGGATGCCGCGATTCAGCAGCAGCGCCACGGCGGCGCTGACCTGGCGGGACCAGAGCTGGCGGATGGCCATCTCGGCCATATGCGCGCCGCGCTCATCCGGCGCCTCGCGCAGGGCCTCGAAGGCGCGGTCGAGGTCGCGTGCCGCCTGGCTTTGCTGCGGCGCGGGGCTGGGCTGGGCCTGGAGGTCGGCGGCGCCGGCCAGCAGCGCGAGAAGGGTGACGAAGGGGGTGAACCGCATGGCCCGATGTTCGGGCCCCGCCTGCCGCCACGCAAGCAAATCCTGCGCCCCTGTCAGGGCCGCGTGTGGACCATCACCGCCTGGCCCACCAGGCGCCGGCCTTCCGCCGGCGCGCGGCGGATCGCATCCCGCAGCGCGGCGGTCAGGCTGTCGATCGTCTCCTCCAGCGGGCGCGGGGTGGCGAAGGGCGGCGTGTCGCTGGCCAGCATGATGACCATTTCATGCCCGAAGGGCTCGCCGATCACCCAGGGGAAATCAGGCCGGGTCTGGTCCATCATCCGGCGCTCGCCCGCCGCCATGCGCTGGTTGGCGAGCAATTGCAGCGTCGTCCCGTCATGCATCACGAACCAGAGATTCACCAGGGCGGGCCAGTTCGCCATGTCGAAATCGAGTGTCAGCTTCTCGCCATTGCGCAGATGGGTGGTGCGGGCGGCCACGCGCGGCGTGGCCTGCAGGGCCGCGGCGGGGCGCAGCGCGGCCAGGATGGCGCAGAAGGGCGCGTCGAACACTTCGGCCTGCAGGCGCGGCGTCAGCCCGGCGGCGCGCAGCGGCTGCTGCATCAGCTCGACCTCGGACTGATGCACGAAGCCGCCGATGGTGACGAGGCTGCCCTCGCGCCGCAGATCCACCAAGGCGCAGCGCTGCGGGCCGGCGGCGCTGGCGAGTGCCGCCTGGATCGTCGCCTCCGAAGGGGCGGGCGGTGCGGGGATGAGGGCGGGGGCGGGGCTCGCTGGCGGCGGCACCGGCACCAGCAGCGGGGCTGGCGGCGCGGGCTGGGCCGTGATGGCAGGGGGGCTCGGTTGGCTCGGCGCCGCCTGGATGGGGGCGGGCATGGGCTGCGGCGCCGGCGCCGGGCTGAGGATCGGGCCAGGGGTGGGGATTGCGCTGGGGGCAGGCAAGGGTTGGGCGGGCGCCACCAGGGCCGGGGCGGCCGGTTGCACCGGCGCGGGGATGACGGCCGGCGCAGGGGCCAACGCCACGGCCGCCGGCGCCTCCGGCCGCGCGGCCGGCGCCGGTTGCACCAGCTGGGCTGGGGCAGGCGGCGCGGGCGGCGGTGGCGCCGAGGGCATGAGCAGGAAGGCCGCGATCCCCGCCAGCACCGCGACGCCGCCTCCGGCCGCCGCGAACTTGACCCAGGGTGGCGAGCCTGCCGGGGGGGCAGGCGGCGGCGCCGTGACGGTGGATGAGAGCGTCGGCTCCGCACCGCCGCTGCGGCCGGCGGTGCCACCGGCCCGGCGGCGCGTCGCCTCCAGCAACGCGGCGGCGAAGGCGCGCGCATCCTGGAAGCGATCTTCCGGACGCTTGGCCAGCGCCTTCTTCACCACATCGTCAATCGCGCGGTTGGCGATCACCGAAAGCTGCGAAGGGAGCGCGGGCTCCGTGTTCAGCACCTTCATTTCGATGGTGTCAGGATCTCCCTTGAAGGGATTTTCCCGGGTCAGCAGATGATACAGCATCACGCCCGCCGCCCAGATGTCCGTACGAGCGTCGAGCTTGCCGCCGCTGAACTGCTCGGGGGCCATATAGGCGGGGGTGCCGATGCGTTCCGGCTCGGCCTCGGTGCGGGCCGCGGTGAAGACGCGCGTGGCCTCGCCATCATCGGCATGGATCACCGGCTGGCCGAAATTCCGCGCGATCCCGAAATCCGCCAGCTTGACCTCGGCCGCCGTGCTCGGCTCGGTCAGCATGAGGTTGGCGGGCTTCACGTCGCAATGCACGATGCCCTGGTCATGGCAGAAGGCCAGGCCATCCAGCAGCTGGACCATGATCCGGGTGATTTCGGCCAGCGAGAGGGATTCGGCGCGCTGGAGCAGTTCCCGCAACGATCCGCCCTCGACGATCTCCATGACCATCCAGGCGGATTGCGCATCGGCGCCGAAATCATAGATCCCGACGATATTTTCGTGCCGCAGCCCACCGGCCAGCTGGGCTTCGCGCCGGAAGCGCTGGAAGGCCTGTTGTTGCTCGACGTCGCCAGGCGGCGGGGCGGGGGCGATCTTGATCGCCACGCGCCGACGGATCGTGGTGTCGAAGGCCGCGACCACGCTGCCCATGCCGCCGCGGCCGAGTTCCTTCTCCACCTTGTAGCGTGGGGGAAGCCCGCTGGGGATTTCTGCCGAGCCGCTCACGTCATCCTCCTGGCCTCACCACGCCAATGGCCACGAGGCTGACGACCCGAGGCGAGCAGGTCAACTCCCCAGATTGAGGATCTGCACGCGGCGGTTGCGTTGCTGCGGGGTTTCGTCGGGCGTCGGGACCAGCAGGCGGCTCTCGCCCAGGCCTTCCGTCACCAGCCGGGCGGGGGAAATGCCGAAGCGCTCCACCAGATAGTCTCGCACCGCATTCGCACGGCGCTCGGAGAGAAGGCGATTCTCTTCGGCCGGGCCGACCGTGTCGGTATGTCCCTCGATCCGGAAGCGGAAGGGGGCAAGGTCGCTCGAAACCAGGGCGCGGCCCAGCGGGTTCAACTGCTCCATCGCCGTCGGGGTCAGGACCGCCGAGCCCGACGCGAAGGTGACCGTGACGCTGACGGAGGGCACATCCGGGGGCGCCGTGGTGGCGGGCGGGGCGGCGGGTGCCGCGGGGCGGGCGGGCGCGCTGGTCTGCGGCGTCACGGCCGGTCGCGCCGCGGAGGCCGGTGCCACCGGGGCTGGCTGCGGCTCGGCCACGGCGCCGGCCTGGGGGCGAACCATGCCGCGCGTGGCGCCCGAGAAGCGCAGCTGGTCAATCAGCCGCTGCGTGGCAGGGTCGGTCTGTGCCAAGGCAGGGCGAGGCGGGGCCGCCGTGGCAAGGGCCAGGAGGGCCACCGTGGCGAAAGCAATTCCTGTCGAGCCGCGCATCCGGACGCTCCCCATCTGAATATACAACCTGTGGTTGCATGACCCACCCACCAATCAGGGCAGTATGGCCATGGATGATAGCAGGCTCGGTGCTCGTTGAAGAGGCGCCCGCTGAAACTTCATTTCAAAAAAAGGACCGAGCTATTGTGGCTTCGTGCGCACAGTAGGCGGAAAACCAAACTCCCATCTTGTTCATACAACTTGACGCAATGAGTTACAATTGTCAATGATCTGGCAGCTTTCGGGGGCCGCCATGAATCGTTCACTCTGCTTCGCGCTCGGGCTGATCCCGGCAGCCTCCTTCAGCGTCGCCCTGGCGCAGTCCCCGGCCGCGCTTCAGCAGAATATCCAATTGGCCCAGTTGCCGGGGCTTCCTGCCGTCCCGCCGCCGCAGCAATTCCTGCGGGAATTGTCGCCCGATCCCCGCCCGCGTCTCTCCCCCGGCTTGCGCGGTGCGCCGGTTACGCCGCAACAGCCCGCCCCTGGCCTCGCTGGTGTCAATGTCGTCGAGGCCAGTGTCACCGGCAATGAGGCGCTGCCCACGGCCCGGCTGGCGCGGCACCTCGATGGCCTCACCGGCCGCGCCGCCACCGCCGAGGAGATCGAGGCCGCGCGCGTCGCGATCCTCACCGATTACCGGAATGCGGGCTTCCCCTTCCTGAGCGTCGTCGCTTCGGCCCAGCGGGTCGCCGGCGGCAACCGACTCATCTTCACCGTACAAGAGGGGCGCATCGCCCGCGTCCGGCTGGATGGCAATATTGGCCCGGCGGGCGTGCAGGTGCTGCGCTTCCTCAACGGCGCCGTCACGGAGGGGGCCGCCACGGCGGCGCGGCTGGAACGCGCGTTGCTGCTGGCCGGCGATGTGCCAGGCGTCACCGTGCGCGGCGTGCTCCGCCCCCTGGAGGGCGGCGCCCCGGGCGAGCTCGAGTTGGTGGCCGAAGTCTCGCGGCGCCCCTTCAGCGGCTTCATCACAGGCGACAATCGCGGCTTCCAGCGCGCCGGCCCGGTCCAGTTCCTGGTGGTGGGCCAGGCCAACTCCTTCACATCCTTCGGCGAGCGGACGGAAGCAAGCTTCTACACCTCGGCCCAGGCCGAGGCCGTGTTCGGCCAGGCCAGCACGGAGTTCTTCCTGGGCAGCTCCGGCCTGCGCGTCCGGCTCTACGCTGGTGCGGGCTACACGCAACCGAGCGGCACGCTCGCCACCATCGGCTACAACGCCTTCACCACCATCGCCGGCGGTGCGGTGGCCTATCCCATCATCCGTGCCCGCAGCGCCAATCTTTTCACGACGGCGCAGTTCGACATGTATGACAACACCGTCGAGACCGGGACGACGCAGGTTCTGCGCACCAGCAAGGATTATGTCCGTGCCCTGCGCATCGGCTTTGACGGGCAATATCTGGACAGCTTCCTGCCCTTCGGCGGGCTGGCGGTGAATGCCGGCAATATCCGGCTGCACCAGGGCATCACCACCTTCGGCGCCACGCAGAATGGCCGCACCCCGCCGCCCTCCCGCCAGGGCAGCGATTTCGGCTTCACGAAGATCACCGGTGAATATCAGCGCACCCAGCCGCTCTTCACCTACCGCGACATGCTGTTCAGCCTGCAGGGCACGATCGCGGGGCAGTACAGCAACGACATCCTGCCCGTCTCGGAGAAGTTCTTCCTGGGCGGCACGCGGCTCGGCCGCGGCTTCTATGCCGGCCAGGTGAGCGGCGACAGCGCCTATGGCTTCACCGCCGAGGCGCAGCTGGACCTGCTGAACCTGCCGAGCTTCATGCTCACGCCCGCCGGCAGCCGCGCGGCGGAGCTGCGCCCCTCCGTCCAGCTCTACATGTTCTACGACACCGGCCGCACCTACGAGAACCTGCCGAGCGACCCCAACCGCCGCATCGAATCCTGGGGCGGCGGCATTCGCACCAATGTGAACAACACGGTCTTCCTCGACATCGAGGGTGTCAGCCGCGTGACGCGCTCGGTGGATGCAGCGGGTTCCACCGTCAGTCCGCTCGCCGCGACCGCGGGCTATTTCCGCCTGATGACCCGCTTCTGATTCCGCCTGCCCCGTCCGCTTTCCGGAGACTTCCCTCATGGCTCAGCTTCCAGCGGTTACGTTTCCCGGCTTCCTGCGGCGGCTTCTGCTCGGCACCACGGCGTTGCTGCCTGCGGCGGTCGCCCAGGCCCAGGCGCCCAATGCGGTGCCGACCGGCGGGCAGGTGACGGCGGGCCAGGCGAGCATCACGCAATCGGGCACGCACACCCAGGTCAACCAGGGCTCCAACCGGGCGGTGGTGGATTGGCAGCGCTTCGATGTGGGCCGCAATTCGACGGTCAATTTCGCCCAGCCCAATGCCCAATCCTGGACGCTGAACCGCGTCAACACGCCCGATCCCTCGATGATCGCGGGGCGGATCACGGCCAATGGCGGTGTCGCCATCGTCAACCAGTCGGGCGTGGTGTTCACGCCGGGCTCGCAGGTGAATGTCGGCTCGCTGATTGCCTCCACCGCGAACATCACCAACCAGAATTTCATGGCCGGGCGGATGGAGTTCAACGAGCGCGGCCGTGACGGCGCGCGCGTCGAGAATCACGGCTCCATCACCGTGGCGGATCGCGGCCTCGCGGCGCTGGTCGGGCCCGGCGCGGCCAATACCGGCACCATCCGGGCGCGGCTGGGCACGGCCGTGGTGGCCGGCGCGGAGACCTTCCGGCTCGACCTCGCGGGCGATGGGATGCTCTCGATCGAGGTGACGGAATCCGTGCGGCGCACCGCCAATGGCAATGCCGCGCTGGTGACCAATAGCGGCGTGATCGAGGCGCAGGGCGGGCAGGTCATCCTCTCGGCCCATGCGGCGAGCGGCCTCGTGGAATCCGTGGTGCGCAACACCGGCCGCGTCGCGGGCCGGAATGTGACGGTGACCGGCCAGGGCGGCAATGTGGACATCGCCGCCGGCAGCGTGACGGCGCGCGGCGGTTCGGTCAGCATCACGGCACCGGATGCGACGGTGGTGGTGGGGCCGCAGGCGCGTGTCTCGGCCTCCTCGCGCCAGGGCGGCGGCCAGGTGCAGCTGGGCGGGGCGACGACTTCGGCCGTGCGCGTCGAGGGCCGGGTGTCGTCGCGCGGCACGGGCGCGAATGCGACGGGCGGCCGTGTCGCGGTGCAGGCGCGCGACAGCGTGACGGTGGCGCCGACAGCGGTGGTGAATGCCTCGGGCACGGCGGGCGGCGGCACGGTGCTGCTGGGCACGACCGGCGTGGGCCGCGCGCAGACCATGGCGCGGGAGACGCGCGTGGAAAGCGGCGCGGTGGTGCGCGCGGATGCGGTGACGAGCGGCAATGGCGGCACCATCGTGGTGAACAGCGCCGAGAGCACGTTGATGCTGGGCACGTTGTCGGCGCGGGGCGGTAGCGTCGGTGGGGATGGTGGGTTCGTCGAAGTATCGGGGATGCAGGGGCTGAGGCTTAACCTGTCCCGGATCGATGTGGCGGCGCCTTTGGGGCGCGGCGGGACCTTCATGATTGACCCGCGGAACATCCGTGTTGTGTCGGATGCCGATATGCCTGCCGACGCTGCGGCAGCTGTTGCTGTGACCGGCGTCGCCGGCAGCAATGTGGATCTGGCACCCGGCGACACAGTTGTCGCGAACACGAATGGCCCAGGCAGCGTCCTGTTTGTTCGGGCTTCTGACCTGAACGCGCTGACGGCGGGGACAACAGTTACGTTGCAGGCGTTGGAGGGAATCAATGTCCGCTCCGCGATCATCAGGCCCGGCGACACCCTCAACCTGTTCGCCAATGGCGCCATCACGCAGCAGGCCAGCGGTACGATCACGGCCGGCACTCTTGTCATCCGCAACGCCGCAGGGACCGGCAGCGCCGACAGCGCCGTCCTGACGCTCGGCAACAGCATCGGCACCCTCGACGCCCGCACGGTCGGGACGTTGAACGTCACCACCATCAATACCGGCGCGCCCCTGGCCGTCACCCAGGCACAGGCCAGTGCGGGGGTGGTCACGCTGACGGCGGGCACCGATGGAATGGTGTTGAACGGTGCTGTGGGCGGCACCTCGGTCAACCTGAACGCGTCGGGCGCGATCAGCGGCACGGGCGTGATCACCACGGCGGGGACGCTGACGGTGCGTGGGACCGATGGCGTCGCGGCTGCCGGCAGCTTGAACCTCTCGGGTGCCAACCTGGTCACGCGGCTGGATGCGCTCACCACGGGCAATCTCAGCTTCACCAACGCGCAGGATCTGGCGGTGGATGCGGCTTCGGCTGGTGCGGCGGCCAGTGCGGTTGGCCTGACGGTCACCACCGGCGCGCTGTCCATTCCTGGCACCGTCTCGACCGGCGCGGGTGGCACGGTCACACTGACCGCGGGCGCCATGAGCTTCGGCGCTGGCGCGATCATCGATCCCTCCGCCACGGGGCATGTCATTCTGGCACCTCAGGGGGCGGATACTGGCATTTCGGTGGGTGGTGTGGGTGGATTGGAGCTGGATCCGGTGGCGCTGCGCGCCGCCCTCTTCACCAATAGCGGCAACCGCACGATCCAAACCCTGCAGTTCCGAACCACAGGAACCGGCGCGCTGGCCGTCAACTCCGCCCTGAATGTGGGTGATGGCGTCGCCACCGGCGCGAATGTCCTGGAGTTGGTCGGCAATTCCATCGCGCTCAATGCCACAGTGACCGGCGCCAGCAACGGGGCGGTGCGCTTGTTCAGCGATGCCGGCCTGACCGGCGCCTCCGGCGTCACGGTGGGCGGCACGGGGACCATCGAGATCCTCCCCCGCACCACGGGGGGCAACATCAGCCTCGGTGGCGCCGGGGCCTTCGTCGAGACCGCGCAGATCGCGCTGATGGACGCTCCCACGCTGGTGATCGGCGGCATGGCGCTGAGCCGCGCCGGCGTCGCGGGCCCGATCAACACGGGCAACATCACCATCACCGGCGATGTCACGCCGAATGCGACCGTCACCACCCTTCGCCTGCGCGCGGGCGGCAGCGTGACGCAGACCGGCGGCATCATCACGGCGCCCAACCTCTCCGGCTACGCCAATGGCGGGGAATTCACGCTGAGCACGGGCGGCGTCACGCCCACGGCGAATGTGATCACGGCGATCGTGGCCGATGGCGCGCCGGGCAGCACGGGCATCGCCGCCAGCGGCAACCTCCGGATTGACACGAATGTGGCGCTGCTGACCGTCAATGCGCCGCTGCGCAGCGGCACGCGGGAGCGCGACGCGACAACCGGCGCCCCGCTGGGCTCGGCCGTGATCAGCAACAACACCACCCTCAGCCTCTTCGCCAATGACCTGGCTCTGGCCGCCCTGGTGACAGCCCCCAGCGGAACAATCGAGCTGCAGAGCTTCACCACGCGGCAGGACGTGACGCTCGGCGCGGCGGGGGTTGGGACGCTGGCGCTGGATGCGACGGATCTCGGCAATCTGGGCGATGCCCTCAACCCAACCACGGTCTTGCGGCTGGGGCGCGCGCACGCGAGCGGCGCCACCCACAATATCGGCAGCATCGCCGTGGACGGCGCGGTGAACCTCGGCACGCGCGTCACTCATCTGGAGCTTCTGGCCAGCACCGACACGACGGCACGCAGCGTCAGCGGCACGGGCGTGATCACCGTGGCCTCGCTCTCGGCCATGGCCGGCGGGAATGTCAGCCTCACCGGCGCCAATCTCGTAACCACACTGACACGGGTGACCGATACCGGGGCGGGAACACGCGCCGGCGTGGGCAACGTCTCGCTCTGGTCTGGCGTGGCGAATGGGACGGCGGGCGAGGGCACACCTGGTCTTCTGAGCTTCACCAATGCCGGGAACCTGGCGGTGGATGGCTCGGTCATCGCATCGGGCG
>JAIYDS010000064.1 GCA_027487385.1 Acetobacteraceae bacterium | reverse complement strand
GTCATCGTCACCGGCCGCCAGTCGCCGCACAGCCTCTACTCGATGAAGCATGTGACCTTCGAGGATGACCAGGGCGCCTATGACCAGTTCGACGCCCAGGGCTTCATCAAGCTGAACGCGCTGCGCCTGCGCCTCGGCGCCATGGCCGGCCGCAAGGGCGGCGCCCTTTAGTAGCCTGGGTGCAGGGACCGTGAAAACCACGCAGGTTTTCACCCCGTGCTGGGGAGTTTGAGGGGCAAAGCCCCTCAATCTATACTTCGCGGATGTACACCCCGCCCGCCTTCCGCGAAGACCGCCCCGAGGTGCTGCTGCGCCTCATGCGTGAATCGCGCCTGCCGCTGCTGGTCAGCAATGGCGCGCATGGCCTGCCCGATGTCACGCATCTGCCGCTGCTGACGGATGGCGTGCGCATCGTCGGCCACCTGGCCCGCGCCAACCCGCATTGGAAGGCGCTGCGCGAGAACCCCCGCGCCATCGCCATCTTCCCGGGGCCGGAGGGCTATGTCTCCCCCTCCACCTACGCCTCCAAGGCCGAGCATCACCGCGTCGTCCCCACCTGGAATTACGAGGCGGTGCACGCGCATGGCACGGTGGAGATCATCGAGGATGCGGCGCGGCTGCACGAGATTGTCTCGACACTGACGGATCATCACGAAAAGCCGCGCGCCGAGCGCTGGAAGGTGGATGACGCGCCGGCGGATTTCATCGCCGGCCAGCTCAAGGGGATTGTCGGCGTGGTGCTGACGATCGAAGCTCTCATCGGCAAGCGCAAGCTCTCGCAGAACCGCCCCGCGGCGGATCGCGATGGTGCGCTGGCGGATGTCGGTCACAACAATGCGGCGCTGGCGGATGCGATGCGCGCGGCACGGGATGGAAACTGAACCATGGATATGGAACTCACCGGCAAGCGCGTCGTCATCACGGGTGCCTCGAAGGGCATCGGCTATGCCTGCGCCGAGGCCTTCGCGGCCGAGGGGTGCGACATCATCCTCGCCGCCCGCACGCCCGAGGAAGCCGCGGCCAGGCTGCGCGCCAAATACCAGGTGCGCGTGGAGACCGTGACGGCCGATCTCTCCAAGCCGGAGGACCGCGCGCGGCTGCATGCCTTCGCGCCGGATGCCGATATCCTGGTGAACAATGCCGGCGCCATCCCCTCGGGCGGCATCCACGACATCTCGATGGAGAAATGGGCCGAGGCCTGGCAGCTCAAGGTCTTCGGCTATTTCCACCTGACGCAGCTCTACATGGGCAGCATGTGCGCGCGGAAAGCCGGCGTGATCGTGAACATCATCGGCATGGCGGGGCGGGCCTGGAAGCCGGCCTATATCGCGGGCACGGCGGGGAATGCGGCGATCATCGCCTTCACCTCGGCGGTGGGGTTTGACGCGCAGAAGGATGGCGTCCGCGTCTTCGGCATCAACCCGGCGGTGACCCGCACGGAGCGCATGGAAACCCAGGCCCGCTGGCGCGCGGAACAGGCGCTGGGCGATCCGAATCGCTGGCCGGAGATGATCAAGGGCCTGCCCTTCGACCGGCCGATCGAGCCGCGGGAGATCGCGGAGATGGCGGTGTTCGGGGCTTCGCCGCGCGGCGGTTACCTGAACGGCACGGTGATTGATATTGATGGGGCGGGGCAGTTCAAGGGGTGAAGTCCGCAGGGGCGCTGCCCCTGCACCCCAGCAAGGGTCCAGACCCTTGCAACCCTCAACCCCGGCGGAACATTCCGCGCACGCGATCAATCTGCTTGTCGCCCCAGGCCATCGCCTTTTCCTCGCGCGCTTCGATCCCGGGGATGAGGTGCGGCCAGCGGCGGTCAATCACGCTCACGCCACGATAGGCCCAGATATATTGATCGCGCAGGATGAAGGTGCCGAGGCCGACAAAGATGAAGCCCGGCAGGATCGGCAGGATGAGCCCCACCGGCCCCAGGCACAGGCAGCCAATGCCGATGGCCTTGCGGCGGCGTGAGGGACGAAGTTCGATCATGGCTCCCGCAATTGACATCCCAGGCCCTGACTTACAAGCGGAATAGAGGCTTAACGCGCCGGATGGATCGGCACGAAGACCGGCTTCAGCAGCCAGCGCCGCGCGATTTCGAAATAGCCGGAAAAGATGAAGTGCCCGTTATGGGCCAGAAGCTTTTCGCGGTTGCGCCGCCAGAAACCCGGGATCTCGAACCAGGAGAGCGTCGGGTAGAGGTGATGCACGATGTGCAGGTTGTTCCAGAGGAAGAGCAGCCCGAAGAACCAGTTGCTCTCGACCGAGGCGGTGCGCTCGCCCGGCCGGTCCCCCCAGCGATGCTCGATGAAGGCGCGCAGCAGCCCGAGTGAAATGCCCGGCAGCACCCAGACCAGATAGTAGTGCCAGACCGGCATGTCCGCGACCTGCGTGACGAACCAGAGCACACAGGCCAGGCCCGCAAAGAAGCCGAGCCAGGCCGGCACGTCGGAGAAATCGCCGCGCTTCAGCTTGCCGCTCTCCACCAGCACCAGCTTGCGCAAGCGCAGGATGGGCCCGACGGTCAGTCGCCCCAGCAAAGTCTGGTTGAACAGCAGCACGGCGCGGAAGGCGGGCGTATAGCCGCTCCAATCCTCGCGCTTGTGATACTGCGTCTCGGTATCCTCGCCCGGATAGGTGAGGTGCGTGTTGCGGTGGTGCTTGCTGTGGCTGCGCTTGTAGAGCTCAAAGGGCCACCAGCCGCCGATGGGCGGCCAGACGATGGCGGTGCGCAGCCAATTGGGCAGGCTGCGCCAGCCATGGATCGCCTCATGCTGCAGCGAGAAGTGCCAGGCCAGGATATAGGCCGCCAGCAGCGCCTCGATCGGCCAGGGCACGTGTTCGTGATTGAGCAGCAGCGTGGCCCAACTCGCATAGATGGCGATGGCCACGCCCCAGGTCGGCAGCTCCCAGCGGCGCCAGAAGGCGCGGGGTTCGGTGGGTTCCGTCAGGGTTGCGATCTTGGCCATGCCGGGAATCCTGCCATATCGCACCGCAGTGCAGCAATCGCGTTGCGCCCCGCGCCCTCCCTGCCTAGGCTTTGCCCATGCCCGCACCCCGCACCCTCGCCGAACTCGAAGCCGATGTGGCGCGTGACCTGGATCTGACCGGCCATCCCCGCGCGCCCTGGCTGGTGGCGAAGACGGTGGGGGGCGCGCCGGCGCTGGATGTGCTGATCATCGGCGGCGGGCAATGCGGGGTCGCCGTCGCGCATGCGCTGAAGCGGGACAAGGTGGACAATATCCTGGTGCTCGACCGTGCCGATTACGGGCGCGAGGGCCCCTGGACCACCTATGGCCGCATGCGCGCCCTGCGCAGCCTGAAGGACATGACCGGCCCCGATCTGCGCCTGCCCAGCCTCACCTACCAATCCTGGCATGAGGCGAGCTTCGGCACGGCGCATTGGGAGGCCATGCGCTTCATCCCGAAGGAACTCTGGAACGACTACCTTCTCTGGTTTCGGCGGATCACCGGCGTGCCGGTGCAGAACGGCATCGAAGCCGGCGCCATCACCCCCGCCACCACGGATGATGGCCTGCCCGCCTTCCGCATCGAGACCAGCGAGGGCCCGATGCATGCCCGCAAGGTGCTGCTGGCGACCGGCCAGGAAGGGATCGGCGCCTGGTGGATGCCGGAGCACATCGCCGCCCTGCCCCGCGCATTCCGCGCCCACACGAATGAGATGATCGATTTCGCCGCCTTGCGCGGCAAGGTGGTGGCGGTGCTCGGCGCCGGCGCCTCGGCCTTCGACAACGCCGCCGTCGCGCTGGAGGAAGGTGCCGCCGAGGTGCATGTCTTCTGCCGCCGGGCGGAGCTCATGGTGGTGCAGCCCTATCGCTGGCTCACCTTCGCCGGCTTCCTGCGCCATATGGGCGAGATGAGCGATGAATGGCGCTGGCGCTTCATGTCCCATGTGCTGGGCATGCGCGAGGGCTTCGCGCAAGACCATTATGACCGCGTGATCCGCTTCCCGAATTTCCGCCTGCACACCGAGGGCGAGTGGCAGGCGGCGCGCGTCGAGAATGGCCGCGCGGTGCTGACCACGCCGCGCGGCGAATTCACCGCCGATTACTGCATCACCGGCACCGGCGTGCGGATGGACGCCGCCGCGCGCCCCGAACTTGCCCATTGCGCCGAAAACATCGCGACCTGGGGGGACCGCTACACGCCCCCCGCACGGGAGGCCAATCCCCGCCTGGCGCAGTACCCCTATCTGAACGCCGACAGCGCCTTCGTGGAAAAGCGCCCGGGCGAGACGCCCTGGATCTCGGGCATCCACCTGTTTGGCATCGGCACGACGATGAGCTTCGGCCCGGCCGGCAGCTCCATCAACGCCATGGCGATCTCGGCCCCGCGCGTCGCCGCCGGCATCACGCGCAACCTCTTTGCGGAGGACATGCCGCGGCTCTATGCCGATCTCTGCGCCTATGACGAGAAGCAGGTGGAAGTGGACGCGGCCCGCCTGGCCGCGGAGTAGCCGCCCTGGTCCAGGACAACCGCAAGGGGCTGCTGCTGATGGTGGCGGCCATGTTCGTCTTCGGCTGCCAGGACGCGATCTCCCGCTACCTCGCCGAAATCTATTCGGTGCTGGGCATCCTGCTCATCCGCTACTGGTTCTTCGCGGGCTTCGTGGTTCTGCGCGCGGCGCGTGCACCGGGCGGGTTGGGCCGCGTCATCCGCAGCAAGCGGCCCTTCGTGCAATGCCTGCGCGGCGTGATGCTGGTGGTGCAGGTCTGGATGATCGTGAACGCCTTCAAGCTGCTGGGCCTGGTCGAGACGCACGCCATCTTCGCCTGCTACCCGCTGATCATCACCGCGCTGGCCGGCCCCGTGCTGGGCGAGCGGGTGACGCTGATGCGCTGGCTGACCATCCTGGCGGGCGCGCTCGGCGTGCTGCTCATCCTGCGGCCCGGGCCCGGCATGTTCACGCCGGCGGCGCTGCTGGTGCTGGTGGCCGCGCTGAATTTCGCGGCCTATGGGCTGATCACGCGGCTGGTGGCGCGGGATGATCCGCCGGATACCAGCTTCTTCTACACGGGGCTCGCGGGCGCCGTGGCGGTCACGCTGCTGACGCCCTGGATCTGGACGCCGATCGCCTTCGCCGATTGGGGCTGGATGGGGCTGCTCTGCATCTCCGGCACGCTCGGCCATTACTTCCTGATCCGCGCGCTGGATCTGGCGGAGGCGAGTCGGTTGCAGCCGCTGGCCTATCTCCAGCTGGTCTTCGCCGCGGCGCTCGGCGTGCTGGTCTTCGCCGAGCCGCTGCCCTGGACCACGGTGCTGGGCGGGGCGCTGGTGGTGGTGGCGGGCCTGGTCAATCTGCGGCTCACGCGGCTGGGGCGTTAGGTTCAGCGGATCGCGACCGGACCGATCTCCGCCTCGGACACACTCGCTTCCGGCCGAAGCGCGCCGTGATTGGCCATCATGTAGAGCGTGATGGCGAGTTTCAGCTCGTCGCTCACGCGGCTTGGATCGTCAAAGGGCATCAGCATCTGGTTGTATTCCAGCAGTTGCGCCCCGGTCGGGAATTTGGCCGCGATATTGGAACCCGGCCCCCAGATCGGCGTGGCAAAGGCCGCGCCGCCCCGGCCATTCGCGCCGTGGCAGACGGCGCAGGTCTCGGCATAGGCCGCCTGGCCGGCCTGGAACTGCGCCGATGGCTGCGCAAAGGAAGGCGCCGCGACGAGAGCCATCGCCGCGGCCAGATACACAGCTCGCATGCGGTCAGGCGACGCGGATGCGGAAGCGCGGAATGGCGTTGTTCGCCATGCCCAGCAGGTTGAAGGGGACTTCCGCCGGCTGGGTCGTGCCGCGCGTGTCGGTGGCGCGTGTCTCGATCACATGGTCGCCGGGCGTCGCATTCCAGGGGAATTCGAAGCGCGCCCAGGTGTAGCGGCCGAGATTGGGTGCCAGGATGCGCGCCTCCTGCCAAGCGCCGCCATCAATGCGGTATTCCACCTTGGCCAACCCGAATTGCGGCCCCCAGGCATAGCCACGCATGGTCTGCGGGCCGGCGGAGAGCATCGGCAACTGGCCGCGCTGCAAGGGATAGTTCGAGGGCAGGCTCTGGCTGTGCTCGATCACCAGCGGCACGGTCAGCGTGGATTTCACCGGCATCCACTCGACCATGGGGCCGCGGATCTGCTCGGCCGTGGCGCCACGGAATTCATCGCCCGGCTCCGGGCGCGGGGCGGTGAAGCTCGGGCCGATGAAGACCTCGCCGGTCACGTTCAGGCGGGTCCAGAAATTGTGCTCGGCGATCTTGATCTCGGTGAGCCATTTGGTGCTGGCCGCGCCGCCATAGCCCGGCACGAAGGCGCGAACCGGCGCGCCGTGGTCGAGATGCAGGTCATTGCCGTTCATCTGGTAGCAGATGCCGATATCGTCGCCGCGCTCGATCAGTTCCCGGATCGGCAGGGGGCGGCCCATATCGGCGCCATCCACGCCCGACCAGAAGAGGCAGGCCTTGGCGGTGGGCTTGAGGCCGACCAGCCCCAGGATGTGGCTCATCGGCACATAGCGCCATTCGGCGAGGCCGATCGCCCCCATCACCCAGTTGCCGCCCGTGACATCGCGCATGCCGAGTTGCTCCCAGAAGATGGTCCGGGCATTGCCGTGGCACTCCATGGTGGCGAGCAGGCTGCGCGCCGGCATCCGCAGCAGGTCCTCGTAGCCGATCTCCAGTTCGCGCTCGATGCCGTTGCCATGGATGCGCAGCCGCCAGTTGCGGCGGTCAAGCACGGGGCGGGCCTCGGGATTGGGCGTCGGGTAGTGGTTGCGGACGTAGAACTGCTCCACCGGGGTTTGCCAGGTGGTGAATTCCCAATAGCGGCCGCTGCGCACGGTCGCGCCGATGTTCAGCAGCCGGGAATCATCCTTGGTCAGGATGCTGCGGCGCGGCGCGGCGGCAGGGGCGGCGGCGGGCGCTGGCGCTGGCGCCTGGGCCATGGCCACGCCCGGCGCGGCCATGGCGGTGGCCGCACCCCAGGCGGCAACGTGGAACATGCCACGCCGGCCGGTATCGGCCCCGCGCAGAATGTCTTGGGCCAGCGCGTCGGATTGCGCCTGGTGCTTCGGATTGGACATGCGGCTTCTCCCAACTTGCAGCCGCGTCATCCGCGCAGCCTTGCGGGAAGCTTAGGCCAGATCGAGAAATTCCATCAAGAATGTCATAAATATGTCATGAAAAGCTGCTCAGCCCCGCAGCATCGCCGCCAGCTCCGCCGAAAGCCCGATGCTGTTGCGCCCGCGCGGGGCTGCGAAACTCCCTGCGCTCGGCTTGGGCAGCTTCAGCGTGACCAGCATCTCGGCCAGCTTCACGCCGCAGGCCATGCCATCCAGCAGCGGCACCGGCGCATCGGCCTGCATCCGCGCCGCATAGCCGGCGAGTGCCGCGCCACCCAGGATCACGCTCTCGGCCCCCTCCGAGACCGCACGGGCGATGCCCGCCATCACCTTGCGCTGCACGCCCTCCGGGTCGCGCACGCTCTCCTGCGGCGTCGCATCCACGCCGATCAGCGAGGCGCATCGCCCCGCAAGCCCGTGTTGCGTGATGCGCTCGCGATAGGTCTCCACCCCGCCAAATGTGACAAGGCCGAAACGCCCGCCCACCAGGCAGGCGGTGAAGCAGGCGGCCTCGGTCATGCCCACCACCGGGCAGGGCATGAGCTGGCGCGCGGCCTCCAGCGCCGTGTCGTGGCTGACGGCCAGCACCACCGCATCCACCTGGCCCGCATGCTCGGCCAGCAGCGCCAGCAGCGCATGGCCCGCGATGATGTTCTCGGCCCGCGTGCTGATCACCTCAGGGCCGAAGCGCGGCGTGGCGGGAATGATCTCCGTCCCCGGGCTCGCGGCAGCGCGGGCGGCCTCCGCGCACATCCGCGTGATGGCCTCGGTGGTGTTGGCATTGGCGACGAGCAGACGCATCCTTCATTCCTTCGCAAAGCCGCGACATACGACACCAAGGAATAGCGCCATGGAAGCCAAGCTCGACCTGCCCTTCGACAATGAGGCGATGCTCGCCGGTCTGCGGACCTGGGTGGAGTGCGAAAGCCCCACCCATGATGCCGCCGCGGTGAACCGCATGATGGCGCTGGCCGCCCGGCACCTGGCGCTGATGGGCGCGACGGTCGAGACGATTCCCGGCCGCATGGGCTTCGGCGATTGCGTCCGCGCGCGCTTCCCGCACGCCTCCAACGAGCCCGGCATCCTGGTGATGGCGCATCTCGACACGGTGCATCCCGTGGGCACGCTGGCGAATGGTCTGCCCTTCCGCCGCGAGGGCGACAAGGCCTATGGCCCCGGCATCCAGGACATGAAGGGCGGCACCTATCTGGCCATCGAGGCGATCCGCCAGCTCGCCATCGCCGGCATCGCCACCTCCAAGCCCGTGACCGTGCTGCTGACGCCGGATGAGGAGGTCGGCAGCCCCTCCACGCGCGACCTGATCGAGGCCGAGGCGGCGCGCCATTCCGTGGTGCTGGTGCCCGAGCCCGCGCGGCCCGATGGCGGCGTGGTCACCGGCCGCTACGCCATCGCGCGCTTCAACCTGCGCACCATCGGCAAGCCGTCCCATGCCGGCGCGCGGCTCGGCGAGGGCCGCAGCGCCATCCGCGAGATGTGCAAGCAGGTCATCGCCATCGAGGAAATGACGACCGAGGCCTGCACCTTCTCGGTCGGCGTCATCCATGCCGGGCAGTGGGTGAATTGCGTGGCGACCTATTGCGATGCCGAGGCGCTCTCCATGGCCAAGCGCCAGGAGGATCTGGATGCCGCGGTCGAGATCATGCTGAACCGCAAGCCCACCGGGAATGACGTGGCGCTGGAGGTGACGCGCGGCGTGACCCGGCCGGTCTGGGAGCCGGATGGCAAGGTGATGGCGCTCCACGCCAAGGCCGAGGCCATCGCCAAGCGCCTCGGCTTCGCCCTGCCGCACCAATCCTCGGGCGGCGGCTCGGATGGCAATTTCACCGGGGCGATGGGCATCCCGACGCTGGATGGCCTCGGCATCATCGGCGCCCAGGCGCACACGCTGGAGGAGCATGTGATCGTCAGCAGCATGGCGCCGCGGGCCAAGCTCTTCGCCGGGCTGCTGCAAAGCGTTTAGCGCCGGATCGCCCGGCGACGGGCTGACCGGAAGGCGGGCGGGCCTCGCGGCTGAGCCGGCACCGTGATCCGCTTCCCCGGGGCCGGCGCAAGGCCTGGGGAGGCGGCTTCACGCCGTGACGGCCTGACCCAAGGGCGATCAGCCCCCGAAACCGCGAATTTGCACTTGGAGAGCCTCACGCGCTGCGTATAAATGCCGCGATGGAGGCTTTCATGAAGATCGTCGCGATTTTGGTACTGATTGGCCTTCCCGGCCTCGCCCTCGCCCAGGCCGGCGCACCGAGCGGCGTGGTGACGGGTCCGTCGCGCAACTTCTCACAGGATCGCGACACGCCGCGCAACCTGACCCCGGCCCCCGCCGGAACCGCGCGGGACCGGGTGGAGCGCGTGCAGCGCCAGCAACGGCAGAATCAGGCCATCACCGGCACGGGCCGCGCCGTGGCGGCGGCGCCCACGCCAACGCCCGTCGCCGCAGCACGCCCGCCCGCGGCGCCCACCGCCCCGGCGGCGGCCACACCGGCCCGCGCG
>JAIYDS010000311.1 GCA_027487385.1 Acetobacteraceae bacterium | reverse complement strand
CGCCGAAGCCGCGCGGCCGTGCCGCCGCCGCGCCCGCCCAGCCGCGCGATGCCGAGGCCGCCGCGCCGCGCGGACGCGCCGCCGCGACCCGTTCGGAAGCGCCGAGCCGCAGCCGCGCGCCCGCCAGGCCGCGCGATGCCGAAGCCGCCGCGCCGCGCGCGCGTGGCGCCGCCTCTCGTTCGGAAGCGTCGAGCGGCGCGCGCGCCACAAAGGGTTCCGCCAGCTTTGAGCGTCCGGCCCCCGCCCCCGCCGCGCCCAGGCCGCGCGCCTCCACGGCGGTGGTCCGCGCAACGCCCAAGGCCAGCGCCGCCCCCAAGGCCAAGATCACCGCCGCCCCCGCCGGCAAGCCCGCCAGCCCCAAGCGCCGCCGCGCCGCCGCCCAGGATCCCGGCCGCCTGGACCGCTTGGTGGAGGCCGCCCGCAAAAGCCTGGATGACGACAAGGCCGAGAATATCGTCATCCTCGACGTCACCAACCGCGCCAGCTACGCCGACCGCCTGATCATCGCCACCGGCTTGGTCGGCCGGCAGATTGACGCCATGGCCGCCCATCTGGACGAGGCCCTGGCCGCCGAGGGCCTCAAGCTCCGGCGCAATTCCGTCAGCAAGAGCGAGGATTGGGTGCTGATCGATGCGGGGGATCTCATCATCCACCTCTTCACCCCCGAGGGCCGGCTGAAATTCGACCTGGAGAAGATGTGGGGCCCCGACAGCCCGCTCGGGGATTCGGCGCCAGGCGAGCAATCGCCGATTTGAAGGCGCGGCTGATCACGGTCGGCCGCTTCAAATCCGGCGCCGAGGGTGCGCTCTTCGCCCAATACAACGCCCGTCTGCGCCCGCCGCTCGACCTCACGGAACTTCCCGAAGCGACGGGCAGTCCGGCCGAGGCGCGGCGGCGCGAGGCGTCCGCCATCCTGGGCGCGCTGCCGGCCCAAGCCCTGCTGGTCGCCCTCGACCTCGGCGCGACGGCGCCGAGCAGCGAGGCGCTGGCCGCGCTCACGACCCGCTGGGAAGAGGCGGCGCGGCCCATCTGCTTCGCCATCGGCGGTGCGGAGGGGCTGGATGCCAGCGTCACCCAGCGGGCCGATCATCGGCTTTCGCTGGGGCCGCTCACCTGGCCGCATCTGCTGGTCCGGGCCTTGCTGGCGGAGCAGCTGTTTCGGGCGCAGTGCATTCGAGCGAACCATCCCTACCACCGGGGATGGCGGCCATAGTGGTTTGATTAAAAGCAAAAAAAGCCTCCGGCGGCTGGGGCCGAGAGGCCCCAGACCCCGATCCTTGGGCGCATCTCCGGACGCGCAAGCTCAGGCCTGCCTTGAATGAAAGGGGTCTGGGGCCCCGGCCCCAGCCGCCGGAGGCCCTTTTTTCTCTTCCGCCTTCCCCCCCGGACAGGGCGCAAGCACAGGTGTAAGCTGCGCCAGAACCCCGCAAGAAACCCATGGCCCTCCCGCCCTCCTTCCTCGATGAGCTTCGCGCGCGGACACCCATGCCCTCGCTCGTCGGGCGGCGCGTGCGGCTTTCGAAATCGGGGCGCAACTGGAAAGGGCTCTGCCCCTTCCACAACGAGAAATCGCCCTCCTTCTACGTCTATGACGACAGCTTCCATTGCTTCGGCTGCGGCGCCCATGGCGATGCCTTCGCCTTCATCATGCGCGCCGAGGGCGGCGGCTTCATGGAGGCCGTCGAGCGCCTGGCCGGCGAAGCCGGGCTCGATGTGCCCAAGCCCACTCCGGAGGCCGCCGCGCGCGAGCGCCGTGCGAAGGACCTGCACGGCGTTCTGCAAGCCGCCGAAGCCGCCTATGCGAAGCGCCTGCGCAGCCCGGAGGGTGCCGAGGGCCTCGCCTATCTCAAGCGCCGCGGCCTGACCGAGGAGACGATCGCGACATTCGGCCTGGGCTGGTCCGGCGCCGGGCGCGGCGCGCTGCTGGCCGAGCTGCGCGCCGAAGGGATCGAGCAGTCCCAGCTCATCGAGGCCGGGCTGATGCAGGAACGCGATGAGGGAAGGGTGGTGGACCTCTTCTTCAACCGCGTCATGTTCCCCATTCGCGACCGGCGCGGCCGCACCATCAGCTTCGGCGGCCGCATCCTCGGCGATGGCCAGCCGAAATACGTGAACGGGCCGGAAACGGTGCTGTTTTCCAAACGTCGCAACCTCTATGGCCTCGACCTGGCGCGGGAGGGCGTGTTCCGTGGCGCCACCCTGCTGGTGGCCGAGGGCTATATGGATGTGATCGCCCTGCACCAGGCGGGCTTCACCGGCGCCGTCGCGCCCTTGGGCACCGCGCTGACCGAGGAGCAGTTCCAGGCGCTCTGGCAGGTCAGCCCCGAGCCTGTGCTTTGCCTGGATGGCGATGCCGCCGGCCAGCGCGCCGCCGCCCGGGCGGCGGAGGTGGCCATGCCGCTGCTGGCGCCGGATCGCTCGCTGCGCTTCGTCACCCTGCCGGCGGGCGAGGACCCGGACACACTGATCCGCCAGAAGGGGGCGCGCGGCTTCCAGTCCCTGCTGGAGGCCGCGCAGCCGCTCTCCGAGGCGGTGTTCAGCCTGATCGTCGGCGGCAAGCTGCCCGAGGCGCCGGAAGCCCGCGCGGCGCTGCGCAACCGCCTGGCCGGCATCGCCCAGACAATTCCTGACAAAGCGCTGGCGAGCGAATTCCGCAGCGCCTTCTTCAACCGCTTCTTCGCCCTCTCCCGCGCGCCGGGAAAGCGCGCCGCGCCCCGCCACCCCCGGCCGGTGGCCGATCCCGAGGCCATCAGGGCCGAGCGGGCGCGCATCATTCTCGCCATCTGCATCCATCAGCCGGAGATTTTGCGCGACGCGGAAGAGCCTCTCGCGCTGCTTGATCTGCCCGATGGCCCCGCCCGGCAGGTGAGAGATGCGCTTTTGGCGTGGATCGAGGGGGCTGAGCGCCTTGACTCGGCGGAGTTGATCGCCCACCTCGCCCAATGCGGAATGGCATCAGCCGGTCAATGGGTTCTGCGCGAACAGGGTCTGCCGATGGAGGCGCGTCCCGGCGCGCAACCCAAGGAGGCGCTGGACGCTTTCTGGCAGATGTTTGGTTTCCTCCGGGGTGAGGCGGAGCTGGCCGAGGACGCTCGGGCAGCCCAAAGGGCGTTTGCGGCGACCAATGATCCGGCCGCACAAACGCGCCTGATCCGCCTGACCGAGGCCCTCGACGCGCTCCGGCGCGGCGAATTGGACGAGACCGAGGACGCGTAAGGGGTGGGGACAATTTTCCCCCGGGCACGAGAATGGAGCGGCGCATGGCGACGAAGACGGCGAATGGCAGTGAGGCGGCCGAATCCCGCGATGAAGCGGTGGATGGCGTCGTTCTCGACATCACCTCCGCCGCCGTCAAGAAGCTGATCGCCCGCGGCAAGGAACGCGGCTACGTCACCTATGACGAAGTCAACGCCGCCATGCCGCAGGAGCAGGTGAGCTCCGAATTCATCGAGGACACGCTCTCCTCCCTCTCCGAAGCCGGCATCAACGTGGTCGAGGCCGAGGAATCCGAGGAGGGCGAGGCCAAGCCCGCCAAATCCGAGGATGGCGAGGAGAAGGAGGACGAAGAGTCCGGCGGCAATGTGGACGAGGAAAACCTCGGCCGCACCGACGACCCCGTCCGCATGTATCTGCGCGAGATGGGCAGCGTCGAGCTGCTGAGCCGCGAGGGCGAAATCGCCATCGCCAAGCGCATCGAAGCCGGGCGCGACATGATGATCACGGGCCTCTGCGAGAGCCCGCTGACCTTCAAGGCCATCATCGCCTGGTATGAGGCGCTGAAGGCCGAGCCGCCCCGCATGCTGCTGCGCGACGTGATCGACCTCGAGGCCACCAACGCCGCCGACACGCCCGAGGGCGCGCCGCCCGAGCCCGAGGAATTCGAGGAGGGTGAGGAAGGCGAGGGCATGGGCCTCTCCCTCTCCGCCCTGGAAGAGAAGCTGAAGCCCGATGTGATCGCCAATTTCGAGGCGATCCAGACCATCTTCACCAAGCT
>JAIYDS010000090.1 GCA_027487385.1 Acetobacteraceae bacterium | reverse complement strand
GCCTGGCAGCCGACCGATGCGCCGCCGCTGCTCGCCAGCAACTACGTCACCGAGGATGGCGGCGAGGCGATCTACCGGGACATGGAGTTCCCGCTCACCACCTCGGCGGCGACCGTCCAGCGCCTGATGAAAATCGAGCTGGAGCGCAACCGCCGCCAGCGCGAGGTGGCGATGCAGGCCAACCTCTCGGCGCTGCGGCTGCGGCCCTGGGATGGGGTGACGGTGGCCCTTGAACGGCTCACGCCGTTCCCGGCCCGGGTGACCGGCTGGGCGCTGGCGCCGGATGGTGGGGTGAACCTGCAGCTGGCGGAGGAGGACCCCGCCGTCTGGGCATGGAACCCTGCGACCGACGAGCGTGCGACGGGCCAGAACCCGTCCGTGGTTCTGCCGAACCCGGGCGTCATCGCCGCGCCGGCCGCCATCCTGGTCGAGACGCCACTCGGGACATCCTTCACGGCGATGGGGGTTTCCTGGTCCGTGGTGGGCTCGGCCTATCTGGCTGGCTACGAGATCGAGTTCCGGCCGGCCTCGGTCGCCGTGTGGCAGGGCTATGCGGGCGGCTTCGGCGCCACCGCCGTCGCCATCCCAACCGCGGAGCCGACGGCCTTCCGGGTGCGGGCGCAGGCGCGCAGCGGGGCGGTGTCGGGCTGGCGCGAGGCGCTGGTGCCGGTCGCGGCCTCGGGCCTGGCCGCGATTGGCATCACCGGTGGCGTGCGCCTCTCGGGCGGCTTTCCCGCGGATGGGGTGCGGCTGCAGGTGTTCGAGGCCAGCAGCGCCAGTCTCGCCGCCGCTACCAAGCTGGCCGCCGAGCCGACCGCGCTGCCCTGGGACCGCACCGGCCTCACCACCGGCCAGACCCGCTGGTACTGGCTGCACAGCGTCTCGGCCGAGGGCAACGTCTCGGCCTTCGCCGGCCCGGTCACCGCCACCGCCCTCTGATCGGAGACAGCCATGCCGGCCCGCATCGACGACCTGCTGGTCCTCAACGCCAACCTCAACAAGAGCGACTTCGCGAAGTACCTGCGCGACCGCGAGGCGGTACTGCCGAATGATTTCGGCGGGCTCGGCGATGGCGTGGCCGATGATCGCACCGCCATCCAGGCCGCCTTCGATCGGGCCGGCGCGGACCAGAAGTTCGCTGTGATCCCGCCCGGCACCTGGAACGTCTCCGGCACCGTCACCCTGCCGGGCGGCGCGCGCGGCCTGATCATGCAGGGGACCATCCGCTACACCGGCACGGCGCCGACCAGCGTGCTGGTGCTCGGCGACGGCGGCACCATCCGCAACGCGGAGAAGCTCTACACCGGGCTGAACGTGATCCGGCAGACGCTGTCGGACTGGTCCTCCGAGGCCGACATCGGCATCACCGTGCGCAACGTCGATGCCAGCCAGATTGAGCTGCGCCGGGTGGAAGGCTTCACCATTGGGATGCGCACGCTGGGCGATGGTCGCGGCGTGGAGGACAGCACCTTCACGCTGGGGCGGATCGTCAACAACCGCATCGGCCTCGACATCTGGTGCGCGACGGCGACCGCCTGGAACACCTCGATCCGCTACTATGGTGGACACTTCGCACAGGCGACGGGGGTGAATGCCGCGCAGGACCGCTTTGGGGTGCGGTTCGGGAACGAGCCCGGCGCCTATTCCAACCACAACCGCCACGTCTTCGACGCGCCGAACTTCGAGCTGCGCCAGGCCGGCAGCAACATCGCCATCCCCTTCCTGAACCAGACCTCGGGCTCTGCCATCATCGCGCGCAACATGCGCATGGAAGCCTGCTCGCCGCTGGCGGCCAGGCACACCGCCGGTGCGCAGGACTGCGAGTACGACATCGCCTGGACCAACACCTACCTCGTCGGCATCGACTACACCGCGACGGCGAACCGCTGCGGCAATGCGGTGATCAACCGGCACCGGGCGCCGGCGTCGCGGTTCCAGCGGTTTCTCGCCGGCGTGCCGAACACCCGTGCAGCAGCGTTCCGGCAGTCGGCGACCGAGGTCGGCGTGGAGGGGCTGATCACCATCGCCACCTCCACCACCACCGCGACTTTCATGGCGGATTTCTGCTTCAACGGGCTGACCGACCTAACGCCGACCGATCGCGCGGTCACGCTCGCGGCGAACCGCGGGCTGGGGTGGATGCTCGACACCTCCCAGGCGAAGGAGTTCGCGCTGGCGCATTGGCTGACGAGCGGCGCGTCGGGCGGGCGGTTGTTCGTGCGCGTGTTCGACGGCGCGGGAAACGTCCGCGAGGACATCGCCGGCGACGTGCTGGCCTCCATCACCACCATGCAGTGGAACGGGCCGGCGAAGGGGTGGAATGCCGGCGCGCCGATGGATGACGCCAACTTCAACCGCCGGCAGACCATCCGCGTGGGCGCGGCGGTGGCTTACGCGCAGGTGGGGGTGATCGGCTTTGATGGGCCGATCGACCTGCAATCGCTGCGGCTCTACGGACTGCCGGAGGCGGCACCCGCGGTGCTGAACGGTACGCCGCTCTTGACGGGGGCGCTGTTCGGCTCAGGCCGGCGGGAGTTTGCCGCGGAGGTGTCGTGGGACCTGCCGAGCCTGGCGCCGGGGGCAACATCGCTGCTCGACGTCACCGTGAACGGGGCGCGGGCCGGGGACCTGGCAACAGCATCACTGGTGTCGTCGACGCGCTTCATCGAGCTCGACGCTGCGGTGTGGTCGAACAACACGGTGCGGGTGATGGCGCGGAACATCTCCGCGGCGACGTTCGACCTGGCGGCGGCGACGCTGTCGGTGGGGGTGGCGAAGCGGCAGGTGCCGTGATTCGGATAGCGGGTGCGGCGCCATTGTCTCCGCACCCGCCTCCGATCATGCGGCCGGCCCTATGACGGCCGGCCTGGCGGGCTCCAGCGGGTTCGCCGCCATTCCCACCACCGCTCTCGATCTGCCCCTCGTGCAGCGTCTCCAGCGGTCCCCGCGCTTTTGGGTCCGGGTCCCCAAATACATCGGCATCAGGATAGCAGCGTCACTTGGCGGTGGCGCCGACGAAAAAGGGCAACTTGTTGCACTCGAAGGGCAACAAGTTGCATGGACCGCGTGGGGAGAACCCAAAGCCGCAAGAGACATGCGGCGCAAAAGTGGCGCTGCTACGAGCACATTCAGGTCAGGATCGGCAGCGGGGAGACGCCCAGGACGGCCGCATGCAGCGACAACAGCAGGAGCCAGCCGACGAGTCCCATCGCCACGCGACGCACCGAAATGGTGGCCGCCAGTTGCGGGAGCGCGCCCAACCACGCGCCACTCCGGCGCGACATGGCAAACCACCGATCCTCGCCCCAGGCACGCCGGCGGCGCGCATCCAGCGCCCGCATGCCGAACAGCCCCATGGCCGCGAAGGCACCCAGCAAGCTTGCCATCGCAAGGTCGCCATTCGGCGGGATGTGCGCCGCGGCCCAGAGCACGATGGCCAGCAGCACCGGGTGGCGTGTCAAGGCAAGCACGCCTGGTCGCATCGGATCGAAGCGCTCCGGCCCTGCGCCGCCGATCGAGAAAGGGTTCGGAATGCCGATCCCGAGTGCCAGCAACACGCAGGCAAGCGGCATGATCAGGTTCGGCACCCAGGCTTGCCAAGCCGCCCAACCCCAAACCGGCAGGTGCGGCGCGCGCCCCGCCGCCAGGATCAGCCAAGCCATCATCACCAGCGAAACCAAACTGTAGGCGGCCACGAAACCGCGCTCACCCAGCATCGCAACCAACCCACGCCGAAAGCGCGGCCGCACCGGCAACATGTGGCTGAGCAGGAAGGCGGCCCAGGCTGCCGCATACTCCCCCCAGCCGCTCATCACCCCGGCTTCCCATCCGCGCGCGGGCGCATCAGCACCGGCGCATAGGCCGCGAGGAACAGCAGGAAGGCCGCCACCCAGCACGCCGCCGCCGCCAGTTGCACCTGGAGCGCGCCCTCCCCGGCGAGGCCGCTGAAGCTCCGGAGCAGCGCCGCGGTCAGCAGCAGAAGATAGGCCGCCACCGTCCCGGCGCTGGCGACCAGGGCATGGCCCGTGTGCCCAAGCGTCGCGCGCGTCATGACGGCCAGGATCATCAAGGATACGGCGCCCGCCAATTGCAGGTGCAACCACGCCGAGGCCCAGGGGGCGCCGCCCAGCAGGGACCAGGCCTTCGCGGCGAGTGCCAGGGGGATCAGCGCATAGGCCAGGTGCAACACCCACAGGATCGGCCATTGCCAGGTCCGCAGCCCGTACCAGCGCGACAGGCGCAGCGCCACCAGAACCGCCGCCAGCGCCGCGACCAACCCGGCCAGCACCCCACCCGGGGCGAGCAAATCCACCCATGCGACCGCCACCACGGCCAGGATGGCGCCGCGGTCCACACCGGGCAACGGCGCCGCCTCGGCCGGTCGCGCCGTCTTGCGCAGCGCGTTCAAGGTGAAGGACGGCACGATCCGCCCGCCGATCAGCACGACCAGCAGCAGCGCCATGTCGGCCATCAGCAATTGGCCACTGGCCCAACCGGGCGTGGACCACCATCCGGCGGCCTCGGCCAGCATCATCGCCTGCCCGGACCAGAACATCAGGACCAGCGCGGGCGGGCCAAACAGCCGCGCCGACTTCGCCTTGATCAGCGCGGGCAAGACCAGCAGCAGCGTGGCGGGCAGCGGCGCCAGCGCCAGCAGCGCCGCCACAGCGATCGGCACGGGCGAGCCCGGCAGCATCGCGAAGCGCGCCGCGAGGAACAATGCCGCGATCAGCATCAGCGGCGCGCCGGAATAGCCGCGCCGCCCCGTCCAGTTCGGGATGGCCGTCATCAGGAAGCCGATCATCGCCGCCGTCACGAAGCCGCCCAGCGCCTCATGGGCGTGCCATCGCATCATCGGCAAGGGACCCTCGGGCAGCGCGACGCCCGCCAGGGTCAGCGCCCAGAAGCCAATGGCGACCGGCGCGACCAGCCCCGCCATGAGGAAGAAGGGCCGGAACCCATGCGCGAACAGCGCCATCACGCCCCCTTGGGTCGGAAGGCGACGCAGACGGCAGGGTCCGTCTCCAGGCGCGGCCCGCCGATCAGGTCGATGCAATACGGAATGGCCGGGAAGACCGCGGCCAGGCAGTCGGCGATGGCGGAGGGCTTGCCCGGCAAGTTCACGATCAGGCTGCGCCCGCGCGTGCCGGCGATCTGGCGCGAGAGGATGGCGGTGGGCACCACGCGCAGGGAGGCGGCGCGCATCACCTCGCCAAAGCCCGGCAAGAGACGGTCACACACCGCCTCTGTCGCTTCCGGCGTCACGTCGCGCGGCGCAGGGCCGGTGCCGCCCGTGGTGACGATCAAGGGGCAGGCCTCGCCATCCGCCAGTCCGCACAGCGCATCCTCGATCGCTGGGCGCTCATCGGGCACGAGGCGCCGCACAGGCTGCCAGGGCGAGGCCAGGATGCGCGCCAGTTCCACCTCGATCCCCGGCCCGCCCTGGTCGGCATAGAGGCCCCGGAAGGCCCGGTCGGAGACGGTGACGACGCCGATCCGGATGGGCGCGTCGCTCATCCGCCGAAGCCTGGGAACAGCACGTCATTCTCAAGCCGGATGTGCTCGCGCAGATCCTCGGCGAATTTGGCGGTGCCGGCGTAGAGCGCGCGCCAGGCGCCGCAGGCATCCTCCGGCGGCTGGTGGCCCCGCGTCAGCGCGGCCATCTGGTCGAGCCGCGCCGCATGGTCGTCATGCTCGTCGCGCATCAACTCCATCGCCATGCCCATGTCGCCTTGGTGCGGATGCAGCATGGGGAACAGCCCCTCCTCCTCCTTCTGCATATGGGCTTCCATCTCCCACTGGACGCGGCACAGCAGGTCCGCGAGGCCACGCGGCACCTCCGAATGATCGGCATGCGTGCCCTCGACCAGGCGCGCGAGGCGGATCAGCTCCGGCACCTCCTGCCGGTGCACGGCGTGGTAGCGCGTGACGATATGCGCGATCAGCGCGCCGGCATCCTCGAATTCCTGCACCATCACACGCCCGCCGACCCGGCCTGCTTGGACGCCGGCTCGGCCTGGGCCGGGCAAAGCCGCTCCAGCGCCACATCCGCCGCCGCGTCGGTCAGGTGGATCTCCCGCGCCAGATCGCCTGCGAAGGCGCGCCACGGGTCAATGTTGCGATAGGGCACGGCGATCAGGACGGGCACGCCGCGCTCTATCGCCTCGCCGATCAGGGTGCGAAAGCCGCCGCCCTCGGCCTCGGTCTTGCCGAATTTGTTCAGGACGAGGAGATCCGCCCCCCGCAGCAGCGCCACGGAGGCCAGGTGGATGGCGCGCGCCATCTCACCCGTGTCAAGCCGGCAGCCGCGCGCATGCGGCCCGCGATCCTGCGAAATCTCGATGGCGACGCCAGTCGAGAGCTCTTCCAGCGTCATGTCGCAGTGGCTTCGGCCAGCGCGCGGCGTGTCGCGCTGAACCACGCCCGCAAGCCGGCGGCCCATGGCCTCCCACTCGCGCACCACGCGCCGCAAGGCGTGGTCGGCCAGCGCGCTGTCGGCATAGATCAACGCCGTGATGAGGGGCGTGTCACGTGTCATTTCGGGGGCTTCTCCAGGGAGGGCATGCAGCAGGGGGGCGAGGCCATGTCGGCCAGGCCAAGGGCAGAAAAGGCTTCCAGCGCGTGGCGCCGCCGCGGGCTGAGAGGTTCCGAGCGCTGCGTGACCCGCTGGTCGATCGAGGGCAGCGCGTCCCGTTCCTCGATGGAGGCGACGGTCGCGCCGAGGTCACGCAGCAACCCGTCATGCATGCCGTAGATCCAGCCATGCAGATGCAGCTCGACCCCGCGCAGCCAGGCGCCCTCGACGATGGGCGTGGCGGCGACGCGCCGCAGCTGCATTTCCACATTGAGTTCGCACAGCCGGTTGAGCTGCTGCGGCGCCTCGCCCATCCCATCGAAGAGCGGACGATGCTTGCGGTAGAACATCGAGAGCGGCTGCAGCCAGTGATCCACCAGCGCGCCACGCTCCTCCGCCATCGCGCGCTGCACCCCGCCGCAGCCATAATGGCCCGAGACGATGATGTGCCGAACGCGCAGCACCTCGATCGCGTATTCCAGCACCGCGAGGATGTTCATGTCGCTGGTGTGGACGATGTTCGCGATGTTGCGGTGGACGAAGACCTCGCCCGGGTCCAGACCGAGCACGTCATTCGCGGTGATGCGGCTGTCCGAGCAGCCGATCCAGAGATATTGCGGCGCCTGTTGCTCGGAAAGGCGCCGAAAGAAGGTGGGGTCCTGCTCCGTCTTGCGGTCGGCCCAGGCGACATTGCGGTCGAACAGGTGATCCAGGCTTCTCATGTGACCTCCACGCCGCGCCGGGCCTTCATGCCGCGGCTGATGGCCTTGAGGTCAGGCCGCGTCAGACGGATGCGCGCCAGCGCCAGCACCACGGCGTTCTCCAGCGCCAAATGCCGGATCTCGCTCGCGGCATAGGCCTGCATCGCCTCGCTCGTGGTGGCGCCCAGTTGCACCACCTCCTCGGCCGGGCGGGCGGAAAGGGCATCCACGATCAGGTCGGCCATGGCGGCACCCTGGCGGTGTTCCTCGCCGAGGCGCGCCAGGGTGATGCCGAGCCCATCGGCCGGCAGGGCGCGGCGCCTGAGCGCAGGATACAGGTCCAGATCCTCATCCTCGTGGTGCAGGCGCAACTCACCCGTCAGATAGGCCGTCACGCGATCGGCCTCGGGGCGGCTTGCGGCATGCGCGGCGGCGAAGCGGCGCAGCACGGCGCAGATCGCACGCTGCTGCAGGTGTGCGGCCTGCACATAGGCCAGCGGCTCATCGAGCAGCGCGAAGGGGGGCGATGCCGTGTCATCCCGCAGCATGGCCCGTTCCACCCTGGCAACCGCCAGCCCCGCCCTGGCCACAGCCGCACCCGGATGCAGCGGCCGGCGCGGTGGCATCCTGCTTGAGTGACCAGCGCAGCATGCGGTCCAGCGTGGTGCGCGCCGGATCGTCGCTGCGCTCGATGGCCGTCATCAGCGCGAGCCAATCCTCGCTGGACGCATCGGCGGCGAAGCGCCTGGTGGCGCCGCAGACATATTCCGCCGGGGTTTCGTCATGCACCTCCCCCATGGCCTGGACCTCGGCCAGGAGCACGATGTCATTGAGGGCGGCGAGGGCCTCGGCAGCGTCAGCCTCTTGCCCCAGACGCTTCAGGAGGGTGCCGAGCAGCATAGCATCACCTCACTGCACGAGCGGCGAGGTGGCCGCCGCCAGGTCAATGCCCTGGATATCCGCCCGGCCCGCCAGGATCGAGACATATTGCTGGATCGCGACGCGGCGCACCTTCTCGGCCATCCATGCGGCAATGCGGTCCCGCACCAGTTCGAAGGGCAGGTCCCGCCCCTCGATCCGGCGGTCCAGCGCCACGATGTGCAGGCCAAAGCGGGTCCGCACCGGCTCGGGATGGATGGTGCCGACCGCGATGCGCGCGAGCGCTTCCTCGAATTCCGGAACGGTCTGCCCGGGGCCAATCTGACCAAGGTTGCCATCCGTCTTGCCCGAGGGACAGGCGGAATGCGCCAAGGCCAATTCGCCGAATTCCGCGGGAGCGACGGCGAGGCGCGCGAGGATGGCCGCGGCGACCTCCGCACCGTCCGCCTCATTGGCCGTAATCAGGATGTGCCGCGCCTCGTGGAGGTCAGGCGAGCGGAAGCGTCGCCTGTTCTGTTCATAGAAGCGCCGGCAGGCGGCTTCGTCCGCGTCCGGGGTGCGCACCTCGCGCTCCACAAGGCCGCGCACCAGCGCCTCCTCCTCGGTCTCGTGCCTTCCCTCGTCATCACTGGCCGGCTCGGCCGGGATGGCGAGGCGTCGGGCCTCCTGCAACAGCAGCTCCCGCACCACGAGGGCGGCGGTGGCCGCCTTCATGGCATCTAGCGGCTTGGTGGCCGGATGGTGCTGCGTCTCCTGCGCGATGGCGGCGCGCGGGATCACCACGCCATTCACGCTGACGGTCTTGCGGCTGGCGGGCAGCGCGGGCTTCGCCGCGCAGCCAGTGGAGGTGGTGGTGCTCATCGCGCTCACTCCGCCGCTTGCCGCGGGGCCAGCGGACGCCGGCTGCGCACCACCTGGTAGCCACGCCGCCCGAGATACCAGACCGGCGCCGACCACACATGCACGAGGCGCGAGAAGGGGAAGATCAGGAAGATCGTCATGCCCAGCACGAGATGCGCGAGATAGGGGAAAGCCAGGCCCTGCAGGGTCTTCGCGTCCACCGGCTGCAAGGTGAGGATGCCCTGCGCCCAATGCGCCAGGGTGAGCATGACGGACCCGTCGGAATGTGCCAGCGAAAAGGGCAGCGTCAGCAGGCCGAGCGACAGTTGCACCCAGAGGATCATCAGCACCGCGAGGTCCATGTAGGTGGAGGTGACGCGGATGCGCGCATCATACAGCCGCCGATGCAGCAGCAGCGTGAGGCCGATGAAGCAGATCAGCCCCGCCAGCCCGCCCGCGATGACGGCGATGAGCTGCTTCTGCTCGACGGTGATGAACAGCGTGTAGATGAATTTCGGCGTCAGCAGGCCGGCCGCGTGCCCCAGGAACAGGAATAGCACGCCCGCATGGAACAGGTTGGACCCCCAGGCGAGCTGCCGCTTGCGCAGGATCTGGCTGGAACTCGCGCGCCAGGAATATTGCTCGCGGTCAAAGCGGATCAGGCTGCCCAGCAGGAAGGCCGTCAGCGCCACATAGGGGTACCAGACGAAGAGGATGTGGAAGATGGCGTCGCGCATGTTGGCGTCTCCTCAACCGGCGTTGCGATGGGTGATGGTAGTGCGCGGGCGCTGCCCGGGCGGGGGCTCCAGCCCCGGCGCCGGGCGCCCGGCCTGGCGCAGCTTCGCGGCCAGCACATCCGTGCCGCAGGCGGCGGCGGCGGAGCCTGGCCCGAAGGTCACTTCCTCCTCGGCCCATGCCGCGTCGAGCGCCTCCAGGTCGTCCGGTTCGGGGTCGGGCTCGGCGCGCAGCGCAGCCAGTGCGGCCGCGTCCAGCTTCGCGCGGGACAAGGCGGTGAGCGCCGCGAAGATCGCCTCATAGGGTGAGGAACGCTTGCCCAGCCGCTCGCGCAGGGCCGCGAAGACGTGGCCTGGCTGGCCGATCAGCTCGATCGCCTCGGAGGGCGCGCGCGTGGCCGCGTATTCCAGGAAGAGCGGCAGGAAATCCGGCAGCTCCTTCGTGGTGGGCGTGAAGCCGCCATCCTCATAGACCTTGATGAGGTCCACCATGGCCTGGCCACGATCCCGGCTTTCGCCATGCACATGCTCGAACAGATGCAGCGAGAGCGAGCGTGTGCGGTCGAACAGCAGGATGTAGCGTTCCTGCGCGTCATAGAGGTCATGCGCGGCGAGGTCGGCGATCAGCGCCTCCACCGCCGCGCGTTCGCGCTTCGGCAGCACCGCCTCGCGCGCCAGCACGTCGCGAAGCTCAGGACCGGCGGCGACCAGATCCGCCGTCGGGTAGGTCAGCAGCGCGGAGAGGACCTTGAGCGTGCGCATCACAGCACCCCCATCTTCGGCTTCTCGTTCTTCAGCTTGATGCCGCCGAACAAATTGCCCGACTGCTCGCTGGGCGCGCAGCCATCGCCGAAGGAGAAGCCGCAATGGCCGCGCATCTCATAGGCGTCCTCGGTGACTTCGCGATGCGCGGTCGGGATCACGAAGCGGTCCTCGTAATTGGCGATGGCCATCACGTGGTACATCTCCTCAATCTGCGCGGGGGTGAGGCCGGCCTTGCGCGCCACCACCTCGTCAATCACGCCGTCCACCGTCTTGGCGCGCATGTAGGCGCGCATGGCGAGCATGCGCTCCAGGCCGGTGGCGACCGGCACCTCATCCCCCGCGGTCAGCAGGTTCGCCAAATAGCGCAGCGGGATGCGAAGCGAGCGGACATCGGGCATGCCGCCATCCGTGCCCATCTGCCCGGCTTCGGCCGCGGCCGTGATCGGCGAAAGCGGCGGCACGTACCAGACCATCGGCAGCGTCCGGTATTCGGGGTGCAGTGGGAAGGCGACCTTCCACTCCATCGCCATCTTCCAGACCGGCGAGTGGCGCGCGGCCTCCAGCCAGCTGTCGCTGATGCCATCCGCGCACGCCTGGGCGATCACCTTCGGATCATTCGGATCGCAGAAGATGCTCATCTGCGATTCGTAGAGGTTCTTCTCATCCGCGACGCTGGCCGCTTCCTCGATGCGGTCAGCGTCGTAGAGCATCACGCCGAGGTAGCGGATGCGCCCCACGCAGGTCTCAGAGCAGACGGTGGGCTGGCCCGCCTCGATGCGCGGGTAGCAGAAGATGCACTTCTCCGATTTCCCGGAGGACCAGTTGTAGTAGATCTTCTTGTAGGGGCAGCCAGAGACGCACATCCGCCAGCCGCGGCATTTGTCCTGGTCGATCAGGACGATGCCATCCTCCTCACGCTTGTAGATCGCGCCCGAGGGGCAGGCGGCGGCGCAGGCGGGGTTCAGGCAGTGTTCGCACAGGCGCGGCAGATACATCATGAAGGTGTTTTCGAACTGGCCGTACATCTCCTTCTGCACACCCTCGAAGTTCACATCCTTCGAGCGCTTGGCGAATTCGCCGCCCAGGATTTCCTCCCAGTTCGGGCCCCACTCGATCTTCTCCATCCGCTCGCCGGTGATGAGGGAGCGCGGGCGCGCGGTGGGGAAGGCCTCCAGCTCGGGCGCCTTTTGCAGGTGCTCGTAGTCGAAGGTGAAGGGTTCGTAGTAGTCGTCGATCTCGGGCATGTTCGGGTTGGCGAAGATGTTCGCCAGCACGCGCCACTTGCCGCCGATGCGCGGCACGATCTTGCCGTTGCGCTTGCGCTTCCAGCCGCCCTTCCACTTGTTCTGGTCCTCCCAGTCCTTGGGATAACCGATGCCGGGCTTGGTCTCGACGTTGTTGAACCAAGCATATTCCATGCCTTCACGGTTGGTCCACACGTTCTTGCACGTTACGGAACAGGTGTGGCACCCGATGCACTTGTCGAGGTTCAGCACCATGGCGATTTGCGCGCGGATCTTCATGCCACTTCTCCCGTGACCAGCGTTGCGTCTGCGTGGGGGCGTTCCAGCCAGTCGATCTCCGTCATCTTGCGGACGATGACGAACTCGTCGCGGTTGGTGCCGATCGTGCCGTAGTAGTTGAAGTCGTAGGATTGCTGCGCGTAGCCACCGATCATGTGCGTCGGATTGAGCACGATGCGCGTGACCGAGTTGTGGATGCCGCCGCGGTTGCCCGTCATCTGCGAGCCGGGCACGTTCACGATCTTCTCCTGCGCGTGGTACATCATGACCATGCCGTTCTTCACGCGCTGGGAGACGACGGCGCGCGCGACCAGCGCGCCATTGCTGTTGAAGGCCTCCACCCAGTCATTGTCGACGATGCCGGCGCGCTGCGCGTCATCCTCGCTGATCCAGATGCAGGGCCCGCCGCGCGAGAGCGTCAGCATCAGCAGGTTGTCGGTATAGGTGGAGTGGATGCCCCATTTCTGGTGCGGCGTGATGAAGTTCAGCACCACCTGCTTTTCGCCATTGGGCTTCATGTCGATCACCGGCTTGACCGCGCGCAGGTCAACCGGCGGACGATAGACGCAGAGCGCCGCGCCGAAGGCCCGCATCCAAAGGTGATCCTGATAGAGCTGCTGCCGCCCTGTCAGCGTGCGCCAGGGGATCAGCTCATGCACATTGGTGTAGCCTGCGTTGTAGCAGACCTTCTCGCTCTCAAGCCCCGACCAGGTGGGGGCAGAGATGATCTTGCGCGGCTGCGCCACCACGTCGCGGAAGCGGATCTTCTCGTCCTCCTTGGGCAAGGCCAGATGCGTGTGGTCGAGACCGGTGGCCTTGCCCAGCGCCTCCCAGGCATGCACCGCGACCTCGCCATTGGTCTCCGGGGCGAGCATCAGGATGACCTCGGTCGCATCGATATCGCTGACGATGCGGGCGAGGCCCTTGTTGGCCCCCTCGGCATGCACGCCGTTCAGCGCCTTCAGGTGCTCGACCTCATGCCCGGTCTTCCAGGCCATGCCCTTGATGCCGTTGCCGATGCTGTCCATCAGCGGCCCGAGCGCCGTGAAGCGCTCATAGGTCGCCGGGTAGTCGCGCTTCACCTCGAAGACATTGGGCATGGTCTTGCCAGGGATCGGCTCGCACTCGCCGCGCTTCCAGTCGCGCGGATCGAAGGGTTGAGCGATCTCATTGGCGCTATCGTGCTTGATGGGGTTCAGCACGACGTCGGTCTCGATGCCCAGCACCTCGGGCGCCACGCGGGAGAAGGCCTTGGCGATGCCCTTGTAGATCTCCCAATCACTCCGCGCTTCCCAGGCCGGGTCCACCGCGCCGGTGAGCGGGTGGATGAAGGGATGCATGTCGGAGGTGTTGAGGTCGTTCTTCTCGTACCAGGTGGCCGTCGGCAGCACGATGTCGGAATAGACGCAGGTGGTGGACATGCGGAAATCGAGCGTCACCAGCAGGTCCAGCTTTCCTTCCGGCGCGTGCTCATGCCAGACCGCCTCGGTCGCCTTCGCGCGGCCCTCCTGGCCAAGGTCCTTGCCCAGCACGCCATGCGTGGTGCCCAGCAGGTGCTTCAGGAAATACTCATGCCCCTTGCCCGAGGAGCCGAGCAGGTTCGACCGCCAGACGAACATGTTGCGCGGCCAGTTGCGGGGGTTGTCCGGGTCCTCGCAGGAGAGCTTGAGCGTGCCGTCCTTCAGCCCCTTCGCGACGTAATCCTTGGCAGAAAGGCCCGCCGCCGCCGCGTCCTTCGCGACCTGTAGGGGATTGGTCTCGAGCTGCGGCGCGGAGGGCAGCCAGCCCATGCGCTCAGCGCGGATGTTGTAGTCGATGATGGCGCCATCCCAAGGCCCCTTCGGCGCAGTGGGAGAGATGATGTCGCCCACATTCATCGTCTCGTAGCGCCACTGGTCGGTGTGCGCGTAGAAGGCCGAGGTGGAGTTCTGCTGGCGCGGCGGGCGGCCCCAATCCAGCGCGAAGGCGAGCGGCGCCCAGCCGGCCTGCGGGCGCAGCTTCTCCTGCCCCACATAATGCGCCCAACCGCCGCCCGACTGGCCGACGCAGCCGCAGAGCACCAGCATGTTGATGACGCCGCGATAATTCATGTCGGCGTGGAACCAATGGTTCATGGCGGCGCCGATGATGATCATCGAGCGACCCTTGGTCTTCTCGGCGTTGGTGGCGAATTCGCGCGCCACCTGGATGATCTTGTCGCGGCTGACGCCGGTGATCTTCTCGGCCCAGGCGGGGGTATAGGGCGTGGCGTCGTCAAAGCTCGCCGCGACATTCTCGCCGCCGAAGCCGCGATCCACGCCGTAATTGGCCAGGAACAGGTCATGCACGCTGGCCACCAGCGTCTCACCATCCGCCAACGCCAGGCGCTTCACCGGCACGCGGCGGTTCAGCACGGAGGCATGGGTGGTGGAGGCGAAGTGCTCGTGCTCAATATTGCCAAAGTAGGGGAAGGCAACTTCGGCCATCTCGTCCTGAATGCCGTCGAGCGAGAGGCGCAGCTTCGTTGCCGCGCCGTCGGAGGCCTTCTCCTCGAGATTCCACTTGCCCGCCTCACCCCAGCGGAAGCCGATGGTGCCGCGCGGCGCCACCACGTTCCCACTGGTCTCGTCAAAGGCGACGGTCTTCCATTCGGGATTGTTCGCCTCGCCCAGCGCGGCGTCGAAGTCGCTGGCGCGGAGGAAGCGCTCCGGCACCAGCTGGTCGCCTTGCTGGACCAGCTTCACCAGCATCGGCATGTCGGTGTATTGTCGCAGATAGTCGCGGAAGTAGGGCACCTCGCGCGCCACATGGTATTCCTTGAGGATCACGTGGCCCATCGCCATGGCGAGTGCGGCATCCGTGCCCTGCTTCACCGAGAGCCAGATGTCTCCGAACTTCGCGGCCTCCGAGTAGTCGGGGCAGATCACGGCGCTCTTCATCCCGCGATAGCGCGCTTCGGTGTAGAAATGCGCGTCGGGCGTGCGCGTCTGCGGCACGTTGGAGCCCCAGAGGATGATGAAGCCGGCATTGTACCAGTCGGCCGATTCCGGCACGTCCGTCTGCTCGCCCCAGGTCTGCGGTGAGGCCGGCGGCAGGTCGCAATACCAGTCGTAGAAGGACATGCAGACGCCGCCGATCAGCGACAGGTAGCGTGAGCCCGCGGCGTAGGAGACCATGGACATGGCCGGGATGGGCGAGAAGCCGAAGATGCGGTCCGGGCCGTAATTCTTCGCCGTATAGGCATTGGCGGCGGCGATGATCTCCTGCACCTCATCCCAGGGCGCGCGCACGAATCCGCCATGGCCGCGCTTGGTGACGTAGGAGGCGCGCTTCTCGGGGCTCTCGACGATGGAGGCCCAGGCGGCGACGGGCGTCATGATCGCCCGCGCCTCGCGCCACAACTTGATCAGGCGCGAGCGGACCAGCGGGTATTTCACCCGGTTGCCCGAATAGAGATACCAGCTGTAGGAGGCGCCGCGCGAGCAGCCGCGCGGCTCGTGATTGGGAAGGTCGGGCCGGGTGCGCGGATAATCCGTCTGCTGGGTTTCCCAGGTGACGATGCCGCCCTTCACATAGATCTTCCAGGAGCAGGAGCCGGTGCAATTGGCGCCATGCGTGGAGCGCACGATCTTGTCGTGCTGCCAGCGCTTCCGGTAGCCGTCCTCCCAGCGGCGATCCTCGTTGGTGGTGATGCCGTGGCCGTTCGAGAAGGGCTCCTGCACCTTCTTGAAGAAGGTCAGGCGGTCGAGGAAGTGGCTCATGATGTGATGCCTTGGCTGTCGGTCTGGATCATTGGGCGGGGGTGGCGGCGGGGGCAGCGCGGCCACCGCGTTCGATGTCATGGAGAAGGCCGCCGCGGCGCGTGTAGAACCACCAGGTGGCCAGCACGCAGCTCACGTAGAACCCGAGGAAGCTGTAGAGCGCGGTCTCGGCGCTGCCGGTCATGGCGATCGAAGTGCCGAAGCTCTTGGGGATGAAGAAGGCGCCATAGGCCGCGATGGCGGAGGTGAAGCCGATGATGGCCGCCGATTCCTTGTCGGACTGCTTCACACGATCCGCCGCGTTCAGCCCCGCCTCCAGCCGCGCCACTTCCTTGCGCATGATCGCGGGGATCATCTGGAAGGTGGAGGCGTTGCCCACGCCGGTCGCGGCGAAGAGGAAGAGGAAGCTCGCGAAGAAGACCGGGAAGGAGGTCGGATCGCCCTTCATATCGATGGCGTAGAGGATGCCCATCACGCCGAGCGACATGGCGATGAACACCCAGAAGGTGATGCGCCCGCCGCCGATCCGGTCACACGCCTTGCCGGCCGCGGCGCGCGAGAGCGCACCCACCAGCGGGCCCAGGAAGGCGTATTGCAGCGCGTTGACCTCCGGGTAGAGGATGCGCGAGAGCAGCGGGAAGGCGGCGGAGAAGCCGATGAAGGAGCCGAAGGTGCCGGTGTAGAGCCAGCACATGATCCAGTTGTGCGTGCGGCGGAAGATCACCGCCTGGTCGGCGAAGGAGGCCTTCATCGTCGCGATGTCGTTCATCCCGAACCAGGCCGCGAAGGCCGAGGCGATGATGAAGGGCACGAAGACGAAGCCGGCGTTCTGCAGCCACAAGGTGGTGGTCACGCTGCCCACCGTCGCGGTCTGCGGCGCACCGCCCAGCCAGCCGAAGACGCCGGCGGTGATGGCCAGCGGCACCACGAACTGCACCACGCTGACACCCAGATTGCCGAGCCCCGCATTGATGGCCAGCGCGTTGCCCTTCTCGCTCTTGGGGAAGAAGAACGAGATGTTGGCCATGGAGGAGGCGAAGTTGCCGCCACCGAAGCCGCACAGCAGGGCGAGGACCAGGAAGATCCAGTAGGGTGTCGAGGGATCCTGCACCGCGAAGCCCATGCCGAGTGCGGGGATCAGCAGCGACCAGGTGGCGAGCGTCGTCCAGAGCCTGCCGCCGAAGATCGCCGGCATGAAGCTGTAGGCGATGCGCAGCGTGGCACCCGATAGGCCCGGCAGCGAAGCCAGCCAGAACAGTTGCTCGTTGGTGAAGGCGAAGCCCACGCTAGGCAGCTTCGCCACCACGACGGACCACACCATCCACACCGCGAAGGAGAGCAGCAGGCAGGGCACCGAGATCCAGAGGTTGCGCCGCGCGATGGCTCGGCCGCCGCCCTCCCAGAAGGCCTTGTCCTCGGGCCGCCAATCCTGGATCGGTCCGGTCGCGGCCAGCGCGCCCTGCTGGGCCGTGCCGTGGATGGGCTGCATCTCCGGCAGTTCGGGCAGGGAACTCACAGCCACGCCCTGCTCGGCCGCTTCGCGCTCCATCCGGCCGATGGCCAGGTGCATCCAGACCAGGGCGATGGCGACGATCACGAAGAGCAGCCAGAAGCAGCTCTGCCACACGCCGGTCAGGTCGTTCAGCGCGCCGAAGGCGATGGGCAGCACGAAGCCGCCCAGGCCGCCGACAAGGCCTACCACGCCGCCCACGGCGCCCACGCGGTCGGGGTAGTAGACTGGGATGTGCTTGTACACCGCCGCCTTGCCCAGGCTCATGAAGAAGCCGAGCGTGAAGGTGGCGACCATGAAGCCGATCAGGCCCATGGACATGCTGAAGCTCACCGGCCCGCGAATGCCCTGCACCACATACTGCGTCGGCGGGTAGGAGAGGATGAAGGTGCAGATCACCGAGACCAGGAAGGTCCAGTACATGATGCGGCGTGCGCCGAACTTGTCGGAGAGATGCCCGCCATAGGCGCGGAAGATCGAGGCCGGGATGGAATAGGCCGCCCCCACCATGCCGGCGGTGACGATATCCAGCCCATAGACTCCGATCAGGTAGCGCGGCAGCCACAAGGCGAGCGCGACGAAGGCGCCGAAGACGAAGAAGTAATACAGCGAGAAGCGCCAGACCTGGATGTTCTTGAGCGGCTCCATCATGGCCGAGAGCGGCTCGGGCTTGGCTCCCGTGGCGCGGCGCCGCGCCAGGTCCGGGTCATCCTTGGTCATCACGAAGAAGACCACCGCCATCACCAGCAGCGCCGCCGCCCAGATCAGGGCCACGGTCTTCCAGCCATAGGCCACCATGATGACGGGGGCGGCGAATTTGGTGACCGCGGCGCCCACATTGCCCGCGCCGAAGATGCCCAGCGCCGTGCCCTGCTTCTCCTTCGGGAACCACTTGGCGACATAGGCGACGCCGACCGAGAAGGAGCCGCCGGCGATGCCCACGCCGAGCGCGGCGAGCAGGAAGGTCGGGTAGTCATAGGCCTGGGTCAGCAGCGCCGTCATCACCGCGGCGGAGAGCATGGTGAAGGTGAACACCATCCGCCCGCCATACTGGTCAGACCAGATGCCGAGGATAAGGCGGATCAACGACCCGGTGAGGATGGGCGTGCCCACCAGCAGGCCGAACTGCGTCTCGCTCAGGCCCAGATCGCGTTTGATCTGCACGCCGATGATGGCGAAGATCGTCCAGACCGCGAAGCACACGGTGAAGGCGATGGTGGAAAGCCAAAGCGCCCTGCCCTGCTCCTGCCCCCCTTGGCTGACGATGGGTGTAGTGGCGCTGGACATTCTGATGCCCCCTTCCTCACGACGCGCGGTTTCTGGTGGGGCCACTGAAATCGCGGGGGGCTGTTTCAGGTTTGATTTGCGTCAAGCCGGAGCGTGAGGCGCGCGATTCAAGCACAGCCCGAACACTAGGCAGGAAGCGCCCGTCTGCGGATCAACAACAATCCGACGAACGTCGGTGTCGCGCTTGACAATAGTCAAGCAAGCCTTTGCAACCCCGGGTAAGATGCCAGGGAGGAGGTGAGCCATGCGACATCAGGACCTGGAGGAGATGCGCGCCATCCCCTTCTTCCAGAACGTCGATCCGGGCCAGGTCGAGGCCATGCTGCGCGGCGCCTTCCTGCAGCGCTTCCCGGCGCATGTGGAGTTGATCCATACCGGAGAACCTGCGGATTTCCTCCATATCATCGTCGAAGGCACGGTCGAGTTGTTCTCCGGCCACCGAGACCGCGAGACCACCTTGGGCCTGTCCGGCCCGGGGGAGACCTTCATCCTGGCCGCCGTGCTGTTCGACCGCCCTTATCTGCAGTCAGCCCGGGCGCTGGTGGCCTCACGGATTCTGATGGTGCCGGCCGACGCGGTGCGAAGCGCGTTCATGGCCGATGCCGGCTTTGCCCGGTCGGTCGCCGCAAACCTGGCCGAGGCCTATCGCGGCGTCGTCAAGGAGTTGAAAAATCAGAAGTTGCGATCGGGCCTGGAGCGCCTGGCGAATTGGCTGCTGACGCATGACGCGGCAAATGGCTCACGCGGCCGGTTTGACCTGCCCTTCGACAAGAAAGTGCTGGCTGCTCGGCTTGGCATGGCGCCGGAGGTTCTCTCACGCTCGTTCGCGGCCCTCGGCGCCTATCATGTTGTCGTGCAAGGTCCTTCCGTCCTGCTTCGGGACGTAGACGCGCTGCGCAAACTGGCCCAGCCTTGCGCCACCATTGACGGGACAAGCCTGTGATTCACGCCCGGTGCTGACGCCAGATGATTGGGCCACCCTGAAAAGGAGCGCCATCCTTCGAGACCTGCCGGATGCCGATTTGGCGGCCCTGCTCGACCCGCGCGGCGTCCGCTCGCTGGAGCGGGGCCATTTGCTCTTTCAGCAAGGTGACCCCGCGCGTGCGCTGTTTCTGGTTCTCGGTGGGCAGATCAAGCTGAGCCGTATCAACCCAGGTGGCGATGAGGCCGTCGTGCATATTTACGGCGCGGGCGAGAGCTTCGCCGAAGCGGCGATGTTCCTGGGAGGTCGCTACCCCGTGGCGGCGGAGGCGATCGTGCCTTCCCGCGTCATGTCGATCGAAAGCGAGGCCTTGCGCCGCAAGGTCGCCGAGCGCCCGGAAATCGCCTTTGCCATGATGGCCTCGATGTCCCGGCATCTGAAGGTGCTGGTGGACCAGATCGAGAGGATGAAGCTGCTTTCGGCGGACCAGCGCGTGGCGGAGTTCCTGCTTGGCCTGGGTGCCGGGAAGGCGGGCGCTGTCACCGTCAGCCTGCCGCATGAAAAGAGCCTCATCGCCAAACAGCTGGGGATGAAACCCGCGACCTTCTCGCGCGCCATCGCGCGGATCCGGGAACTGGGGGTCGAAGTGAATGGCAACCAGGCCAGGATAGGTGACACTGCGGCGTTGCGGGCTTTCGTAAATCGTTCTGCCGAAGACTGAGCAGCAGAGCCGTTTCCGTCCGCGAGACGCGTCTCACGAACACCAGAGCAGGTTGGATTCCGGTCTCCACCGCTGCTCCAGTCGGTCTTCCAGAACACAGTCTCCGTGTTGACGACGCCTCGCAGAAGCGCGGCCTTTTGCCACGTTTTCAGCCTACACCTTGAGACTTCGAGTGCGGGGCCGAGCCCCGGCGCGCGTCTCTCTCCGGGCTTTTCTCTCCCAACCTTGGGACTTGCCCGATCCAGTCTACAAGCTTCAACCCTTTGTTCCGCCTACTCGTTTTGGTGGCTCGGGGCTTCAACATTCAGCAACTGCTTCGCCCGGGCGAACGCCTCGGACGTCTGAATCCAGCACGCCTCAGGCCCAAGCCCCTCGAATCTCCCGATCCTGTGTTACCCTTCCGGTATGGATGGCCAGGAGCGCGGGCGCCGCGAAGCAGCCCCAGAGGCACGGGCGCGACAGATCATCGATGCCGGCCTCGCGGCCGCGGGCTGGATCGTCCAGGACCGCGCCGAAGTGAACCTGCACGCCGGCCCCGGCATCGCCGTGCGCGAGACCCCGACCGCCACAGGCCCCGCCGACTACCTGCTCTTCCTCGATGGCCGCGCCTGCGGCGTGCTGGAGGCGAAGCCCGAAGGCACAACCCTGTCGGGCGTCGTGCGCCAGGGCGACGATTACACGCGCGCCGCGCCAGCCAGGTATCCCGCCTGGGCCGACCCGCTGCCCTTCGTCTACGTCTCCTCCGGCGCCGAGACCCTGTTCCAGGACGCCCGCGACCCGCTCGCCCGCCCGCGCCGCCTCTTCGCCCCCCACCGGCCCGACACGCTGCGCGCCATGCTGGCAGCCGGCAGCAGCCTGCGCGCCCGCCTTGCCACCCTGCCGCCGCTCGACCCGACCCGGCTGCGCCCCTGCCAGGCCGAGGCCATTGCCGGCGTCGAAGCCTCCCTCGCACAGGGCAAGCCGCGCGCCCTCGTCTCCATGGCGACCGGCGCCGGCAAGACCTACACGGCCTGCGCGCTCACCCACCGCCTGCTCTCGCCGCCCGTCCGCATGGGCCGGGTGCTGTTCCTGGTGGACCGCGCCAACCTTGGCACCCAGGCCAAGCGCGAGTTCGACGCCTTCGCCCCCGGCGGCGCCGGCCTGCTCTTCCGCGAGGAGTTCACGGTCCAGCACCTTCAGGGCAGCACCATCGACCCCTCGGCCAGCGTCGTCATCTCCACCGTCCAGCGCCTCTACTCGGTCCTGCGCGGCCAGCCCTTCGACGACGAGGACGACGAGCGCGGGGGCTTCGAGCGCGCCGCCGACGACGCGGAGCGCCCCGTCACCTACAACCCCGCCATCCCGCCCGAGACCTTCGACCTCATCATCGTGGATGAGTGCCATCGCTCCATCTACGGCAACTGGCGCCAGGTGCTGGAATACTTCGACGCCTTCCTCGTCGGCCTCACCGCCACGCCCGGCCGCCACACCTTGGGCTTCTTCCAGCAGAACCTGGTCAGCCAGTATCCCTTCGAGCGCTCCGTTGCCGACGGCGTGAACGTGGATTTCGAGGTCTGGCGCGTCCGCACCGAGGTCGGCGAGCGCGGCGGCACCATCCCCGCCGGCTTCACCGTCCCCCACCGCGACAGGGAGACGCGCCGCCGTCGCCTCGCCGCGCTGGACGAGGACATGCCCTACACCCCCGGCCAGCTGAACCGCGCCGTGGAGGTGCCGAACCAGATCCGCACCGTGCTGCAGGCCTATCGAGACGCCCTGCCGACCCAGCTCTTCCCCGGCCGGCAGGAGGTGCCGAAGACCCTCATCTTCTGCCAGTCCGACAGCCACGCCGAGACGGTGACCGAGATCGCCCGCGAGGTCTTCGGCGGCGACGCCCGCTTCGCCCAGAAGATCACCTACCGCGCCACCGGCCGTAGCGGGCAGGAGCTGATCCAGGATTTCCGGACCGACCACCTGTTCCGCATCGCCACCACCGTGGACATGGTCGCCACCGGCACGGACGTCAAACCGCTCGAGGTCGTAATCTTCCTGCGCGACGTGCGCAGCGCCCAGTATTTCGAGCAGATGCGCGGCCGCGGCGCCCGCACCATCCTGCCCACCGACCTGCAGCGCGCCACGCCCTCCGCGGAGCGGAAGGACCGCTTCATCATCGTGGACGCGGTCGGCGTGACGGAGAGCGTGAAGACGCCGACCGAGCCGCTGGAGCGCGACCGCACCCTCAGCCTGGAAGCCCTCCTGGAGCGCGTCGCCTTCGGCCACACCGACGAAGACACCTGCGCTACCCTCGCCGGCCGCCTGGCCCGCCTGGAACGCCGCCTGCCCGACCCGGCCCGCGCCGAGCTGTCCCAGGCTTCCGGCGGGGCGACGCTGACCGACCTCGCCCGCGCCCTGGTGGACGCCGCCGACCCCATCCGCATCGAGGCCCGCGCGCGGGAGGCCGGGGCAGCGGCGCCGAACGACGAAGCCGCCTGGGACGCCGCCGCCGAGGCTCTGCGCGCCGAGGCCTGCCGGCCGCTCGCCGCCAACCCCGCCCTGCGCCGCGCCATCCTGGAGGCGCAGCGCCAGACCGAAATCATTGTGGACGAGCTGACGGCCGACGCCGTGCTCTCCGCCGATTTCGACCTGAACCGCGCGACCGAGATCACCGAGCGCTTCGGCCGCTTCCTAGCGGAGGAAGCCGACCGGCTCGCCGCGCTCGCCATCCTCTACGCCCGGCCGCATGCCCAGCGCCGCCTGACCTACGCCAGGCTGCAGGAGCTGCGCGCGGCCATGGCGCGCCCGCCCTGGCTGCTGGACGACAAGGCGGTATGGGCGTGCTACCGGCGCCTGCATGCGGGTCAGACCCGCGCGCCGGCGGGGCTGCTGACCGACCTGGTGGGGCTGGTGCGCTACGCCATCGGCGCTCGCGCGGTGCTGGCCCCCTTTGCGCCGGACGTGAACCGCAATTTCGAGCTGTGGCTCGGCCGCGAGAAGAAGGCAGGGCGCGACTACACCGAGGCGCAGATGGAGTGGCTGCGGCTGATGAAGGACTGGGTGGCGAGCAACGTGGAACTTACGCTGGCCGATCTGCGCGAGGCCTCGGACTTCTCGTCCCGCGGCGGCACCGTGCGCCTGTCGTCGTGCCACCACGAGCAGAGCAGACCCGCATCGTCGCCGCGGTGAACGCGCTGTTCGAGGAGGTGGAGGCCGGCGAAGCCGCGCTGGCGCGGGCGCGCGAGGGCCTGACGCAGTTCCGCGCCAGCCTCCTCCACGCCGCCAGCACTGGCGCCCTCACTGCCGACTGGCGCGCCGCAAACCCGACAAATGAGACAGCCGACGATCTGCTGGCGCAGATCATGGAGGCACGTGGCGATAGCATCGGCAGGCGCGGGCGGTCCCTGCTGCCACCCGACTTGTCGAACGAACCCGACCTCCCGCCAGGATGGCGCTGGGCATCGGTCGATCAGGTGACCAATTTCCTGGGCAATGGCCTCGCCCGCGCGCCTGATGGTGACACCACGGACCTTCGCATTCTCCGCATCTCCGCGGTGCGCCCGCTCAAGGTGGATCAACGAGAGCATCGCTTCTACCGCCCCCTGCCAGGAGAAAACCTGGCTGGCGCAACGACGCAGCGCCACGATCTGCTGTTCACGCGCTATTCCGGCTCGGAGCAGTATGTCGGTGTCTGCGGGATGGTGCGCTTCGAGGAGCCAACACTGTTCCCCGACAAGGTGATGTGCGCCCGGCCGCTTCCCGGTTTCGCCGACCTCGGTGAGTATCTGGAGATCGCGCTCAACGCAGGGCCAAGCCGCGCTTACATCGCTCGGAACATCCGGACGACTGCGGGCCAGAAGGGCATAGCGGGATCGTCGATCCGGGCGTGCCCCGTGCCGCTCCCGCCGCGCAGCGAGTTGGCCGCCATCATCGCTGCGGTTCGCGAAGCACAGGCGGAGGCCACTGCTCTCCCGCCTGACGCCTTCGCGGACCAACTGCGCCAATCCATCCTCCACGCCGCCTTCACCGGCCGCCTCGTCCCGCAGGACCCGGCCGACGAGCCCGCCGCCGCCCTGCTCGCGCGTCTCCGCGCCGTGCCGGCCGCGGCTCGCCGCCCCCGCGCGCGCCGCAGCGCCACGCAGCCCGACCTGATCGAGACACCCGCATGAGCGAGACCGAGAACGTCCTGACCGCGAAGGTCTGGAACCTCGCCCATGTCATGAACAACGCCGGCGTCGGCTCCGGCGACTATGTGGAGCAGGTCACCTACCTGCTCTTCCTCAAGCTCGACGCGGAGCGGGAGGAGGACGGCCTGCCCTCCCTGCTGCCGGAGGACTGCCGCTGGGCGCGCCTCGCCGCGCTCTCCGGCCGCGAGCTCGCGCAGCACTACGCTCGCATGCTGGAGACGCTCGCGGGCCAGCCCGGCCTCGTCGGCACCATCTACACCCGCGCCCGCAACACCATCGAGGAACCGGCCCATCTGCACCGCCTGGTGCGCATGATCGGCGCGGAGAGCTGGTCGGGCTTCGGCGTGGACGTGAAGGGCGCGATCTACGAAAGCCTGCTGGAGCGCACCGCCTCCGACACCAAGTCCGGCGCCGGCCAGTATTTCACCCCGCGCCCTGTCATCCAGGCCTGCGTCGAGGTGGTGGACCCCAGGCCCGGCCAGACCATCTGCGACCCCGCCTGCGGCACCGCTGGCTTCCTCCTCGCCGCCTTCGAGCACATGCGCCAGAAGCCCGAGGCGCGCGACCGCGAGACGGGGCGGCGCATGCGCGAAGAAGGCTTCACCGGCTACGACATCGTGGCCGGCGTCGCACGGCTCGCCGCCATGAATCTCTACCTGCACGGCCTCGGCCGCGCCGATGTAACGCCGATCCACCGCGCCGACGCGCTGCTGGCCGATCCGGGCCGACGCTGGGACGTGATCCTCACCAACCCGCCCTTCGGCCGGCGCCAGTCCATCCAGGTCTTCACCGGCGACGGCGAGGCGGAGACGGAGCGCGAGGACTACCAGCGCCCCGACTTCAACGTCACCACCGGCAACAAGCAGCTCAACTTCGTCCAGCACATCATGACCGTGCTGGCGCCGGGCGGCGTCGCCGCCGTGGTGCTGCCCGACAACGTGCTGTTCGAGGGCGGCGCCGGCGAGAAGATCCGCCGCCGCCTGCTCGACGAGTTCGAGTGCCACACCCTGCTGCGCCTGCCGACCGGCATCTTCTATCGCCAGGGCGTGAAGGCGAACGTGCTGTTCTTCGAGGCGCGCCCTCGCCGCAAGGAGCCGTGGACGGACGCGCTGTGGGTCTACGACCTCCGCACCAACAAGCGCTTCACCTTGAAGGAACGCCCGCTGCGCAGCGCCGACATGGCGGAGTTCGTCAGCCTGGCGAAGCTCTCCGACCGCGCGAAGCGGCACGAGACTGAGCGCTTCAAGCGCTTCAGCTACGGCGAGCTGGCCGCGCGCGACAAGCTGGACCTGAACCTGTCCTGGCTGCGCGAGGACGGAGCCACCGACCCCGCCAGCCTTCCGCCACCCGCCGAGATCGCGGCCAGCATAGCCGATGATCTAGAAGTTGCGGTCGCAGCGTTTCGTGCCGTGGCTTCCCGGCTGTCGTAACTGGGACCTAGATCCTGCAGCTACTACATGCCTTGAGAAGTTCTTCGCGAACATAAAGCACCGTGGACAGCGCCCAGTTTCGAATGTTCGCTAGGCCACTGGGCGAAGAAACGTGCGGAGCCATGACATTATGCGATCCGTCCCAGGGCCGCTCTGGCCACCGAGCGCCGGCCGCAAAGTGCACAGCCGCCCAAGAGATGTCGACAGCTTCGTCTTGCGCTACGAGCTCAGCGGCGGTGTCCAGCACATCTGGACCGAATTCCTCGGCATCCTCACTCGGGCGCTCCAAGACGTCCAGAGCGCGACGGACACGCAAACGGCGTTGTTCCTCTGAAAGGTAGTGCTCAAGGGCATCAAACTGCCAGTGCGGATGCGCTGCGCCTGGTGATTGAAAGCCAACGGCTTCGCGTGTCCACTCTCGAACGCCCGGCCACTCAGCACGGAACAGCTGAATCGGTCTTTCGTCGGGACTGGCAATCGTGAAGAAAGTGAGGTTCGCTGCCTTGAAGCGCAGCGGCCGCGCTCCGCTGCGGTCCTCCCATTCCTCCGCGTATCCAACGCAATAGCGAGGCGAATCATCGATACCTACGACTAGCGGCACGACAGGCATGTCGCCCCCACGTTGTCGGGAAGCGCGAACGTTGTTGGAACAGATCAAAACTCCCTTGAACTCTCGCACGGCCGAAGCGCCTGAAAAATGCGGATTCTTTGCGCGCGGCAAGACATCACGGAGGCTGTCGGCCAGCGTTCCCCAGTGCTGCTCAACGCGGGCGCGCGTCTCATCAAGCGGCTGCACGGTCGACCACGATGAGTGCGCTGGCATCCACGCGATAGACCTTTGCGGCTGCCATATTGGCCGCCGTAACCCATGCAGCATCGGTAGTGCGAATGTTTGACCCAAGCTTTTCCAGTTCGAGGACGTCAGCCTTGCTGCTGCTGTCTGCGAAAAGCAGGGCAAGATCCGGCAGATTTACGAGGTCAACATACCGCTTGCTTAGGTCATATTGCCCTCCTGCGACCGGTGCGGAGTAGGCGGCAAGGAGCGCAGCAAAGATGTGGGTGTTAAAGAGAGCTCCGTAGGCCTGAACGAATCCGGGGCTCACAGAGTCTCCTACTTGGCTGCTGGCGCTAGAGGCAGCCTTGGCGAGCTTCGATAGGGGGTACCAGGAGTATCCCTGCACCACCGCGGCGTCGCTTCCGAGATCGACAGCGAATCCACCAACTCCGCCGAAGTACTTGGAAATGACGCGGGCCTTCCCGCCAGTTTCGAAGTTGCGGTGCTCTGCGAGGGTCCACCATGGCTTGCCCCGCTTTGCAACGGTGCTCCGGCCCGACAGGCGCGCCTCGTTTGGCTTGAGATAGCGTTCGAAGTAGGTGGGGACGGCAGCAGAGAGTTCGTCTGCAGTTCGAAGCGTCAGCTCGCCGCGCTTGTACGGATAGAAAACGTACTCGCTTGGCTCAAGCTGACCTTCTCGGACTGAGGCATTTGTAATTGCTCGGCGGAAGTAGCGTCGTTCCGGTGGAGGCAACTCCTGCCACACCTCCTTCGAGAGCAAGAACACCGCATTGTCGCCGGTTCGGATGCCCTGTTGGACCTTGAAAAGATCTCCGACAGTCGTCGGTACGGTTTCGGCAAGCTCTTGCAGTAGCAGCTCGAGGCGGGGCGCGCGAAGCCGCCAATCGGGCTGAGCAGCGAGCCGCGAAACCGGCAGACGCCCGATGCGCCAGGTCTTTTGGTCTTCAGCCGTCGTGCCGCCCATCTGGAGCTTGCGTAGATGCCTCAGTGCGGAGCCGGTCGCACCAGCATCGTTGTCAGTCCATACGGTGAGCACCTGACGGTCGGCGGGACCATTCACGAACACTGCCCCAGCGACCTGCACGAGAGCGTACTCGAAGAGACCAAAGTCTCCGATTGAAGCGAGCATGCGGAGGCCGGCTCGCTCAAGCAGGTCCTGGCGCCACTGTGCAGCGCTCGTCAGCGAAAGTAGGCTAGCCGGGAACAGGCATCCCAGAGCACCACCTGGTTTAAGCGCCGCCAGTGCATGGGTGATGAACGACATGCTGAGGTCGGGTCGACCCTGATATGCCTTCCCCAGAATCTCGCGCATCTGCTCGCGCTGCGTGGACGACAGCGCCGCGAAGGCCATGAACGGAGGGTTCATGACGACAACGTCTGCAAGCGGTAGCGCACCGGCTAGCGAGTCACCAACCTCGAGATCGAGAGATACTTTGTGTTGGGACCAGTCGACCAGGGCGCGATCCAGGACAAACCGCGCCATGGAAATGGCGGCTTGGGAGATGTCTCTGCCCACAACACGAATGCGTCCCGAAAAGCCCCGGCGTCGAAGCGCCCGGAGGGCCTCATGGAGAAACGCGCCCGAGCCGCACGCTGGGTCGAGCACTACCAAGTCGGTCTTGCTATCGAGTCCGTCCACGCTCGTCAGCGCATGCTCGACGATCGATCGCGCAATGGCGGGCGGCGTGAAATGAGCGCCTCCGCGTGAGGGGCTGCTTTTCCCGCCGTCCGCATTTCCGAGCAGATCTAGGCTGGGCGGCCGCAGAAGTTCGAAATGGGCCTCCTGGAAGATGAGCCCGCCCGCATGCCTGATGGACAAGCCTGCATGTAGGTCAAGAGCACGGGCGCCGACGTGCGCGCGCGAGAATCTCTCGAGCTCCACGCTCAGCCGACCCTGCACTAGAGTGGAGTATAGCGCGCGAGCAGGATCGTCAGGAGCTAACGGTATGGCGCGAGCTGAGCCGGAACCGCGCGGCCGCGTCAGATCATCAAGCGCGAGAAGGAAGGCTCCGAGCGATGCGTCATCGGGGCCGCCGATTGCATGTACAGCAGCACGGACCGATCGGAAGAGCTCGATCACATGCCTCACCACGCCACGACCGCGCTCCAGTCGGTCGTTAAGCAGGAACGTGTAGAACGTCTCTAGCTGCGCAGCGACGCTGCGCCGCGTGAAGCGGCGAGCCGGCCCGGCTTGATCCCAACGGAGCACCGTCACGTAGTCGGAGCCGATACCGACATGGTGGGTCACGTCTGACGACCAAGCCCACGATGCACCCTCAGAGGCATCTGGCAGGTCCGCAACGCTCAACATGAACGTGCCGCTCCCGCCGTCCAACAGGACGCGGTGCCGAGCTGCCTGCGAGTGCTCCTCGTCGCCGAAAACGGGCGCGTCAGCTAAGCCAAAGGCGCGCGCCCATGCGGAAGGATCGTCGAGATCGATCACGCCCGCACCGCTGGGAAAAGACTGAGCTGGGCAGGAGGCGGGGCCACACCAAGCCCCACAGCCAGCGCCTCCAGATGTGCATCAAGCGGGACGGTGATCGTAGGGGCCAGCGTCGCAGACACCGGGCTGGCTGTGATTGCTATCGCGCTTGGACGGACCTCAGCATACTTCCCATAAAGGGCAATCGGCGAAGTGCCGGCCAGGCTGTCTCGCAGGGCCGTGGCTGGTCCCGCCCAGGCAGCGATCTCAATTTTGAAGCTTCGGTGCAGTTCGACTAGCAGACGCAGCACCAAGACGGTGTTCCAGGCATATTGAGCGTGCTTACCACGCCCGCGTGCCGGCTGGTCTGCAGGGAGGATGCCACGGCGCGACGTCCATTCGCGCAGCTGGCTGGGCGACAGGCCAGTCAGTGCGCGGACGTAACCAGCCTGGAAGGTTGCCGGACTCCTCATGATGGGTATCATAACCATCATAACGCGCGCCGTCATCCGGGTTTGTTTGATGACGGGCATACTTCGAGGTCCGGTAGGCTCTGTGCGGCCGCTCGTCCGGAGGCCTGCATCAATGGCTTACGAGGCGGTGACGAGAACAGCTGGCGCTGCTGGTCCCATGGCAAGGGCGCCGCCCGTAAGATGCTCCGGAGGCCATCTCCCGGCGAGATGCTCCCGTCCAGAACTCCCTCAACGAGCTCCGGCGCAAGCAACGTCAACTGCAGGATGCGGCCAAGGTAGCCCCGATCGATTCGCTCCGCGGCTGCTATGTCGCTGACCGACGCATGCGGTCCCTCGTCGAGCAGCCTCTGGTACCGGAAAGCCCGGGCAAGCGCTTTCACCAACGTCGGGTCGGCGCAAGTGGGGACGGCGTCATTGGCGCTGGCCGCCGGCACTGCAGTGACCACGGTCTTCCGCCCCGGCCGCCGCCGGATTTTCAGCGGCACACGCACTGTGATACTCGTCGCGGCCATCATGCCGCAGGCCTCAGCGCCGCCGGCGCCACCGCGCCGAGGTCTCTGAGCAGGCCGGCCAATCCCTCGACCCGCATGCGGATGTCGGCGCCGTCCAGCCCGATGACGACGCGCTCCACCAGCGCGTGCACGATCCGCGCCTGCTCAGCCGGGAACAACTCACCCCAGAGTGGGTCAAGCCGGCGCAGTGCGTCCCGCACCTCTCGCTCCGTCAGATCCGGCGCGTCCCGCCGCGCCGCGAGCCAGGTGCCGACCACGATCTCCGGCTGCCGCAGCAGCGCCCGCACCTGGTCCGCGACCGCCACCTCGATCTCCGCGGCCGGCACCCGGCGCACGATAGTGTCGTCGCCCGGAGCGTCGCCCTTCAGCACGCGCTGCGCGACGTAGTACCGGTAGAGCCTGCCGTTCTTCACGCAGTGCGTCGGAGACAATGCCCGCCCGTCCACCCCGAAGATCAGGCCCTTCAGCAGCGCCGGCGCGCTCTGCCGGTTCTGCGCCGCCCTCGCCCGCGGGCTGACCTGCAGGATGGCATGCGCGCGGTCCCACAGGTCCCGCAACACGAGCGCCTCGTGCTCGCCGCGGTAGACGTTCCCCTTGTGCGTGACTTCCCCGATGTAGGTCCGCAGGTTCAGGATCTTGTAGACGTCGCCCTTGTCGAGCGCCCGGCCAGACTTGGCCGTCACGCCCTCGGCCTGCAGGCGGCGCACCGTCTCCACACCAGAGCCTGTCTCGACGAAGAGCTCGAAGACGCGCCGCACCCGCGCCGCCTCGACCGCGTTCACCATCAGCTTGCGATTGGCGACAGCGTAGCCGAGCGGCACCTTGCCACCCATCCACATTCCGCGCGCCTTCGACGCGGCGACCTTGTCACGGATCCGCTCGCCGATCACCTCGCGCTCGAACTGAGCGAAGGACAGCAGGATGTTCAGCGTCAGCCGCCCCATGCTGGTCGTCGTGTTGAAGCTCTGCGTGACCGAGACAAATGTCACGCGATGCGCCTCGAACGTCTCGACCAGCTTGGCGAAGTCCATCAGCGATCGGGACAGGCGATCGATCTTGTAGACCACGATCACATCGACAAGCCCGGCCTCGATGTCGGTCAGCAGCCGCTTTAGCGCGGGGCGTTCCAGAGTGCCGCCGGAAAAGCCGCCATCGTCGTAGCGGTCGCGAACGAGCACCCAGCCCTCAGCGCGCTGGCTGGTGATGTACGCCTCGCAGGCCTCACGCTGCGCGTCGAGCGTGTTGAACTCCTTGTCCAAGCCTTCGTCGGTGGACTTCCGCGTGTAGACCGCGCAGCGGAGCTTCTTCGTGGTGGCCGGCATCACTGCGCCGGCGGGGGCGCGCGTCCTCATGCCGAGGCTCCCGGCTGACGAAGCCCGAAGAACACCCAGCCATTCCAGCGCGTGCCGGTGATGTGCCGCGCGATGGCGGAAAGCGACCGATAGGGCCGGCCCTCGTACTCGAAGTCGTCGGCGCGCACTGTCACCACGTGCTGCACGCCGTCGTACTCGCGGACCAGCCGCGTGCCGGGCAGCGGCCGGCTGTTGGCGCGAACCCGACGCAGCATCACATTGCCGCCGTCGAGCTGCTCGCCCAGCGCCTCGAGGCGTGCCCGAGTCTCAGGCTTCAGCCCGCCGTACGCGAGCTCTTGCACCCGGTAACTGAGCCGGCTCACTAGGTAGGGCCGGTTGAAAGGCGGCGGCTCCTTGCCGAACAGCACCCGCCACTGCTCCTTCAGCTCGGCGCTCGTGGCGGTCTGCAGCGCGGCGAGGCGCGGCAGGACCTGTGCGGGCGGGATCTTCGGCACAGTGGGCGCCGGCGGCGCCGCGCTCCCCTGCTTCGCCTTCGCGTTCGATCGTCGGGTCATGCGACTCCCTTTCTCCTGGGGTTCGCATGACGGCGCTGCCGGGCAGTGGAGTGTAGGCGAACGTCTCCCGGCCCGCGGCCGTCTTCGGCATCGCGCGCGAGATCCTCGGCAGCGCGGCTCCGCAGCCGCACGAGGCCGACGGCCAGGATGTCGCAGACCTCCCGGAGGTGGGGCGGCAGGTGGAGGTTCGTGGGCGGCTTCGATCGGGTGCTCACACATGGACCTACCCGCCGACCCGCTGATCCGTCCCACCGCTCAGGCCGGCAGGCGGGCAAGCGCCTCCTGGTGCCGACGCCAGAGCAGGGCGATCTTCTTCTTCACGGTGCTGCGGTCGGGATGCTGATCCCGCGCGGCGAACCACTCCTCCATGCGCCGCACCATCGCGGCCTGGCTCGCCGGCATGCCGTCGAACTGCATCGACACGGCGACCTCGCACCAGAACTCGTCCCAGTCGTACTTCGGCGCCGCGCCGCGGGCTCCGACGCAGATTGGCGGCGGTGGTGGCGCGGCCGCTGCAGCCTCCTGCGCCGCCTCGAAGCGCTCGAGCTCCGCGTGGCGGAGGACGAGCCTGTCTCGGCGTACGGTAAAGACGCCCGCCTCGGCATCGCGCGACCACAGACTGCGATAGCGGCCCTGGTCCGCTCGGAACGACGTGACGTCGTGGCCACCGGCCGTCATCACCTGCCAGACGTCGTGCGGCCACAGGTCGAGCGTACCGGTGAACCAATGCTGCCGCTCGGGGATGTCCGCGAAGTGCCCATCCTCCATTTCCTCGACGGAGCCCTCTTCGAGCGGCAGCCTGACCACCACGACCGACAGCGTCAGCTCGCCGGCGATGGCGAAATTCGCGATGTCGAGCTCGGTCACCGACCAGCGCTGGCACAGCTCCGCGAGACCGTAGCAAGGCTTCTTCAGGATCCTCGGCGCCACCGCAGTTACCCCTTGTTGATGGCCCGCATCCGCCGGTACGCGAGCACCACCTTGGCCATGTCCTTGCGCATGTCGGGCGGCAGGCGCTGTGCCTCCACGAATAGGTCGTCCATGCGCACGCCGAGGATGGCGGCGGCGCGCTCGATCAGCTCGTCGCGCGGCGGCTTCTCATGGTCGCGCTCAACGCGTGACCAGTAGGCCGGCGAGATAGCCAGGCGCTCGGCAAAGTCATTGAGCCCGATGCCGAGCGCCGTGCGGCGCTCGCGCACGACCGACCCGAAGCTCACGGCAGCAACCCTCCTTCCACCAGGCGGTAGCGCGCCAGTCGCACCCGCACGAACCGATCCGACACCCCGAAGTCGCCGGCGACGGCGGCGACGACGCCCGCCACGGCGTCGGACGGGCTGTCCGCGGCCAGCACGCGGCTGCCCTGCCGGCCGTGGTGCGCTGTGTGGACGGTGCGCAAGCCCTCCGCCCGTGCGTGCAGGAGCAGCCGCAGATGCAGCGGCACCGGCGGGGCAAGCAGCGCCCCCATGAACTCGTTCGCCCGCCGCTCAGAGGCGGCCGTGGTGCGGTCGAGCAGCGCGTCCGGGTCGGCGGTGACGAAGCGGTAGCGGCGCGCCGGCGTCCCCAGGGCGGCGGGCACGTCGAACAGCACGTGGCCGAGCTCGTGCGCCGCGGTGCTGGCGGCGAGATCCGGCCGACCGGCCACCATGCGCGCATTGACCGACACCAGCGCCGTGTCCGGCAGATCCGGGTCCGTCTCGCAGACGCCAAGTACAGGCACCCCTGCCTCGTCGTGCACCGGGTGCGCCAGGTCCCAGGCCACGGCCACCGCGCGCCCGTTGGCGCGCACCTCACGTGCCGCAGCCACCAGGGCCTCAGCGCCCAGGGCAAAGCCCTCGCGCCCGGCCATAACCTGGCGGCGCACCTGGGCGGCGACGGCCCAGAGCGCCTCGGCCGAGAGCGGCCGGGGCGCGCCGGAGGCGGCATGGTGCGGGTACTGCACGACAATTGTCATGCCCGGAGGCGTGCCAGACCGTTGCGCGATTCGTCAATGACGATGTTCCTGTCCTGTTCGATTCTCCCCGATATCCACTGTTCCCACAGACCGGGCGAGCACGCACCGGCGCGGGTTCGAATGGGGCAATATTCGTCCAGCGGTATCCGGCTCCTCGGCCTAAACCCTTGATGCTGCACTGGTGAATGGATCGGCGCGGCGTCCAATTCCCCATTCCGCCCCATTCCGCCTCCACCCGCGGTTCTGCGACGTGATTGTTTCCGGGCGCTACAGCCCAGCCACCCGGAGCCGTCCCGCCGATGCCGCAGCCCCTCTCGCTTGCCGATCTCTCGCGCCTCCACCCCATCGCGGCCCGAGAGGCACGCCGCGTCTGCCGGATCGCGCGGATGCCCGCGCACGAGCAGGAGGACGTGCAGCAGGAGATGTTGCTCGACCTGCTCGGCCGGCTGGCCGGCTTCGACCCGTCCCGCGGCTCCCTCGAGGCCTTCGCGACGGTCTGCTTCCGCCACCGCGGCATCCGGCTCGCCGAGCGCTTCCGTCGCGAGCGCGCCGCGCGCGACGACCGCGGCCTTGATGACCCGCTGCCTGGCACCCGCGAGGAGCACCTCACCCTGGCGGAGGTGATCGCGGAAGCGGAGGGCTATGCCGCCTGGTGCGGTCAGCAGACCGATGCGGTGGCCGCGGTCGAGCGACGGCTCGATCTGGATCGGGCCAGTGCTGCGCTCGACGGGCGCGACCATCCGATCTGCGCCGCTCTTGCCGAGCACACCCCGCACGAGCTCGGCCGACGCGGCCCGCTCCCCCGCTCGGTGCTCTACCGGCGCATCGCGGAGATGCGCCTCCGGCTGCTCGCCGCCGGCATCGCCGCGGCGGCCTGAGACGGATCGTCGAGAGCCTGGGTAGGGCCGAGTATGGACACACGCATTCCCGATACCCCGACCGCGCAGAGCCCGCTCAGCGAAGCGGCGCTCTGCGCCTGGCTGGGCACCGCCGGCCCCGGCGACGCCCTCGTCTACCACCGCGGCGCCCTGGCGCGGCAGCTCTGCCCCCAGCTCGGCTGCCTGCCCATCGAGCAGCGCACCGTCCTCGCGCGGCTCGCGAACCGTGCCTGGAAGCTGGCAGAAGCCGGCCTCGCCGACCTCCTGCAGCGTCGCCGCGGCTTCGAGGACTACGAGTACATCCTCGTCGCCCGCCGCCGTCCGCGCCGCATCGCGACCGCCGTCCTACCGCTCCTGCTCGCGGAGGCCGCCTGATGGAAGCGCTCAGCAATCGGCCGACGCTCGACAGCGTCTGTCACCTGCCGGTGGGCGAGGTCATCGCGCTGCCGGCCGAGCACCTCGCCCTGCTGCAGGCCGACGCGCGCGAAGCGGTCGAGGCCGCGAAGCGCCTGCAGGACTGGATCGAGGCCGCAGTGGCGCTGCGCTACGAGCAGCACGCCATCGGCGCCCGCGCCGCGGCCGGCAAGGACACCGGCACGGTGCGCTTCCAGGACGGCGCGGTGGAGGTCGCGGTCGAGCTTCCGAAGCGCGTGGAGTGGGACGGCCGCCGCCTTGCCGCGCTCGCCGAGCAGATCCGCGCCGGCGGCGAGGACCCGGCCGAGTACATCGAGACGGCGCTGCGCGTGTCGGAGCGCGCCTACGCCGCCTGGCCCGAGCGCATCCGCCAGGCCTTCGAGCCGGCCCGCACGGTGCGAACCGGCCGAGCGGTCTACCGCCTGACGATCTGCTCCGAGCGCGAGCTGCGCGACGGCGGGTACGCGCCGGCTGGCGCCACCAGGGAGGCGCGCTGATGCCTCTGCGCATCGTCACCGCCGACGAGCGTCTCTCCGCCGCGGCGAACAAGACCACCATGGCGCTCTTCGGTCCGAGCGGCGTCGGCAAGACCACGCTGGTCAAGACGCTGCCGCACGAGACCACGCTCTGCGTGGATCTCGAGGCCGGCATGAAGTCCGTCCAGGACTGGCCCAGCGATAGCATCCCGATCCGCTGCTTCGAGGACGCGATCGACCTCGCCTGCCTGATCGGCGGCGTGAACCCGGCCGCAGACCCGAATGGCTACTTCTCCGCCGCGCACCATCAGCATCTCGTCACCGCGCATCCCGACTTGGCCCGGCTGCTCGCCGGCAAGAGCATCGTCTTCCTCGACAGCATCACCGACCTGACCCGGCAGGCGATGGCCTGGGCGAAGACCCGGCCGGAGGCCTTCTCCGACCGCACCGGTAAGCCCGACACGCGCGGCGCCTATGGGCTGATGGCGCGCGAGGTCATCGGGCTGCTGAAGCACCTGCAGCACGCCCCGGGCAAGAGCCTGATCATGGTCGGCATCCTGGAACGCGTGACCGACGACCTCGGCCGCGTGTCCTGGCAGCCGCAGATGGAGGGCGGCAAGGCCGGTCGCGAGCTCCCCGGCGTCGTCGACCAGGTGGTCTCGATGGCGCTGTTCTCGCGCGATGCGCAGGGCGCGCCAGTGCACGACCCGGAACGCGGCACGGAGCGCCGCCTCGTCTGCCGCACGGCGAATAGCTTCGGCCTCCCGGCCAAGGACCGCTCGGGCCGCCTGGACGAGACCGAGCCGCCTGACCTCGCCTCCCTTCTTCGCAAGATCAACCTCGCACCCAGGAGCTGACGCATGACCTTCGACATGAACGACGCCGAGCTGCCGCGCGGCACCGACCTCATCCCGGATGGCAGCTTCGTGAAAGTGCGCATGGAGATCCGGAAGGGCGGCATCGACGGCGCCAGCCCCTTCGACCGGGAGCTGCTCAAGGCGGCGAAGACCCCCGGCAGCGACGTCCGCATGCTCGACTGCGAGTTCACCGTGGTGGCGGGCCCGCACAGTAAGCGGAAGTTCTGGCAGAGCTTCACGGTCGCGGGCGGCAAGGTCGACGAGCAGGGCGTCTCTATCGGCTGGAAGATCTCGAAGGGGATGTTCCGCGCGATGATCGACAGCGCGCTCGGGCTCGACCCGCACGACATGAGCGAGGCTGCGAAGGCCAAGCGGATCCTGCGCGGCCTCGCCGACCTCAACGGTATCACCTTCGCCGCGAAGCTCCGCGTCGAGCCGGCCAACGACCCCCGCTACGGCGACAACAACCGGATCGACCGGGTGGTGCTGCCGGGCGAGCAGGAATACGCGCGCATCATGGCGGGCGAGGCGCTGCCGCCGCAGCCGAGCCAGCGCACGGCGCGCGCGCCGGCGGCCGGCAACACCCCGTCGGCCTGGGGGGGCACCGGGGCGCCGGCGTCTCCCGCGCCTGCGGCCCGGGTCTGGGAGCGCCCCGCCGCGACGCCGCCGGCCCAGCCCCCCGCTCCGCCCGCCCAGGCCCCGCTCGCCGGTGGCCCGACCTGGCTGAACGGCTGATGGCGGGATGGCACGACGCCGCTGGAGCCAGCCCCGGCAGCGTGCAGCGCCTGTCGCAGCGCCGGCGCCGCTGCCCCGCTGCACACCCGAGGACCAGGTCCGGCGCCTGGTCTGTGGGCTGTGCGGCCGCGAGGCGAAGGGCTTCGGCTACGTGCACGGGCTGCGCTTCGGCGAGTTCCCGCACCACCGCTTCTGCAGAATGGCCTGCTGCGACGCGGGTGGCGCACTGGCGCGGAGGTCCAACGGCGTGATCGACAGGACGCCGTTGGAGGCGCGCGCGATCAAGGACGCGCGCCGGCCCCTCGCCGAGGTGCTGCAGGAGCTCGGGCTGCTCGGCCCCTTCCACGACCGGAGCGCGGCCGAGATCGACCGCATCATCGAGGCCTGCGTCGACGGCTTCCAGGCCTCGATGCGGCGCCAGGCCACCGAGCGCGATCCGCTCGACGACCCCATCCCCTTCTGAGGTGACGGTGCTGCTCGACATGAACCACGGCTCTGGAGCGGTCTATGGGCGCCTCGACCATAGCCGCCAAGGCGCCGTCGCCGTTACGGCGCGCGTGAATGCCGCAATCGACGCTGCTCTGCTCGCGCGGCATCGCCGGCAGGTGCCGCGCGACTACCTCGGCGGCAGCCGCGTTGGCGAGCCCTGCGCCCGCAAGCTCGTCTACGAGATCACCCACGCGCCGAAGGACCGCGACTTCGACGCCGATATCCTCCGGGTCTTCGACGCCGGCCACCAGTTCGAAGCGCTGTCCATCCGCTGGCTCCGGCTCGCCGGCTTCGACCTGCGCGACCGTGGCCCGGATGGCGGTCAGATCGGCTTCGTCGCGGCGGGCGGAAAGCTGCGCGGCCACGCGGATGGTGTGATCGTCGCTGGTCCCGAGGTCGGCATCGGCTGGCCCGCGCTGTGGGAGCACAAGGCGCTCGGCCAAAAATCCTGGACCGACCTGGTGAAGCGCGGGCTGCGCCTGTCGAAGCCGATCTACTTCGCGCAGGTGCAGCTCTACATGGCCTACCTCGATCTCGAGGTGGCGCTGCTGACAGCGCTGAACCGCGACACGCTGGCGCTGCACCACGAGGCGGTCCCCTTTGATGCGGCGGAGGCCCAGCGTCTCTCCGACCATGCCGTCGACATCCTGCGCGCTGCCGATGCGGGCGAGTTGCCATCGCGCATCGCCCAAGCCCCCGACTTCTACCTCTGCCGCCTCCGTCCCTACGCCACGCGCTGCTGGGAGACGCCTGCATGAGCGACATCACGCCCTCCGACACGCAGCACCGGGCGATCGCCGCGATCAAGCACTGGTTCCAGCATGAGGCCGACTGCAAGCAGGTCTTCCGGCTGTTCGGCTACGCCGGCATCGGCAAGTCCACCGTGCTGCGCTTCGCGCTGGAGGAGCTTGGCCTCGAACACCACCGCGGCGGCGGGGACGGCGAGCCCTGCACGCCCGGCGTGGTCACCGCCACCTTCACCGGCAAGGCCGCGCTGGTGCTGCGCCGGAAAGGCACGCCGGCGCGCACCATCCACAGCCTGATCTACTCGGTGATCGAGGCGACCGAGGAGGAGGTCGAGGCCGCCGAAAAGAAGATCGAGGAGGCGCTGGCACGGGCCCGGGGGCTGACCGGCTTCGAGCGCACCACGGCCGAGGCGACGATCGAGGCGATGCGCCAGGGCGTCGCCGACATGAAGCGCCCGCGCTTCGCGCTGAACCCGAAGAGCGACGCCGCGCACGCAAAGCTGATCGTACTCGACGAGGTCTCCATGGTCGGCGAGGAGATGGCGCGCGATCTCCTGAGCTTCGGCAAGCCGATCCTCGTGCTCGGCGACCCCGGCCAGCTTCCGCCGATCCAGGGCGAAGGCGCGTTCACCAAGGACGCGCCCGACATCATGCTGACGGAGATCCACCGCCAGGCAGCGGAGAGCGCCATCATCCGCCTCGCCACCATGGCCCGGCAAGGTGAGCCGATCGGCTTCGGGCGCTACGACGACCACGTCTGGAAGATGCGCAAGCTGGACGTCACGCCCGAGCAGGCGCTGCGCGGCGGCCAGGTGATCTGCGGCATGAACGCCACCCGGCTGCAGCTCAACAACGCCATGCGCCGCGCCGCGGGCTTCGGTGCCGGCGGATGGCTCCCCGCCGGCCCGGGCGAGAAGATCATCTGCCTCAAGAACCAGAATGATTTGGGCCTCATCAACGGCATGTTCCTCACCCTCTCCGACATCGTCGACGAGGGCAGCCACTACCTCTCGGCGGTGGTGACGGACGAGGACGGCAACCGGATCGGCGCCCCTCAGGTGGACGGCAGCCGCGGGCGGCTCCGCATCTACAAGGGCCACTTCGAGGACCACGTCGCCTTCGACAAGGGTCGCCACGACCGGGACTGGAAGCTCAAGAAGGGGCTGACCGAGGCGACCTTCGGCTGGGCCATCACTGGGCATAAGTCGCAGGGTTCACAGTGGGAGAATGTGGTCGTCTGGGATGACGGCCTCGGGCGGACGGAGCTCGACCGGCGCCGTTGGCTCTACACCGTGATCACGCGCGCCGAGCAGGGGCTGGTGATCCTGGCATGACCGCGGCGCCGATCGACCTCAACGACGCGGGCCTGTCGCCGGTCCGGCACGATCTAGCGGAGGTGCGGCGGCGGCTCGCGGACACCGCGAAGGAGTGGCTGCCGGCGCTGTTCCCCAACGCCCGGCGCGCCCCCGACGGCCGCACGTTGCGCTGCGCCGATCTCTCGGGTCGTGCGCCCCGCGGCGAGGGCTCCTGCGTGATCCACCTGGAGGGCCGCTTCGCCGGGTGGGGGTTCGACCACGCCACGGGCGAGAGCGCAGGGCCGATCGACATGGTCTACCACGCGACCGGCGCCCCGGAGCCGCGGCTGTTCGATGAGGCGGCGCGGCTGGCGCGCATGGAGCGCCCCTCGCCGCCTCCGCGCGCTGCCGAGCACCGCCCGGACCACAGCCATGAGGTCGCGCGCATCCTCGCCGGCTGCGTCCCCCTCGCTTGCTCGCCTGCCGAGGCCTACCTCCGCGGCCGCGGTCTCGCCCCGCCCGACAGCCCCGACCTGATGTTCTACCCCGACCTCGCCGACTTCGAGAGCCGGCGCGGCTGGCCCGGGATGGTCGCCGTCGTCCGCGATGGTGCGGGAGAGCCCACGGGCGGCATCCATCGGACCTACCCGCTGGACGATGGATCCGGGAAAGCGCCGCCGTGGAAGAAGATGCTCGGGCCCGTCGCCGCCGGTGCGGTGCGGCTCGCGCCGACGCCCGAGGACGGGCGGATCGGCGTGGCGGAAGGGATCGAGACCGCGCTCGCCGCCATGGCTCTGTTCGGCGTCCCCACCATGGCGGCGCTCTCGGCCGACGGGCTGCGGCGCTGGCAGTGGCCTGAGGGTACCACCCACGTCACCATCTTCGCCGATGCCGGTCACGCCGGCATGCAGGCTGCGGCGACGCTCGCCGACCAGCTGAACCTCGCGGACCTCCCCTCGCGCATTGTCGCGCCGCTGCATGGCGACGACTTCAACGACGACCTGCGGCGCGGGGCGACCGCCGCCGACTACGAGCAGGCGGCTGATCAGGGGCAGCGCACGTCCGCTTCCACGGCGACGCCGGCCACGGTGGATGACCTGCTCGCCGCCGCCTCCAGCCTCACACGCCCACCGGACTCCGAGCCGCTCGCAGACCTGCTGGGCCGGCTGGCCCTGGCGCGGCTCGACCCGCTCCCGGAGCGCCAGGTCCTTACCGCGGTGAAGACCGCGACCGGCATCGCGATCTCCATCCTGGAGAAGCAGCTGGTGGAGCTGCGCCGACGTGTGAACGCGACCGGTGACGTCCGCCGCGCGCCCGTCCGCGCCATCGGCGAGATCTTCCTGAACGGCACCGCCTCCACCGACGCGAAGTTCGCCGGCCTGCTGCGCATCGACCGTGCGCTGGGCGATCCCGGGCAGGCCGCGAACGCCAACCTCGTGGCGGACACCGGCGGCCAGTGGACCGCGGCGCATCGCGGCCAGGGACGTGCCTATCTCGCCGTGCGCCTCAAGCTGCGGCCCGAAGCCTTCCCCTCCGGTGCGCCCAGCCTGTCGGCCATCGTCGAGGGGGCGGACACCATCCTGGATCCGCGCACCGGCGTCACTGGTTGGTCCGACAATCCCGCAATCTGCCTCGCCTGGTACCTGACCTCGCCCTTGGGGTGGCGTGCGGCGTGGGCGGATATCGACCTGCCGGCGCTCATGGCCGCGGCCAATGTCTGCGACGAGATCATGGGTCGCCGCGATGGCACCGCCGAGCGGCGCTACACCGTCAACGGCGCCGTCACCCTGGGCGAGGGCAAGATCGCCATCACCCGCAAGCTGGTCGCCGCCATGGCCGGCGCGCTCGTGGTCTCGGGCGGGCGCTTCTACATCCATGCCGGTGCGCCGGCGCTGCCGGCCGCGACCCTCACCTCGGACGATCTGCGCGGCGACGTCACCATCGTCGGCTCGCGGCCGCGGCGTGATCTCTTCAACGGGGTGCGCGCCGTCTATGTCGAGCCGGCCGCCGCCTGGCAGCCGACCGATGCGCCGCCCCTGCTGGCCAGCAACTACGTCACCGAGGATGGCGGCGAGGCGATCTACCGGGACATGGAGTTCCCGCTCACCACCTCGGCGGCGACGGTCCAGCGCCTGATGAAAATCGAACTGGAGCGCAACCGCCGCCAGCGCGAGGTGGCAATGCAGGCTAACCTCTCGGCGCTGCGGCTGCGTCCCTGGGATGGGGTGACGGTGGCCCTCGAACGCCTGACGCCATTCCCGGCCCGGGTGACGGGCTGGGCGCTGGCGCCGGATGGCGGGGTGAACCTCCAACTGGCCGAGGAGGATCCCGCCGTCTGGGCCTGGAACCCGGCGACGGATGAACGCGCCACCGGACAGAACCCCTCGGTGGTGCTGCCGAACCCGGGCGTGATCGCCGCGCCGGCTGCGATCCTGGTGGAGACGCCGGTGGCGGTGAGCTTCACCGCAATCGCGGTCTCCTGGTCCGCGGTGGGCTCCGCCTATCTTGCCGGTTACGAGATCGAGTTCCGGCCCACCTCCGTTGCCGTGTGGCAGGGCTATGCCGTCGGCTTCGGCGCCACCGCCGTCGCCATCCCCACCGCGGAGCCCACCGCCTTCCGGGTGCGCGCGCAGGCGCGCAGTGGGGCGGTGTCGGGTTGGCGCGAGGCCTTGGTGCCGGCCGCCGCCTCGGGTCTGGCGGCGACAGGCATCACCGGCGGCGTGCGCCTGTCGGGAGGCTTTCCCGCGGACGGGGTGCGTCTGCAGGTCTTCGAGGCCAGCAGCGCCAGCCTGGCCGCCGCGACCAAGCTGGCCAGCGAGCCGACCGCGCTGCCCTGGGACCGCACCGGCCTCTCTACCGGCCAGACCCGTTGGTACTGGCTGCGCAGCGTCTCGGCCGAGGGCAACGTCTCCGCCTTCGCCGGCCCGGTCACCGCCACCGCATTGTAGGAGGCCCGCCATGCCGGCGCGCATCGATGACCTGCTGGTCCTCAACGCCAACCTCAACAAGACCGACTTCGCGAAGTACCTCCGCGATCGGGAGGCCGTGCTGCCGACCGATTTCGGCGGCTTGGGTGATGGCGTGGCGAACGACCGCAGCGCCATCCAGTCCTGCTTTGATCGCGCCGCGGCGGACCAGAAGTTCGCCGTCATCCCGCCCGGCACCTGGAATGTCGGCAGTGGGGTCACGCTGGGCGGCGGCGCCCGCGGGCTGATCATGCGCGGGGTCATCCGCTACACCGGCGCCGCCAATGCGCCGGCTACGGTCCTGACGCTGGGCGATGGCGGCACCACGCGCAACGGCGAGAAGCTCTACGCCGGGCTGCAGGTGGTCAGGCAGATCCAATCCGACTGGGCCTCCGAGGCCGATATCGGCATCCTGGTGCGCAACATCGATGCCACGGTCGTCGATCTGCGCCTGGTCTCCGGCTTCACCATCGGCATGCGCACGCTGGGCGATGGCCGCGGCGTCGAGGACAGCACCTTCCACCTGCTGCGCATCCTGAACAACCGCTACGGCCTCGACATCCGCGCCGAGACGGCGACCGCCTGGAACACGTCGATCCGCTACTATGGCGGCCACTTCGCCCTCGCCACCGGCATCAACCCGACGATCGACCGCTACGGCATTCGCATCTCGCGGGGCGCGGGCGGCTACAACAACCACAACCGGCACGTCTTCGACGGGCCGAACTTCGAGCTGCGGCAGCTCGACCCGAACGTGGCGATCCCCTTCCTGAACGAGACGGATGGCACCGCAATTATCGGCCGCGCACTGCGGATGGAGGCCTGCTCGCCGATTGTGGCTCGGCACACCGGCAGCGCGACCGACTGCGAGTACGAGGTGGCCTGGGCCAACACCTATGCCGTCCGGATCGACTACACCGCGACCGCGGACCGCGCGGGCAATGCGGTGATCAACCGGCACCGCGCGCCGGCCTCGCGGCTGCTGCGGCTGCTGGAGGCGGTGCCCAATCTCCGCGCTGCGGCCTTCCGACAGAGCGGCACCGAGATCGGCGTCGAGAAGCTGGCGACACTGGCCAGCTCGACCACCGCGACGACCACGCTGACGGGACTGTGCTTCAACGGGCTGGACGGGATTGCCGCAACCGCGCGCGGGCTGCTGTTAGACGCCAATCGCGGCATGGCCTTCGTGGTGGATACCTCCTCGGCCAAGGAGTTTGCACTGGCGCATTGGCTGGTCGGCGGCGTCGATGGCGGACGTCTGTTTGTGCGGGTGTTCGATGGCGCGGCGAATGTACGGGAGAACATCGCCGGCGACGTGCTGGCCTCCGGCACGACCATGCAGTGGAACAGCCCGGCGAAGGGCTGGAATGCCGGCGCGGTGATGGCGGACTCGTCGCTGAATCGGCGGCAGACGATCCGGGTCGGCGCCGGCGTGGCCTTTGCGCAGGTGGGCATCGTCGGCTTTGACGGACAGATCGAGCTCGAGGCGCTGCGGCTGTTCGGGCTGCCGGAGGCGGCGCCTGCGGTGCTGTACGGCTGCCCGTCGGTCCCAGTGGGGACGCGCAGCCTAGCCCTAGAGGCCACCTGGGACCTACCGAGCCTGACCGCAGGCGCGACGGCGAACATCGACGTCGCGGTGCCTGGCGCGCGGCGCGGCGACTTCGCCGATGCCTCGCTCGACAGCAGCAGCATCGCCTTCGTGCTCGATTGCCATGTGTGGTCGAACAACAGCGTGCGCGTCACGGCGCGGAACGTCAGCGCGTCGACGGTGGACCTCGCCGCGGCGGCGCTGGCGGTGCAAGTGACGAAGAGGCGGATCCCGTGAGCCAGAACGAGCGTCATGGCTGATAGGGGTGCGGCGGCTCCGCCGCACCGCTCGCACTGAAGGTGGGCGCCAGCGGGTGCGCCGCCATTCCCTCCCCTCAATCCACGCCACCGTTTCCTGGCCACAACCACGCCTCAAACAGCCGATCAGCGCGGGTTCCGCAGAGGTCTCAAAAAGGGAACTCCCCGCCATGCCCAAATCGACGTGAATACGCTTATGATAACGACAGAAAATTTTCGCCCAATACGTCCGCGGACAGCGCTGCAAACAAAGTACGCCTGTTCGAGAGAGCCTCCGGAGCGAGGTCACGCAAGTATCGGTCCCACCAAAGGCTTTCCCAAAGGTGAACGCAATACGCGGATCGCAAGCGGAAATAAAAGTCCGCACGCTGCGCGAGCACTGATCGCAGATAGGGCATGAAACTAACCGGCCACTCGTCGCTCAAATAGTACGGAATGTCACGAAGTACACGAAATAGTCCAGAGACGCGCTGTCCAAGGCTTGCTTCTTCTTTCCATAGCAATATATGCATGGGGTCATCATATGTGGGAAAACAAAATGCCTGACCGCCTTCGATCCGAAGGAGATCCTGGTGCCGCTTGCTCAAACGAAAAGGCATCCGGATTGAGTGCGACCGCCAGTCTTTACTATCAAACGAAGAATAGGTATCGAGCCAAACCTTGAGAAACTGCGCCCCCTTCGCCGCCAGAATGACCGCATTCGAAAGGCCAGCATTGGGCTCAATGCCAAGGACCGTGGATTCTTTGAGCAACGGTGTGAACGGTGTGACACAGAACGTATCCGCGTCCAGATAGATGCCGCCCTCAGCCAGCAAGATTTGTAGCCTCAGCACGTCCGCGCGGTGCGCAAAGTGTTCAAGGGCGCGCCCATTAAAATATCGCGGCGCGTTAACACGAGCCAACGTGAGGAACGGCTTTGCGCGTTCCCACCATTCGCCCTCTGGCTCATACTCGTAATGAAACACAATTTCGTCGGGTTTATTGACTTTCTTGGCACTTAAAACGGCCAGAAAATGAACAAAGGAAAACGGCTTGCCTCCAAATGCTTGATCGAGACCGAAAATAAAGTGCACGTGATTAGGGATCATGGACTTAGATCGCCATCCGGCGCAAATCTGCGGTAGTGATCCAGCAACCAGGGGTGTACGTCATGCGGGGCTGACCACGGTTTCGCCTTCGAAAGAAAATGTACAAGCTTGGCTTCTTCCAAGATGCTAGGATTTCTTTCGCGTCGTTCGCGTTTCATCCAGAATCGGCTCACGTTCCATTTGGGGGCAAGTTCGCGCCACCGTCTAGCAAGTACTATATTAAGAGCTTCTTGATCGAACAGCGTAATTCTCACGTCTTTACGTCTGAGGTAGGCGGCAGCGCGTTCCGCAATGCCCGCCTCTTGCCAGGCGCGAGGGCGAACTAGCATGACGCCAGCATTGAAGTAGGGTTCGCCGCCGTCAAAACCCAAGCGATGAAAATCGTGGACGCCGTTCTGCGCCGCAAATGTCGGTGTGTAGGGTTCAAGGCACGCAGCAACAATGTCGGACGGACCCAGCACGATGTCATCGATCTCGTCGATATTGGATGCCACAACAACGTCGGCATCCAAATAGAGTACGCGAGCGTCAGCGGTAAAGATATCTCCGATCTGAAACCGGGCGTAGCTGGCGCGTGAGGCGACGCTTGGGAGAGGTAAATCCACGTCGACTGAGAGCGATGTCCAGTGAAGGTTTGGAAAGCGCTGGTCGAGGCGCTGACGAGCTACGAGGTGAATGCCGCAATCAAGCACATGGACGGCGCGGCGTGGAGTATAATGCTGAAGACTAGCAAGAAGTGTATAGAGGCCCGGCAGAAAATTTTGGTCGCTCGCCGTCACGACTGGCGTCAGTACGCTCATGCGGCGCCGCCTTGTGAGTTCTCGCTCTCCGATGCGGCATAACCACTTCGTTCGAGCGATTGGTCGCAGCTGAGCTCACTCCAACTTGCCATGAAGGTGGGACCGAACGTGTAGGCAAGCAGACGCCGCGGCGTATCGGAAGTCTTTACGTCTGCGCCATGGAGCAGCGCTTCGTTGAGCCAAATGGCGTCGCCGGCGCGCACCTCTACTGTGCGCATTAGGTGTTGGGCGTCCTGCCTTCCACGCGGAAAGGAGCGATGGAAAGAAAGCCCGGCTTTGTGCGATCCCTCGACATATGTAAAGCGACCATCTGGCGTGTCGAGGACGTCATCCAAATAGATCAATACCTTGACGCGGAGTGCATAGGGACGTCCAGCCAGAATGGCTGCTTGGGCAGAGTGATCGTGAATGTCGATCCCGGCAAGAAACTCTGAAGCGCCCCCGTGGAGGTCGAGCGCGCCCCGTGTCCGCACCAGGGCGTAACTTTCTAACAGACGGTGAGGGTAGCTAATCAGCGCCCGAGTAAGTGGCAATTGAAAAAGTTCATGCGCGAGATCAGTCAAATACCCACTAGAACGATGAATATTGAGGGCGCGGCGTTGATCCGGGTTCCAAGCATCTTGTGCGAGTGGTAGCTCCGTCAAGATTTCGCGAGCCCTTTGCACCTCTCCAGGGGTGAGAAAACCTGAGCGGACGGTGTACCCGCGGCTGTCAAATGCGTAGCAAGAGCCGCCATCGGTGTGGGCTTTCTCGGTCATAATTCAAGCGACGCGCGAACGTCGTCCCGGCGCAGCATGTTGACACACCATTGGAAGTGGCCGTCCGTACCTTCAGGTGAATAGGCGTTGCTAGTGAGGAGGGCGTATATTGCACGATAAGCAAGCAGAACCTTGCGAGGATAACCGAGCTCCTCCGAAACTGCGAATGTTACTTCATCGTCGATCGTCCGGGCGGCGGGGCCATACATGTTGAAGATGCCGCTCGAAATGCTAGCGTCGAATGCGGGATCCCCAATCGTCGACAGGAAGCCGAAATCGAAGACACAAAGCGGCTTCGATTCAGTGTCGATCATGATGTTGGCGCCACATAGGTCGCCGTGGATGAGACTGAGCGGCAAATCATCACGCGACGCCAGGAATCTCGACGACGCCTCGAGAATAGCGCTGAAATCGCGCACTCGATTTTGTAGCTGATCACCATAGCGGGCAAGACGCCGGTTCAGGAGCGCACCAACGGCGCCACTCCATGTCGCCGCTCGATCCCACGGAGCGTCTTCACCTAGCACGGATAAGCGCAATAGTTCTGGCTTAGGACGAACAGTCCGAAGGAAGCTCAAGGTCTGTATAATGGCCTTCACGGCCTTCTTGTTCGCCTCCGATGCGTTGTCTGGCGTGAGGACCTGCAGTAGCGATCCCGGAAGGAAGCGTTCAATTGAAACTGAAACGCCATCGACGACGCGAATTTCCCTAATCTCAGGGGTCGCGATTTGGCCGCCCTCGGTCGCTATCGCATCATAGAAAGCCTTGAGCTGCGCGAGTTCGCCATCCTTTTTTTTGATCCAGACCTTCGCGACAAGTTGATCTGGCACGAGCACGTAGACTGCGCCCTCCATACCTGTGTCGAGGCCGCGTGCATGTGGAAAGCCGTTGCGCTGGAAGTAATCGATCCACTCGGAGCTGATCTCGGGTCTCATGCGGCGTCTCCAGCCGGCGCAGGATTCGCGAAGTAATCCAATAACTCGTCATGTAGGAGGCGATTGCTGACAAGCAGTGATCCCCCGGTGGGTGCCATTCCTTTCAGTGTTGTCGCGCGCCCGCCGGCCTCTTCGACGATCAAAGCGAGCGCCGCATGGTCCCACACCGCACCCCAGGGTTCGACAAAGGCGTCGAGCTGCCCGGCAGCGACTTGCATGGCCGGGTAAAACCCGCCCGGCGTGCCGCAGAGATAGCTGACCCGGTCCATGAGTTTCAATACCGAGCCCCAATCGTAGCGGTTCACCCATTCGCGGTGACCCGCCAGCGCCAGATGCGCCTGCTCAACAAGGGGCGTTGCAGACGTTTGAAGTCTCTTGCCGTTGCCGTTGGCGCCTTGGCCGCGCGCGGCGCCCCAGCGATGATTCAGGCTCGGAGCCGACACGACCGCTACCTCGGCGATCCCGCCAACCATCAAGGCGATGAGCACGCCGTAGTTGGGATTAACACGTGTAAAATGGCGGGTGTGATCTAGCGGATCGATGATCCAGACGGCATCGTCGGTGAGAGGCTCGCCGCCTTCTGAATGTTCTTCACCGAACACCTCATCGTCTGGCCGGTGTTCTCTGATGAGATTCGTTATGGCGCGCTCCACTTCAACATCGACGGCGCTGACAGGCGAGCCGTCAGCTTTCTTCGTGGTAGAGCCGGCCATACCAAAAGCGCGCCGACACAAAATGTCGGCGGCGTCTGCCATGTAATGAGCGAGCTTCAGATCATCGGTGGCGTTTCTCATGCGATCCGATCCAGCGTGCCGATGAGGTCAGCGAGCTGCGCAATTCTTGCGCCGGGGGGCGTACCTTTGTAAATATTCGCTGGATCAAAGAGGATGGCGCTCGAGAAGCCGGAGGCTAGAGGGCCTAGCACGTCTTTAAGCAAGTCGTCGCCGATATGGACGGCGCGCGATCCGCCGATATCATTGAGGACGTATCGATAGAATTCCGGCTCGGGCTTCGCGACACCGATATCATGAGAATCGTAAGTGGCTTCAAAAAATTCGATTAGGCCAAACGCGGTGAGCTCGGCCCGAAGCGTGCCATCACTGTTTGAAGCTGCCACCAATCGCCAACCGCTATCTTTCAGTGTGCGCAGCGTCTCGTGCGCCTGGGGATCAAGCACGGTGTAGAGCCATGACCCCGCACCGCCCGATCGTACAATGCTCGCCCACCAGTCCAGCCAAAGTACCTTCGTCGTACTTGCGCAGCCAATGAACGAGAAGAAGCGCAGCGCCGCCGCGTCTTCGCCGTTATTCGCAGAAAATACGTCGCCCGCGAGTGCGCGCCGAAATGCGTATTCGACTGTGGCGGCATCTGTGCGAATACCCGTATGTTCCCCCACCCACTCACGCAGCGCTACGAAGTTCGGATGGATCAGCGTCGATCCAATGTCGAAGGTAAGTATGCTAGGTTTCACTGAGCGCGCTCTCGTCCAGGAAAGAGGCTTACCCAACCACCAGCGGCGCCGTTCCTACATAGGTTTCGATAGGCGACGTCTAATTGGGAGACCATATCTCCATCGAGGCCGGAGCCGAAGACGTGGTCATCGAGGGCGGTAATGCGAGAGATTTCGTCAAGCGTTCCAACAATGAGGGCGGCTGTCGCGCCAACGATATCGCCGCGGCGAAGCCGGCGTTGTTTGCATCTGATGCCGAGCAACGGAGCGAGGGTTTCGATGACTATCCGGCGGGTGATACTGGGCAAGATGCCCGTCTCGAGGGGGGGCGTCACAAGCTGATCATCCTGCACAATGAAAATGGCGCCGCCTGGTGTTTCGGTGATGTCTCCGTCGGCGTTTGCGAGGAGGGCTTCGTCAAAACCTCTAGCCTGCACGTCGAGCCGTGCGAGGCGAAAGGCGGTGTACGCCGCGCCAATTTTTGCATGTGGCGGCAGGCATTGGGCCGGCGTATGCAGCCAGGAAGAAATGCTGCACCGGAGAGCGCGGCGTTCGATGGCTGCCGCCGGGCGCCAGCTAATGAACTCACCCGTCACGATGTTTGCTTGGTCGATATCGTAGGCGCCCGCATCTATATAGAGAGTCGGACGAAGATAGAGGTCGGACGGTTGCTCGATCGTTCCTACCAGTTGGCGCAAACCCGACAGCATGCGCGCCTTGACGTCGCCAGCAGGGATGGAAAGCAAACGCGCGGAGTTCTCCAGACGCTCCAAATGTGCGTCCAGCCCAATGATTGCATAATCATGCGAAGACGGGCGCCAGTAGGCGCGCAATCCCTCGAACACATTTAGCCCTCTCTGGGCTGTGTCAGACGTGACGTGAACCCGGGCCTCATCCCAAGGCACGATCGAGCCATTCCACCAGATCTTGTCATGTACTCGCATTGTTGATCCTGGTTGAAATGCATGTTTGGATAAGGTGCTCGGTCGCTTCCGACATTGCCTTCAAAGAGAAGCGGCTCAACACGTGAGCGCGCGCACGCGCGCCCAGTTGTGCTCTAAGGTCTGCGTCTTGGCGCAGAGTAGAGATTGCCCTCGCGAGCGAACGAGGAGATTGCGGGTCGGCCAGGACCACTGCGTCAGATGTGCCAAGAACGTCGAGGTGCGCGGGGATCCGTGTCGCCACCACCGCGCGAGCGCACGACATCGCTTCGATTAAGGCGAGACCCAGACCTTCCTCAAGAGAGGCTTGAACCACAATATCGGCTCCCGAAAGCAGCTGTGGGATGTCGTGATGCGCCAGCGTCTGGTCAAAAATCACCCGGTCGCTTAGCCCCAAATTCTGAGCCGCGGCCGTCATCTGAGCGAAGTACTCAGAGCTTGCTGAGTTTAAGCTCCCAGCGATGACGAGTGCCAGGTCTTGCGCGGTCCGAGGAACGACGGCGAACGCCTCAAGGAGATCGAGAAACCCCTTGCGCGCTTTGAAGCGACCGAGTGAGGCGACGATCAAAGCGTCGGGCGCCAAACCATATTGTCGCCGCACTACGGCAGCCGCTTCATCGCTGCAGCGGAACGCATCCGTGTCGATCCCGTGATAGATGAGGTGCGCTCGGTGCGCCGCAAATTGGGTCGCGCGCTTCATGTAGAAGGCAGAGCCCGCGATCACCGCATCAGGCTGGAGCAATCCGTAGCAGAGCTGAAGGGTTGCTGTGCCAAGCGGTTCACGTTCAGGCGCTTGCTCATGGAAACACGCGATCCAGGGTATGTTCTGAGTGAGGCTTACGAGCTTGGCCATGACGCATAGATCAAGGCTGTTTGAGACGATGGCGTCGGGGCGGACCGCCGCGACTATCTCAGCCAGTTCCGGCCGCAGGCCAAAGGCCATCTCTTCCCACAATATGCGGTCCTGGGCGCCGAAGGCGTCCCGATACTTGGAAAGACGATGGATCGGAATGCCGTCAGCTGGGCGGTCAGTGGGTGGCAGTGCGCCGCTATCTGTGACGACATCGACGGTGTGACCAAGCGCAAACAAGCCGCGCGCGATGTTCAGAGCATAAGTCTCCGCGCCGCCGATTTGGGGATGAAAGGTCGAGGCAAGGAGGAGAACGCGCATTACCGGCACACCGCCCCGCTCACACGCGCATTGGCCGGAACCCGCGCGTCAGGCAACACGACGACATCCTCGAGAATAGCGCCAGCGCCAATGTGCGCGCGTGTTCCTACGACTACGTTGGTGAGACTGATGCCCGCGTCGAACGTCGCGCCCGCACCGAAGAGCACATTTTGGCAGGCCTCGATCGGATCCAGAGCGGCCAGCGGACCCTGAGACCAAGCGTGTACCTTACGATGAGACATTCGCTCTGCAACCAGATCAACAGTTTCATGACCAAGAAGCCGCAGGTTGAGAGCGACCAGATCGGCGGGCGACCCCGCGTCAAGCCAGAGGTCAACCGGCGCGGCAAGGACTAGCTTGCCCTTGTTTAGCAAGAAAGTGACGATGTCGATCCAATCCAGTACGCCTGCGCTTGGAACCATCTCCAGCACGCGACGCGATACAATGTAGACCCCACAGCTTGCGGAAGAGACGGCGCCTATGTTCGGAGGCTTTTCGCGCATCGCCAACACGCGGCCGCTGTCGTCAGAGCTTAGCACGCCATATCGAGATCCATCGGGCACCGAAGCAACTCCCATGGTGAGGTCGGCGTGGTGTTTGCGATGGTGTCTAAGGAGCGCCGGCAAGTCCGCCTGAAAAAATCCATCACCAGTCAGAACGACGATGTCTTCGGGCGCTGAGCGGGTCAGGTAACAGGCGCGTACGCCGCCAAACGGTCCAGACAGACTCGTCTCCCGTATGCACTGCATTGACATGTTGTATCGCGTTCCAATCGAGACGATTGGGGCAAATCGCTCACTCAAGTGATGCGTGTTGATCGAGACGACACTCGTGATCGTACTGAGGAGCCGGAGATTCCACATCACAAGCGGACAATTGAGAGCGGGCAGGAGCGGTTTCGGTACCGTCTCAGTGAGCGGTGCCATGCGAACACCAGTGCCAGCGCATAGAACAACACCTTCAACCTGAAGCGAAGCCGAAGGTAGGCAATCTCTGAACAATCGATCAAGCGCATCGCGGGGCCAGATTGGATCAGAGATCTCTACTTCCTGCACGGACGGTACCTTAAGGCTTCTAGCGGCACGTCATGCTGCACCGCAAAGATGGCCTCCTCACTCATACCAATGCTCCGCATGTGAACACGCTGCTCCTCGTGAGTCACAAAGCTAGCAGCAAGGACGCTATCGCTGCGATATAGCAGCCGCGTATGTGCATCCAATCGCAAGACTTCGCCGCCCAGCGACAACAATTCGGTATGATCGGTTATGGCGATGAGCCGCTTGGCGCCAAGAAAGGCCACCACTTGCCGACATATTTCGAGATCGACATGTCCGCCGTCAAAGTTGAGCGAAGGCGTAAGGCGTTTTGCTCGGGCGGCGCGTAGCAAGGCGGCGGGAACATGCCCCAAGAGATCGTCCAACGTCGCCGCCCGCCACCCATGGTCCTCATGCCGCGCAAGCTCGGCGCGCCGTTCAGCCATTTCAGCAGATGTGCGGAAGGCATGCTTGAACGCGCGCGGCATGTCGTTAAATAGATGGTCGGTCAAAACTAGGTATGGTGAGGGCTTAAACTGTTCTTCTATGTGGCCCAAGACGGCTTCAAGACGGCGCGCAGATTCTACGGCGCTTTGTCCTTCGAAGTGACCCAAGGCAATTCGGCCGCCCGATGCGTAGATGAGCGTGATCAGATCAGCGAATCGCATGTCGCGGCCGATGTCGTCGCCGAGCATGAATATGTCGGGTGCCATCACCATATATTTTAGGCCGAGGTCAAACCACCGCGCCATTTGACGCCATTGTTCAGCTGTTGGCCGCCATATGGCGCCGACTGGTGTTCCGCCTTTAGAGCCGAGCATCGGTCCTTCGATGGCCCAGCCGACAATGCGCTCTAATGACTGCGCTTGTTGCGCATACGCGCAAAGCAGTGTCTCGAAGTGGTCCAACTTGCATTCAGTAAGAAATATTGTGGGGCACAAGAGCACGTCACGGCGCCGTGCGATTTCATTGATGGCTACCAAATCGATCTCGTTTAGGTCGGAGAAGTCAAAGCGACCGAGGCCATGAGTGTGAAAGAGCACGGCTTGTGTCATGCGGGCAACTCAGGGTCCAGACGCGCTAACAGCGCCATCACCGCTGGGAGATAATCTACGCAAGGCCCCACATCATCAGCCTGAAAGCGCGATGGCTGCATCAAGACTAGGCGCGAGAATTCGGGGGACTCGCCTTTCGTGTCGCTTGCCTTCAAGTGAGCGGCAAAAGCGCCTTGAATGTCTTCGTCGGCGAGCGCGGAGCGGCAAAGAAAAATGAGCCCGACATCGCCATGGGCACCGCCAGTCTTGATGCGCCACAACTTGATAGGCATGCCATCAATTGGCACTCCGGTTTCTTCGTCGAATTCACGGCGCGCCTCTTGAGCGCAGTGACCGATCGACAGGTGGCCAGAAGGCTCTGTGTCGATGTTTCCGCCCGGCAACTGGAGCCGGCCCGGAGACGAGGTACGATCGGACATCTGCCCGATTACGAGGGAGCCCGAGGCGGAAAGGAGGGCGAGCGAGCAGAAGAGCGCGCGCGCGGGTGAAGACACAGGCGAGGATGTGGCACGCTGTAAGTAGTGAGCGTAGCTTGTCACAAACCAGACGATCTCGACGCCGCCATCGGCGCGCGCGTCGCACGATTGCACCCCAAGCAATGCACCATTGTACAGATGCGGGCGATCGGCGACCCAGCCGCTCCACCACTCTGCCAATTCCCGCTGAAGCGCCTCATCGGTGGACGCTTGTCGAAACGAGACCGCGGACGCGGAAAGCAAGTTCGCAGCCGTCACGGATCAATCCCCATCAACGCGCATAATTCCGTGAGACCGTCGGATGCTCCTTTGCGGCAAACTAAGTCGCCATTGCGCGGTCCTTCGAGCGGATATTCGATAAAGCGCCCATCGAGCCAATACCCCTCTGGGTCGAGATAGATAACTTTCATGCCACGCGCACGGGCGCGCGCCTGCACCCGGCGGCGGTCAGCATGGCTCCCGATAACCAGCAGCGCCTTGGCTTCAGTCTTGAGCGAAATGTCAGGAATCGTCTCGTCGTAGCGACGCAGGAAGTGTTCGCGAAGACCGACGCGGTGGGCGAGGCCGTCGAAATTGTTTGTCATGATGTCTCCGACAAGCCGTCCCGCCTTCCGCAGCGCAAGCAATGCGTTATGGGCTGGCGTCGGCTCTGCCAAGAAGCTCGCGGTAAAAAGCGTCCCAAGACGTGCAAATTCATGGCCTGGAGATATTAGCAGGCGCGCAATCAGATCGTCGTGGACGCCTCCAAAAATGAACCGGCCCGAGTCCATTTCAGTCACGCGGTAGAGTTCGTGCAGATGATGCAGAGGTGGGACGCCCGCCTCGATTGACGCACCGCAACCGAGTTCGACCTGGAAGGGGCAAAGCGAGGTCAAGGCACTTAGATCGGGAATGATGGTCGGGTTTTCGCGTTCGTCCTTTCGGCGCATGCCCTTGGCGAGAACCTCCCAGGGCAGGCGATGATCAACTTCCTCGTACCGCAGCGTGCCAATGGTGACGTCCACGGAGCGATAGTTGGCTGGGAGCACTCTGCCGGCACGGATGTCTTCACCATGCTGCTCCGCCTCTACGATGTCGCAGCGCAGATCCTTGAATCTCCATCCAGTGACGCCGTCCTTCTCGTCCGGTCGCCAACCGCCGCGTTCTAGCGCTGATCTGATGCGCAAAATCTCGAGGCGCAACTCCACATCAGGTAATGACAAAGAAAAATACACGTAGGCCTTTGTCATGAGAAGGTAAAATTGGCCGTCCCGAATCGCTACGTCGTATTCGTGGGTGTAGTGTACGATGCGCCTTCGCTGATCACTTGGGCACTGCCACCCGGATTCGGAGGCGTTCCAGCTTTCTTGTGTGCGCCTCCAAATACCATCTTCTCGCTTTCGGTTACGATCCGACGCGTGCGCATAAAATTCGTGCCATCTTTCAGCGTGTTCGGCGGAAAGCCCTTGGCGCAAGGCTATCGGGAAGATCATCGCGAGCACCCGTTGGCTCGGGCGCGCAGGATGAGGCGCTCACTCTCGTTCGAGAGTTCCGCGTTTGTCTCATCGAAGGCTTCGACCTGCTCGAACCCAGCCTCAAGACACATCGTGCGCAGATCCAGGAAAGAGTAACGCCGCGTTTGGTAGACGCGCGAGATCAGACGATCCACAAATTCAAATGTCTGCTCGGTAGTCTGCACGCCGGACGCGGCATCGTAGCGGTGCGTTTCGGTCAGGACGAAATCGGGGCCAGCGCGGTCTGACCGGATATCAAACTGTCGCGGCTGACGGTCCCAGTTGCGTGTTTCGAGGAGAAGCACGCCGCCGGACTTCAGCTGCCTTCGCGCCATACGCAAGGCGCTTATGTCGCGCTCTGTTCCGGCGCATAAAGTTGTGTACCAGAAGAGGGCGCAATCGAAGCTCCGCTCCAGCGTCAGCTCAAGCCAGTCAGCGTGCTCAAACGAACACAACGCGGGTGCTCCAGCGCGTGCTTCTATGATCGCCGCTTCGCTTCGATCTATGCCACATACTGAGATGCCTGTAGAGGCCAGCGCGTGCGCGATGGCGCCTGATCCGCAGCCGAAGTCGACGACCGATGATCCCTGGCGCAAGGCGGCGAGCTTTGTGATGAGTTCTGCCGCCCTTTGGGCGCGCCCAACGGTAAGCTCTTGGCGCCAGGCGTCGAGGTCGAGTTCGTCGAACACCTGCGCCATTAGATGGCGATCGGCACCAGTTCCTGCGCCTAGCGCGGGATCAGAAGGATCAGTCATCTCCCCAGGGTGCCGTCGCGGAAGTGGTGGGAAACACGATTGTATAGTCTCTGCCGTTTGCAACACACGATGCCCACCGCAGCCATACTGGGCGAGGACCGCCGGGGATAAGGACAGCATTGGGGGGGCGGTGCCGTCCACCATTTTTTCCGGGGAAGCCAACGTTGGTCCGATTGATAGCGGGATCCGGGGCCGGATCTGCGCGCTGATCAAGGAACTGGTCGAACAGGAGGTGGCTTCGGGGCTGGAGCGCGCCCGCTACGAGCACGGCGGCACGTCGGGCCACCGGCATCGGAGCCTCCAGCTGCCCGGCTCATTCGGGCCGATAGAGATCGCGGTGCCGCGGGCGCTACTGCGCGGGGGCGGATGGGACGGACCGAGGGCCGTGCTGCCGCGCCCGCGCGTCGACCCTGGCAGATGGAGGCGCAGGTCGCTTCAGCCAAACTCTCGGGCACCATCACGCGCCGGGTGCTGTGGGCGCTGGCTGCGTGGCTCGTTCCGATGCGCAGTGAGCTAGTCTGACCCTGGCCCTGCCGACGATTGCTGCAACACCGCGGCCGCGTAGGCTTGCACTTCGGAAAACGTCTCAGCCAGCGTGACGCGTCTCACGGGACCCAGCGAAGGTTGGATTCCGGTTGCCACTGCTGCTCCAGTATCTCCCCGAACCACCATTCACCACGTATCAAACGGCGCCGTGAACCGCAGTTTTCCTGGCGTTGTGGCGTGGTGGCTTGGGGTTGGAGAACGCAACGAACCCGGAAAGCACTCTCCAGCGGCGCGAAAGTCTCCGAAGCTCGGGGGTAGCCCGATTTAACCATCGAGCTTTATCTCATTGATTTTATGATAATTTCTTCGCGCTGAGCTTGGGGGGACTCCGCAACCCGACCGCCTAGCGAAAGATACTGGAGGAAGAAAGCCGCTGTGTTCGCCCAGGAGTTGGGGCAGCGTCGCCTTTGCATGCTAACTTGGATAGCATGCCGGTTGTCCTGAACTTGCTGCGTGGAAGTCGGGTGGTTCCGTTTGCAGGAACCGAGGGCCTGGCCGCCGAGCCGTCTCTGGTGCCGTAAAAGCATGTCGTCAGATGGTGGTTCCCAAGTACGCCTTGTCGGCGCCGCACTTAGCGTGGAGCGGACAGTCGAGATCGTTGAAGATGACCCACGCTCGGAGCGCCGCTCTCTTCGCTTGCGGGACCTCCCCGACGACGTGTGCGTCCTGATCCTAGGCGACCCTGGTAGCGGCAAGACAACCTGTATGGTGGAGGCGGCAAGCGTCTGCGGCGGCATCTTCGTCCCGGTTCGCCAATTCCTGGCAAGGCCGACCGGTTGGGTAACGCCCGGCACGCCGCTTATCCTGGACGCGCTGGACGAGGCGCTTGCCGGCGGGCCATCGAACCCAGCCGACGCTGTCGCATGGAAGTTGCACGAATGCGGCCAACCCCGCTTCTGGCTTTCGTGCCGACCGGTGGACTGGGCTGCGCTTGCCGGCACGCGAGTGCTGAGAGACGCAGCGGGCAGCCGCCCCCTACTCCGTGTCCGGTTGCTCCCGCTAGACGACGCAGGCGTCGAGGCGCTCGTCCGTGCCGGTGGGCAGGATCCCGCCGAGTTTCTCCAGCAGGTGGAGGAAGCGCGGCTCACTCCCCTCCTCCGCAACCCCCAAACCCTGCTTCTCATGCTGGACGTCGCCTCAAGGGGAGGCGGCCTCCCTTCGTCGCGCCGGACCTTGTACGAAACGGCTGCGGATCTCCTCGCCCGAGAGGCCAACCGTGAGCGGCCTCGGCTGCACCACGCGGGCCGTCCGCCACCGCCTGCCGCCTTGCTCGACGCGGCCGGGCTCGCGTGCTCCGCGTTGCTTCTTGCTGACCGCGACGCGGTGTCGCTCGATTCGTCGACCGACCAGCGAGATGTGTCGCTAGATGACCTTGATCCGGAGGGAACGAACGGAGACGCACTGCGCGCCGCGCTCGCCTCGCGGCTCTTTTCCGGAGTTGGAGAGGGCCGCTTCGCGCCCCAGCATCGCACCGTGGCGGAGTTCCTCGCAGCACGGTTCCTCGCGCGCCGAGTGGGGGAGCGCGGCCTTCCGCTGCGACGGGTCGAGGCCCTCCTGTGCGGGCGCAACCCAGAGCCGCACCCATCGCTGCGGGGACTGTTCGCCTGGGTCGCCACGCTGCTGCCTTCGCGAGCGGAAAGCCTCGTGCGCCTCGACCCCTACGGCGTCCTGGCCTACGGCGACCCGAGCGAGTTCGGCCCTGCCGCGCTGCACGCTCTACTTGGCGCGCTCGCCGATCTCGAGCGCCGCGACCCCTTCTTCCGCAGCGACCTGTGGGGCGAGGCGCGCCTGGCGGCGCTCGCCTCGCCCGCCCTGGCCGGCGCCTTACGCGAGATCCTCGAAAGCCGGCCGTGGCCGGGACAACTCGCGTGGTGCGTGCTCGAGGCGCTGTCGGATGGCCAAGCATTGCCTGAACTGGCCCCGACCCTCTCCAGTGTCGTGCTCGACGCCTCAGTGCCCGAAGACGGGCGCGCCGGTGCCATTCCGGCCCTACTGCGCGCGTGCACGCTGCCCATTGAGGCGAAGGGGGAGTGGCACCCCGAGCTTTGGACAGCTTGGAGAGACCAACTCGGCGAAGGCTACGCTCGCGAACCGTCGTCCGCAGGGCGGGGCGTGTACCTCGTCTTCTGGTGCGGGTTGAAAAGACTGGCGCACCCAGGATCCGGCGACATCATCTCGAATCCGGTGGCGCTCGAGGGTGCTCTACAAAACCTAGTGAATGAGTCCGGCGACGCCGTGCGCGTAGTGGTCATGGACGTCTCGCCGCCCTTGGCGCCTTCCGCTCGGCGTTCAACACCTACGCCCCGCCAGCCTCGGCGGCGGCGCAAGGCTGCGGGGTAACCAAGGTTGCCAGCGCCTTCAATAGCACCGAACCGGCGCGCGTCGTGACCGAACCGCGCCATCGGTCATCGGCGTCACGACGGTCTTCCGCCTTTGGCGCTACTAGGGGCTACGGGTTGGATGCGTAGCGGTTAGCCGGTGGCACCAGTCCCAGGTTTTCCCGCAGCGTTGGCCCGGCATATTGCGTGCGAAACATACCGCGCGCGCAGCTCCGGGAGCACGAACTCCACGAACTGATCCAGCCCCAGCGGCAGAACCGGCGGACAGAGGTTGAATCCATCCGCCGCTCCGCCTTCGATCCATTCCTGCATGTCGTCCACGATGTCCTTCGCGGTGCCGATCACACACCGGCCGCCGAAGCCCGGCGTGATGGTGGCGTAGAGCTGCCGGATCGTCAGATTATCGCGCCGCGCGAGCGCAAGCAGCTTTGCCGCCATGCTCTTGATTCGCGGATCCGGTGGCTCAGGCACCGGACCGTCAAGGTCGTGGCCACTGAGGTCGCCAAACTGCTGGTAGAGATAGGACAGGCCAAGCTCTGGCGCGACCAACTCGTTCAGCTGGTCGTATTGCGCCTTCGCCTCTGCGCGCGTGCGGCCGATGAAGAGAGTGACGCCGGGCATGATCTTCAGGCTGTCCGGCTCGCGCCCGTATTTCGGAAGACGGGCCTTGAGGTCGGCGTAGTAAGAGCGCCCGGCCTCGATGTCGAAATGGGAAGAATAGACCACGTCCGCGCTCTGCGCCGCGATCGCCATTCCCTGCTGCGCGGCACCTGCCTGGACCATCACCGGGCGGCCCTGTGGCGTGCGTTTGATAGTCAACGGCCCCTCGACCTGAAAGTGCTTTCCCTTGTGAAAGAGCGTGTGCATCTTCGACGTGTCGAGCAGGATGCCACTCGCCTTGTCGAAGACCCCGGCATCCTCCTCCCAACTGTCCCAGAGCCCTTTCACAACCTCGACGAACTCGGCCGCGCGCTCATAGCGCAGGTTGTATTCCATGTGCTTTTCGCGCCCGAAGTTGCGGGCCTCGATCTCCGACCAGGAGGTGACGATGTTCCATCCCGCGCGCCCGCCGCTCAGATGGTCCAGCGAGGCCCATTTGCGAGCCACGTGATAAGGTTCGTTGTAGGTGGTCGAGGCCGTGGCGACGAGGCCGATATGCGTCGTCACGGAGGAAAGTGCCGAGAGGAGCGTCAGCGGCTCAAGCTCGAAGGTTTGATGCGAACGCTGGAGCGCGCCGGGTGGTGTGTCTGGGGTGCGCAGACCGATGCCGTCGGCCAGGAACACCATGTCGAGCCGCGCGGCCTCTGCGGTCTGGGCGATATATTTGTAGTGGCTGAACTTGGACGCTGCGTCCGGGTCGGCGGAAGGGTGTCGCCAGGCTGCGGCGTGGTAGCCGAGATAACGCATGGAGAGGCCGAGGCCGATCTGCTTCGGAGTGCTCATGATTCAGGTCCCGTCGAGTCGCCGGAAGGGCAGGATGACCTTGGCTTATGGCTCCTGGCATCGCCTTCGCTACCGCTGCGGTAGCAGTATCAGGCTAATAATGCGCCGCGCAGATCGAGGCCAGACCAGATCAGGGCAACTCAGAAACGGGGAGCGGAATTCAGCCATTCCCCGGTTGCCGGCCGCATTGCGTCTCCCGATGCAACGAAAATGGCCCCATCAGCTCCGGCAGCATCACACCCTCAGACTGCAAACCGTCCAGCATCGCCTCGACAATGGCCGGCGCCAGCAGCGTCAGCCGCAGCAGGCTGCCCAGGTACCCCCGCTCGATCCGCTGCGCCGGGAGCCGTTCGGCAGGTCCCCGCTTCCTCAACACCTTACGAAGAGCACGACGTCTCGGTCCTAGGTGTTTACGGCATGTGGAGCCGCTCAGGTTGCTGAACTGTCCTGATGGGACGAAGCTTGGAATCATTGCCCCATCCGCCGGAGGAAACGAAACCATGCGCCCCAACCGCCTGCGCCAGAAGCTGAACGCCGGGGAACCGACGATCGGCACGCATATCCTGTCCAGCTGGCCCACGCTCGTGGAACTGATTGGCGACGCCGAGAACTACGACTACGTCGAGTTCACTGCGGAGTACGCGCCCTTCACCATGCACGACCTCGACAATCTCGGCCGTGCGTTCGAGCTGAAGAACCTCGGCGGCATGATCAAGGTCGAGCAAAAGCAGTACACGCACCAAGCGATGCGAGCGATCGGGTCGGGGTTCCAGAGCGTGCTCTTCGCCGATATCCGGACGGTGGCGGATGCCGAGGCCTGCGTTGCCGCAGTGCGCGCCGAGACGCCAGGCAGCGGCGGCCGGCTCGGCGTCGGCATGCGGCGCGATGTCGGCACGGTGCTGGAGGGCGGCTCGCCGGCCTATGTCGATGCTCTGAACGAGGTGGTGATCGCCATCATGGTCGAGAAGCGCGAGTGCGTGCAGGACCTGGAGGCGATCCTGTCGGTTCCTGGCATCGACATGGTGCAGTTCGGGTCCTCAGACTACTCGATGAGTCTCGGGCTTACCGGGCAGCGGTCGCACCCTGACGTGGTTAAGGCGGAGCGCTGGACGATCGAGACGGCGCTGCGGATGGGCAAGCATCCGCGTGTGGAACTGGCCGATATTTCGGGCGCGGCGCCGTATCTGGAGATGGGGGTGAAACACTTCTGCATCGGCTGGGACGTGCGGATCCTCTTCGACTGGTGGCGCACCAACGGCGCGGGCATGCGGGCGATGCTGACGGGCGAGGCGACGACGGCGCCTACGCCCGCGCCGCAGCCGGTGAAGACCGGAACGTACTGAAGGTCCGGCCGGAGCGGTCGGGACCATCAGCGCATCAAGGGGGAGGCGACATGAACGACAACGGACTGCACGGGCTGGAGCTGCGCTCGCGCATCAGCGGGGACGGCGTGCTGGAGCACTCTCTGCAGGAGGCGGCGGTGCCCGAACCGGCCGCCGACGAGATCGTCTTGCGGGTCGAGGCCACGCCGATCAATCCCTCGGACATCGGCGTCCTGCTGGGCCCGGCCGCGCTCGACACGGCCGAGTTCGCTGGAACGGCAGCACGGCCCGTGGTGCGCGCGCTGGTGCCGGCGACGGCGCTGACGGCCATCGCCGCCCGGCTCGATGCTTCGCTGCCCGTGGGCAATGAAGGCGCAGGCACCGTGGTGCGCGCCGGTGCCGAGGCCGCGCATCTGCTCGGGCAACAAGTCGGGGTGTTCGGCGGGGCGATGTGGGCGCAGTACCGCCGCGCCAAGGCGGCGGAGTGCTTGGTTCTGCCCGCGGGGACGATGCCGCACGACGGCGCCTCCTGGTTCGTCAATCCCATGACGGCGCTGGGCTTCGTGGAGACCATGCGCCAGGAGGGTCACACGGCCCTCGTACACACCGCCGCGGCCTCCAACCTCGGCCAGATGTTGAACCGCATCTGCGTGGCGGACGGCATCGGCCTCGTGAACATCGTGCGCAGCCCACAACAGGCGGCGCTGCTGCGCGGCCATGGCGCCAGCCATGTCGTGGACAGCCGCGCCGCGGACGTCACCGCAGCGCTGACCGCGGCACTGGCGGAGACCGGTGCCACCCTGGGCTTCGACGCCGTGGGCGGCGGACCGCTGGCCGGGCAGATCCTGGCTGCTATGGAGGCGGCAGCAAGGCAGGCCGCCAGCGGCTACAACCACTACGGCTCGGACCGGCACAAGCAGATCTACCTATACGGCCGGCTGGACACCGGCCCCACCACCTTCGAGCGCGCACCGATCGGCTTTGCCTGGGGGCTGGGCGGCTGGTTGCTCATGCCCGCGCTGAAGAAGCTGGGTGCTGCAACGGAGGCGCGGCTGCGCGCCCGCGTGGCCGCCGAACTGAAGACTACATTTGCCAGCCACTACACCGCTGAAATCTCGCTGGCCGAGGCGCTGAGGCCGGAGATCATTCGGGCCTATTGTCGTCGAGCAACGGGGGAGAAGTTCCTGATCCTGCCGCAGCAGGGGGCGGGCTGAAGCTCAAACCGTCAATTCCCGGTCGCTGGCATCTGCTTCACCCCGCTACCCCGGTCTACCGGTGCGCTGCTGACCACCGGGGTGCCGGGATTGTGGGATCGCAAGCGCCTCGCGCTGCACCGCCCATTCCGCCGGAAACGGCTCCAACAGCGCCGGCAGAGTCACCCCCTCCGCCTGCCGTCCTTCCAGGATTGCCTCAACCAGGCCGGGCGCCAGCAACGTCAGCCGCAGCAGGCTACCCAGGTAGCCGCGCTCGAGGCGCTCGGCGACGGCCATCTCAGTGATGTTCGCATATCGACCCTCATCCAGCATCCGCTGGTACCGAAACGCCCGCGCCAGCGCCTTCACCAACGCCGGGTCCGCCCGCGTAGTGACCGGTGCGGCGCCGTCGGTCATCGGCGTCACGACGGTCTTCCGGCCTGGCCGATGACGGATTGTCAGCGGCACCCGGACCGTGATGCTGGTCGCGGTCGTCATGCTGCCGCCATCAGGGCGCTGGGCGAGATGGCGGTGAGGTCGCGGACAAGCCCATGCAGCCCCTCCACCCGCAGCCGGATATCCGCGCCGCCTGGACCCACCACCACCCGCTCCACCAGCGACCGGACGATCCGCGCCTGCTCCGCGGGGAACAGATGCTCCCAGAGCGGGTCGAGGCGATGCAACGCATCCTGGGTCTCGCCCTCAGTCAGGTCCGGCGCCTCCCTGCGCGCCGCCCGCCATGTGCCGACCACGATCTCCGGCTGCCGCAGCAGCGCCCGGACCTGGTCGACCACCGCGGCCTCGATCTCCGCGGCCGACACTCGGCGCACGATGTTGGCGTAGCCGGCAGCGTCGCCCTTCAGAACGCGCTGAGCCACGTAATAGCGGTAGAGCCGACCGTTCTTCCGGGCGTGGGTCGGCGACAGCGCCCGACCATCCACGCCGAAGATCAGCCCCTTCAGTAGCGCCGGCGTCTGCGCCCGATTCTGGTTGGCGCGCACCCGCGGGCTAACCTGCAGCACGGCATGCGCTCGGTCCCATAGCTCCCGCGGCACGATCCCCTGGTGCTCGCCCGGGAAGACTTGCCCCTTGTGCGCCGCCTCCCCGACATAGGTCCGGTTGTTCAGCAGCTTGTAGACATCGCCCTTGTCCAACGGCCGGCCCGTCTTGCTTGTGGCGCCCTCCGCCCGGAGGCGGGCCACCGTCTCGATGCCCGAGCCAGTCTCCGCGAAGATCTCGAACACGCGGCGCACCCGCGGCGCCTCGTCCTCGTTCACGATCAGCTTGCGCGCCACCACGTCATATCCGAGCGGCACCTTGCCGCCCATCCACATGCCGCGGGCGCGGGAGGCGGCGAATTTGTCACGGATGCGCTCGCCAATGACCTCACGTTCGAATTGGGCAAAGCTCAGCAGGATGTTCAGCGTCAGCCGGCCCATCGACGTGGTGGTATTGAAGCTCTGTGTGACCGAGACGAAGGTCACACCGTGCGCGTCCATTACCTCCACCAGCTTGGCGAAATCCATCAACGAGCGGCTGAGCCTATCGATCTTATAGACCACGATCACATCGACCAGGTCAGCCTGGATGTCGCGCAGCAGGCGCTGCAGCGCCGGCCGCTCCAGCGTGCCGCCCGAAAACCCACCATCGTCGTAGTGGTCGCGGACTAGCACCCAGCCCTCGGCACGCTGGCTGGTGATGTACGCCTCGCAGGCGTCGCGCTGAGCGTCGAGCGTGTTGAACTCCTTCTCCAGCCCCTCGTCCGTAGATTTGCGCGTGTAGACGGCGCAGCGGAGCTTCTTGGTCATCGCCGGCATGGCCGGCTCGATACGGGCGCGGCAGGTCATGCCCCTGCCCTCCCCTTCAGCCCAAAGAAGGTCCAGCCATTCCACCGTGTGCCGGTGATGTGGCGCGCGATAGACGAGAGCGACTGATACGGCCGCCCCTCGAATTCGAAGTCATGCTGCCGCACCGTGACCACGTGCTCCACGCCCTGCCATTCCCGGATCAGGCGCGTGCCGGCCAGTGGGTGGCTATCGGCACGGATCCGGCGCAGGACGACGTTGCCGCCGTCCAGTTGCTCGCCCAGCGCCTCGAGCCGTTCCCGCGTCTCTGGCTTCAGGCCGCCATAGGCCAATTCCTGGATCCGATACGCGAGCCGACTGGTGATGTAGCTGCGACTGAACGGCGGCGGCTCCTTGCCGTAGAGCTCGCGCCATTGCTGTTTCAGCGTGGCAATGGGCGCGGCATGCAGAGCCGCCAGGCGACCGAGCACCTCGGCCGGCGGAACCTTAGGGATGGCGGGCTGCGACGCGGTGCTGGCGGTGGATCTGATGGCGCGGTTCATGCGGGTCTCCGGTTGGTCCGGTTTGCACACACGCTCTGGTCGGCGCGGAAGTGTAGCGAACTTTCTCCGTGAACCCCCTGGTCGCGTTCGATATCATCGATCGTGCGGCTGCGGAGTCGCACTAGGCCAGAGGCGAGGATCATGCAGATTTCGCGGAGGTGTGGGGGAAGATGCAGCAGGGCTGTCGGTTCCGTCATCGGCCAACTCCCGAGCTGCGAGTGGGGGGGTGGTGATGGAGGTTCCTTCGGCCCGAGACGCTGGCAGCGATGAAGCCCATTCGGCAGAGACTTCGGCGGCCAACCTGCGGGAAGCGATCCTGACTTGGTGCGATCCAATCCTTGTCGCCGACATCAAGAATGCCGAGCGTCGGCTGACCTATGAAGACCACGCCGAGATGAGCTTGGCATTGCTGGCCGAGCGCGAGACGTTGAAGAAGCCTGACCGATTTGATCGCACGTCCAGTGGCGATTATGCGGCCCTCCGCGGTGCTTGGGACTATCTGGTCCGAGATCTGAGAGACCGGATTGAACGCCGCGCGCTCTTCGTCGAGGCTGTCCGTCTGGCCCCTGAGCGCGGCACAGCAGTTGAACAGATCAACAACCACTGGGCGGCAGACATGACCTTCGACGTCATGCGCAACACCCTGTCCCTGGGTCGCGATCGCTTCGGCTCGGTTCGGATATCGGCAACCCCAATCCCGGTGCGATCGGACAGCGCGCCCACGCAGGCTTCCTCTCACATCGCATCTCAATACGGCCCGGCCGAATCCGCCACCGCCTGCAAAGCTGGCAGTTACCCGCCCTTCAGCCTCACCGCTGACGGACATTATGTCGTGGCGCCAGAGGACGTCGCCCAACTGAGCGACGATACGCTTCTGGCGCTTTTGGAAGAACATGCACGTCGAGTGGTCGGAACGCCTGACGCAAGGCTGATCAGTCCAGGCAAGGTTTCGTTCCTGCCCATCATTCTGCGCAAAATGATGCATCGAGCCGAGCGCGGCGAACTGCTGCCGAAGCTCGTTGATGAGGGGGAATATCTCGCTCAATGGATCGCGTCGAAAGTCCAGCATCACCACCTGCCCAGCGCCGGCACCATTACCAAGACGCTCAGCAAGAACTACGCAGTGCTCAAGGCGCAATCCACGGCCGCGATTCAATAAATTGAATCCCTGATTCGCGGCCCTGGATCGCAGTGACTAATGGGCCCTTATCTCCGTCCAGTAGGGCGGAGACGCGCAGTGCAAGGTTATTTCGACGAAGCTACTGATCACGATCGCGAGGCCAGCCAATCAGGTCTGATGCCTGCGCGCATTCATCGTGAGTTTCTCATGACCTTCGGCGTCTTCAACCAAACAGGCGGGTGGACGGACACTCGCACCCTCACCTGGTCTGACCTGAGCGACCTGCTGACGCGGCACGAGGTGGGCCCCAAGACGGGTGGCTGCATTGTCCCGGCGCTTTTCCGCGGCGGCCGCCGCAAGAAAGCCAACGCGGATCGCATCGAGATCGCGATGCTCGACAGCGACGCTGGCGCCACGCTGGAGCAAGTCGCCACAGCCATCCAAGCCCTCGGATGGGCGGCCATCATCAGCTCGACCCATTCGCACCTGACGACGCGAACCATCGCCAAGCGCTCCAACTGGGAGAGGTTCAAGCAAGCGCATGGCGACAAACCTGATCTTGCGCAGGCGTTCCTGGAGGCCGAGCGCAGCTACCTCCCGGGCATCGCGGTCGGCGCCAGGCTCGTCGCCGAGACCGCGAATGAGGTCCTGCTCGAGCACCAGCCCTGCCCCAAGTTCCGCGTCACCATCCCTCTGCTGCATCCGTGGATCGCGGGAGCCTATCCCAACCAAGACAGCGCCAACGCCGCCTGGGCTGACGCCATCGCAGCACTCGCCCACGCGCTGGGCCTGCAGCACGATCAGTCCTGCACGGACACATCGCGGCTCTTCTACCTGCCGCGACGTCCCGCAGACGGGCCGCCACCCGAGACGATGGTCCTGGATGGCGCCGCCTGCGACATCTTCGGTCTCCCGCCCGCGTCCACTCCTGTGGGCGCAGGGGCACGCCGCAAGCGCGTAACGCGTTCGGCTCACCAAGCAACGCCGCCAGCTGGCGGCGCACTGGTGTCCGGCCTCGGCATCGACCTGGGCTATATTGAGGTCAACGACCCAGAGACGGGCGAACTCTTCAACCTGACGAAATGGGCCGCCAACAGTGCGGCTCACTTCCAAATCGTCGACGCCCTCAAGACGCGCCGCCCCGACATCCTGCTCGGCAAGGTCGCCGACGGGACCAAGCACCACATCCGCTGCGCCAATGAGGAGGCCCACACCCAGGCCGGAGCGGACCACGCCACCTTCATCGTCAACGCCAGCGAGAGCACCAGCAGCGGCTTTGTCATCCACTGCCGCCACGGCCACTGCACCGACCGCGACAGGCTGTTGTTCCTCAAACAGATGATCGAGCAGCGGTGGCTCACGATCGGTGATCTGCAGAACCCAACCTTTCTCCCGCGGCAACCACACGAACGCCCGCTTATCAGGGTGGAGGGTGGCCAGCTGCCAGAGACCATGCAGGAAATCGAGGCTGCGCTCTTGGCCCAGCCCTATCGCCTGTACCAGCGCGGTGGCGGGCTCGTGCGGCCTAGCCTGGCCTGCCACAGTCCCCAGAACCCGGTCGGCCAAGCTGCACCGCGCATCGTGCCCGTTGAGGCGCATGCGCTCGTCGAGGTCATGTCGCAGGTCGCCCGTTGGGAGCGCTTTGATGGCCGCACCAAAGCCTGGACGCGGATCGATGCACCCATCCACGTCGCCAGGACCTATCTCGAGCGCCAAGGCCTATGGCGCCTGCCCGGGCTCGCCGGCATCATCACCGTGCCGACCCTCAGAGCGGATGGCAGCATCCTGCAGGAGCCGGGCTACGACAAAGCCACGGGGCTGATCCTCGAGCCCGCGCAGGGGGCGTACTCCAGCATCCCAGATCGCCCCTCACAGGCTGAGGCTGCATCGGCTCTCGCCCTGCTGGGGCACCTGATTGAGACCTTCCCCTTTGTCGATGGCGCCAGCCGCTCAGTGGCCCTCTCCGCCATCCTCACCGCCCTGATCCGCCGAAGCCTGCCCACCGCGCCGCTACACGCCTTCTCGGCGCCGGTCCCAGGGTCCGGGAAGTCCATGCTCGTCGATATCACCAGCGTCATCGCCACAGGGCGCAGCGCCGGCGTCATCGCCCAAGGCCAAGGCGAGGAGGAACTACAAAAGCGCCTCGGCGCACTTCTCATGGCGGGCGAGCAGGTCATCGCCATTGATAACTGTGAGGCGCCGCTGGGCGGTGAATTCCTCTGCGCCGTGCTGACGCAGCCCGTCGTGCGCGCCCGCATCCTGGGGCGATCGGAGGCGCCGGAGCTGCCAACCAACGCCTTCATCACCGCAACAGGCAACAACCTCGTGCTGCTTGGCGATATGACCCGGCGCGCGCTGCTGTGTCAGCTCAACCCGGGCACCGAACGGCCGGAGCTGCGCGAGTTTGAGAGCAATCCCATCCGCCTGGCTGAGCAACATCGAGCCTCCCTTGTAGCGGCGGGCCTCACGATCCTGCGCGCCTACCACGTCGCTGGATATCCCGATGCACCGACGCCGCTTGGCTCCTTCGAAATCTGGAGCCGCTGGGTCCGCGGCAGCCTGATGTGGCTGGGCGAGGCGGACCCACTTGAAACCATGGAGACAGCGCGCGAGACGGATCCGCGGCTCGAGGCGCTCTCCACCCTGGTGCACGAGTGGTACGCCGTGATGCCAGACAAGCCGGTCACAGTTCGTGAGCTCATTGAGCACGCGACCGAACAGGTCACGCCATTCAGCCAGGGCTTCTCGCCCTCCGCCCGCGCCAACTTTCGGCACGGCGAGCTGCGCGAAGTGCTGCTGGTCGTGGCCGGCGAAGGCGGCGCGATCAACAGCAAGCGCCTCGGCAGGTGGCTCGCCACCCAGCAGGGGCGCCTGGTCGACGGTCTGTGCATTCAGCGCAGCACGCTCTCCGCCGGCATCCAGCGCTGGCGCCTCATCCAGCAGAAAGGACGTCAGCATGGCCAGGCAATGTGATCCCAAAGGTGGTGGGTTTGGTTGGAGTGGTGGATGTCTTTTCCTTACCCCACGAGAAATGTCAGATACATTTAATATCATGTTTGTGTATCTGACACTTCTATGGAGGGGCGGCAGCCAAACCCCCTGGACCCACCAAACCCACCACCTCGCCCCGCGCGCCCGCTGCGCCGGAGGTGACGCATGAGCGCCGCACCTTTTGCCCAGGCGACCGGCTTCCCGCGCTACAAACCCGCCCGCGTGGATGAGCTTATCCCCTACGCCCGCAACGCCCGAACCCACTCGGACACCCAGGTCGCGCAGATCGCAGCCTCCATCCGAGAGTTCGGCTTCACCAACCCCATCCTGGTCGATGGCGAGCGCGGCATCATCGCCGGCCACGGGCGCCTGATGGCAGCGCGCCTGCTGGGACTCACGGAGGTACCGACGCTGGAGCTGGCTCACCTCACGCCAACCCAGCGCCGCGCCTACATCCTCGCCGATAATCGCCTCGCCCTCTCCGCTGGGTGGGATGCGGACATGCTCCGTCTAGAGTTGGGCGAGCTTCAGTTCGAGGGCTTCGATCTCGGCCTCACTGGGTTTGACGCCGATGAGATCACCGGCTTCCTCGCCGAACCCACAACTGGCCTGACCGATCCCGACGAGGTCCCGCCCCTCCCGGAGACGCCCGTGTCCCGTCTGGGCGACGTCTGGATCCTCGGGCGCCATCGCCTGGTCTGCGGCGACAGCACCGACGCCGACACGGTGGCCGCGGTCCTAGGCGGGGTGCGGCCCCACCTCATGGTAACCGACCCACCCTATGGCGTGAATTACGACCCCGCATGGCGCAACGCCGCTCTCACCGGCAGCCAGACCCAGCGGACCGGCAAGGTGCTGAATGACCACCGCGCCGACTGGCGAGAGGTTTGGGTCCTGTTCCCCGGGGATGTCGCCTACATCTGGCACGGCGCGCTCCATGCCACGACGGTGGCCGAAAGCCTGACCGCCTGTGGCTTTGATATCCGGGCGCAAATCATCTGGGCCAAGGAGCGGTTGGTCATGGGCCGCGGCCATTATCACTGGCAGCACGAGCCTTGCTGGTACGCTGTGCGGAACGGCGCCACGGGCCATTGGGCGGGTGATCGCAAGCAGACCACGCTCTGGTCCATCAGCTCTCGCGCCCAGGATGCCGAAACCGTCCACGGCACCCAGAAGCCGGTCGAATGCATGCGCCGGGCGATCGAGAACAACTCCTCGCCCGGCCAGGCCGTCTACGAACCTTTCTCCGGCGCGGGCACGACGATCATCGCGGCGGAGACCTCGGGTCGGGCCTGCCACGCCGTCGAGCTCTTTCCGGCCTATGTCGATGTGGCGGTGCTGCGTTGGCAGGCCTTCACAGGCCAGCAGGCACGGTTGGAGGGCGCTGACGCCAGCTTTGGGGAGATCGCGCGGGCCCGGGGGATCGCGGCGCTTGGTGAGGCCCTGGAGGGCACAGCATGACCCAGGGAGTTCGATTTGAACCCACCGACGAGCAGCGCCGCACCGTCCGCGCCATGGCCGGCTACGGCATGCCTCATGTCGACATCGCGATCTTTCTCGACATCGATGCCAAGACCTTGCGCAAGCACTTCACGCGGGAACTCGAGCTGGGCTCCATCGAGGCCACGACCAAGGTGGCGCAGAGCCTGTTCCGCATGGCGACCGAGGGCAAGAACGTCGCCGCCGCGATCTTCTGGATGAAGGCCCGCGCGGGCTGGCGCGAGAAGCAGCCCGAGGTGCTCATGGAGGACGACAAGCCTATCACGGCAACGGTGAGCATCGTCCGCACGATCATCGATCCCATGGATCCTCAGGCACCGCCGCAAGTCTTTGAGGAGGAGCGTCTGCCCTTCGAAATCCCTCGCCGCTCCGTCAAGAACCCTTGAATTGCAGGCGGTCAGAGCTCGCTGGATCGCATCTGTTCAACACCGACCAACGACCGTTGCTCGGTGGTGAACAGGGGCGGCCAGGGGCTCTTCACCGGCCTGACGGCAGAGATGGTCATGGCGCACTGGCAATGTCACCTTGGGCGCTCGCTGCAATTCCACAGAATTGATCCGAGAGGCCCGAGCATGCTGTTCAACCATGTCGCCCAACGCGTGCATGCGAGCCATTTCGAGACTGTGGCGAGCATGATGCAGACGCAGCTCCGCTTCGTTGAACTCCGTCGAACCGATCGCTCGATCTGGCTGCGGCAGCCCGGCACGAATGTGGATCTGCAACTCAGCCGCAGTGACACGCTGCATCGCGACGACGACAAGCGCCGTTCCCAGGTCGCCTTTCTCAGCGAGACGCCACAAGCCGATCTGGAGAAGCTCGCGGCCTGGGCCAAGGCCCAGGGGATGGAGGCGTCGGTGGGCAGCTATTCGGCTCGGGAGTTCTTCCTCGACGCCCCCGACGCATTCGTTGATTTCGTGATCGAGGCCATGCTGCCGGAACTCGCTGACTACGGCATCGAGGTCTGAGCAGAGCTCGAGACATACTGCCTGGTCACGCGACGCGCCTGGTCAGCCTCGCCACGGTGGTGTGGGTCCAGATGCGCCCGCCGCCCGGCGTGGGAACACCCCGCGCCGTCAGTTCACGCGCCATAGCCGCGTGGCTGACGTCGCCCCCGGCCCGCACGGCTTCCATCTCGAGCGCCAAGCGGTGAGCCGCCCTCTGAGCCGCCTGCGAGCGCGCCTGAGCCGCCTTGGCGGCGTCCGGGCCTCCGCGTGGGCGCCAGCCCCGATCCCCGCCCAGAACGGCCCCACGGGCCTTGGCGGCCGCCAGCGCCGCCTTGGTGCGGGCACTGATCAACTCTCGTTCCTTCTGGGCCATCGCAGCGTAGATCCGCATCATGAGATCATCCGCCCCAGGCATATCCGCCGCACGGATCGAGACACCATCCTCCAGCAATTGCGAAAGCGTGTGGGCGCGGCGCGTGATGCGGTCGAGCCGGGCCGCTACCAGCACCGCTCCCAGCTGGCGACACTTCAGCAGAGCCGCCTGAAACCCCGGTCGCCGGTCGTCCTTGCCACTGGCCACATCGCTGAATTCGGCCACCAGCGTCCAGCCCTGCGCCGCCGCAAAGGCGCGCACGCTGGCCTGCTGCGCCTCCAGCCCCAGCCCGCTCTGCCCCTGCTCCGCGGTCGAGACCCGGTAGAGCCCAACCGCGTAACGCTCGCTGCCCCTGCGCTGGTCCCACATCAGCCCGCCTCCGCCAAAACCTCGGCAGGGGCAAGCCGGTAGACGCTATAACTGCCCTTGGCGCCCTGCTGGCCCGAGCCGACCTGACGCACGCGCTCCAGCACCTCCACGCGGTGCCCCTTGCGCTTGAGGCCGGCCAGGAACCCCCGAACCGTATGCGGCGCCCAGCCTGTCGCCTCCATCACCTGCGTGATGGTCGCGCCTTCCTCCCGGCGCAGTAGGGTCAGGACCGCCGCCTGCTTGGTGCCCTGCCGCGGCCCCTGGAGGCCGCCAGGGGCTCTGCTGGTGCGCTCGCGGGGCAGGGACGCCTCAAGGGCTGCCATGGCCTCCTCCAGCCCCGTCTGGGCCTTCCAGGCTGCCACCGCCGCGAATGCAGCGTCGCGCAGGCTGACGCGGGGCGTAGTGGCGTGTTCGGGGGTCGTCACCTCCCGCGGCTCAGGTGCGGCGTGGCCGGCCTCGCTGGCGGGCGCAGGGCCGTCCTCCGCTACGGCGGCGAGACTTGCCACGTCAGCCACCGCGTCGCCCTCGTTTGGGTCTATGCCGATGGCGCGCAGCCCCTCGTCGGTGATGCGGGCCACGATCCAGGCACCATCCACATCCTGCCGCCAGCTGAGCCCCGCATGCTCCCGCGGCGCGTTGATCTCGGTGAGAAAGGTTATTCTTGATCAGGCTGCGGAACACCGCATTGCGTGCCGCAGCCGGCAGGGTCTTGGGCGCGCGGGCCAGGCCCATCTCGTGCTGCGCGGCGGCGCTGAGGATCACACGCTGGGTGTCGGAAAGCTTGGTCATTGTAGCGGTCTCCGGTTCCGGGTGCCGGTCATCGGCCCCTACTGCCGGGAGCCCCGCCGGCGTGGCCGGTCGGGGCGGTGCGGGAGTGGCCCGTTTCAGAGGGCGTATTCCCCGCGCCGGAAATGCTGGTCCGCAATGTCCTTCAGCTTCGCCGTCGCATCGGAAAGCCAGGCGGCTTGGCCCCAAAGCACCGTCTCGGGGTCGGCGCCGAAATGGTGCGCGCTGGCCTGGGTGAGTTCGGCGAGGAGGGCGTCGAGTTCGGCCTTTTTCGCCAGGAAGGCGGCCAGGCTGCGTTCCTGATTGCGGGCTTCGCGGTCGGTCATGTTGGTCTCCGTCGTGGCGCAAGGCCTCGTCTGCGTGTGACGGACCATTCGCTCTGCGCAGGAACCAAGCCAAGCGATTATCGGATCATCATATTGCTATCTGACCGGGGTCGCTCCGGTAGCCACATTTCGGGAATCAGCGCTGGCTGATCCTGGTGATCGAAGTGGCCCTTCTGCGCCGAGCGATGGAAGCAGGCCAACGAACGCCTCGGGCGCATCGAGATCGTGCTGGCGGCGATCGTGCTGCTGCTGCTCGTCGGCGAAGGTAGCGTGGTCGCGGTGCTACGGCGGCTGATCGGCGGGTAGGCTTGCCCAACATCTCTGCAACACTGGGCACGCCATATCCCTCTTGGCCAGCCACATGACGGCCAGCCTGGCGGGCACCAGCGGGATCGCCGCCATTCCCACCACCGCATTCGATCTGCCCCTCGTGCAGCGTCTCCGGCGGTCCCCGCGCTTTCGGGTCCGGGTCCCTAAATCGATCGGGTGTACGATAGCAGGATCACCCAAACGTGGCGCCGACAAGAAAGGGCAACTTGTGGCACACGAAGGGCAACAAGTTGCACCCGCCGGCCCCGTGGGCCGATGACATCGGGAAGCTCCTCACTGAAGGCCGACGAGATGATGGCCGATGCCTCGCTGAACCGGCGGCAGACGATCCGGGTTGGCGCGGGCGTGGCCTTCGCGCAGGTGGGCATCGTCGGCTTCGACGGGCAGATCGAACTCGAGGCGCTGCGGCTGTTCGGGCTGCCGGAAGCGGCGCCGGCGGTGCTCTATGGCTGCCCCGCCGTGCCGATCGGAACGCGCAGCCTGGCGCTGGAGACGACCTTGGATCTACCGAGCCGCACGGCAGGTGCAACGGCGAACATCGACGTCATCGTCCCCGGCGCGCGGCGGGGCGACTTCGCCGATGCCTCGCTCGACACCAGCAGCATCGCCTTCGTGCTGGACTGCCATGTGTGGTCGAACAACAGCGTGCGCATGACGGCGCGGAACGTCAGCGCGTCGACGGTAGATCTCGCCGCCGCACCGCTGTCGGTGCAGGTGACGAAGCGGCGGCTGCCGTGACGTCAGCGCTTCTGTTTCGCAGCGATGGCGGTGCCCGGTAGCCCCCCGCCAGCGTTTGTCGCAAATGCCAAATTTTCTGGGTTGATGCATTGGGCTCCGATGTATAGAAGGGCGATATGAAAGCCCTCCGTCCTACCCCAACGCCTGCCCCCGCTCCACGCGTCGACTACGCGTCCCGCGACTATTGGGCGGGCACGATCAAGATGGGGCTGTCGAAGTTCTTCATCCTGCGAGTCCTGCACGACGGCCCCATGCATGGCTACGACATCGCACGCATGGTCGAGCGGGCCACCGGCGGATGTTGCTCGCCGACGGAGGGCACGATTTACCCTGTGCTCCGAGAGTTCGAGGCCGGCGGCTTCGTGACGGTGGCTGAAGAAATTGTGCAAGGCCGCCAGCGCCGGGTCTACGCGCTGACCGACGCCGGCCGCGCAGCCTTCCGCGTGGCGCTCGACGCCTGGATGGAGGTGACGGCTGCGTTGCAGGACACCGGGCGCGCCTTCGGCGCCGCTGGCAGAACCTCCGCAGGGTCCCGCTGCGGTTGAAGCCGATACCGACCTTTACGCACGTCCTAATACCTTCCACCTCTATGCATCAACCCTAAGACTCAAAGGAACCATGACGATGAGCGACTGTGCCCCCCCAAGCCCCTGCGGAAAGCAGTATGCCCTGCGGCCGCTCCAGTCCGAGGCTCTTCCGGCGCTGGCCGCCGCGCTCCGCGCCGCCGGCCTTCCCGCCGATGATCTCGCCGAGCCAGGCCGCAGCTTCTTCACCTGGCACGACGCGAGCGGCTCGCTGCGCGGCCATGGCGGCTGGGAGCGGCACGGGTCGGCCGTGCTGCTGCGCTCGCTTCTGGTCCCGGCTGACGCGCGCGGTCAGGGCCATGGGCGGCGCATGGTAGAAGCGCTGCTGGCCGCTGCCCGGGCCGAGGGCGCTGAAGACGCGTGGCTGCTCACCACCGACGCGGCGCCCTTCTTTGCGCGGCTCGGCTTCGTTGCGACGCCGCGCGAACTTGCACCGCCCCCCATCGCCGCCACACGGCAGTTTGCGGGCCTCTGCCCGGCTGACGCGACGCTGATGCGCCGCGCCAGCCCTCGGCCGGGAACGCTGCCGGTCGCTGTGATCGGCGCCGGTCCGATCGGCCTGGCTGCTGCGGCCCAGCTCCTCAGCCATGGCATCGAGCCCCTTGTGCTGGAGGCCGGTTCGGAGATCGGCTCGGCCGTGCGCGCATGGGGCCATGTGCGCATGTTCTCGCCTTGGGGCTTCAATACGGATACGGCGGCGCGCACCCTACTGACAGCCGAGGGGTGGACCGCGCCGGATCCGGATGTCTTCCCGACGGGGGCAGAGCTGGTGGAGCGCTACCTCGCGCCACTCGCCACCAGCTCGGCGCTACGCGATCGCATTCGCACCGGCGCGCGGGTGATTGGTGTGGCCCGTCAGGATTTCGGCCGCTTGCGGGACGGCGATGGGCGTGACGCCGCCCCCTTCCTCCTGCATGTCGAGACTGCCGGCAGCGTCGAGGCCATCGCGGCGCGCGCGGTGATCGACTGCTCGGGCACCTGGCACGCGCCCAACCCGGCCGGCAGCCATGGCATGCCTGCGCCAGGCGAGCCGGCTGCGGCCGATCGCATCGCCTACGGCATCCCAGACGTGCTCGGCGCGGCCCGTGCTGCCCATGCTGGGCGCACCACACTCGTCGTCGGTGCTGGCCACTCGGCGATGAACGCGGTGCTCGACCTGGTCGAGCTGGCACGTGCGGAGCCCGGTACTCGCATTCTTTGGGCTTTTCGGCGCCCGCTGGGCGCAGTCAACTTCGGTGGCGGCGCGCGCGATGCCCTCGCGCAGCGCGGCGTGCTCGGCGCACGCGCCCAGGCGCTGGTCGAGAATGGCGCGGTCATGGCGCTCGCCCCCTTCCTGATCGATGGCATCACGGAAGCCGAAGGTGCACTCGCCATCACGGGGCGGCAGGACGGGCGCGCGGCCACTGTCCGGGCCGACCGCATGATCGTGGCGACCGGCTTCCGGCCCGATCTCTCCTTCCTACGCGAGGTCCGCGTCGCGCTTGATCCCGCAGTGGAAGCGACGCCGGCGCTTGCTCCGCTGATCGACCCCAACCTTCACTCCTGCGGCACCGTGCGCCCGCATGGCGAGGCGGAACTCCGCCATCCGGAGGCAGGCTTCTACATCGCCGGCATGAAGAGCTATGGCCGCGCGCCGACCTTCCTGCTCGCCACCGGCCATGAGCAGGTTCGCTCCATCGCCGCCTTCCTCGCAGGCGACGTCGAAGCTGCGCGGCGGGTCGAACTTGTGCTGCCGGAGACCGGCGTCTGTTCGACCGATCGCGGCAACGGTGTCCTCCGCGATCGCGGCTTCATAGGCGCGGATGAGATCAGTCCCAACATGGGGGGCTCACGCCAGGCCCAGTCGGGCTGCCGCGTCGGTACCGCAGCCGTCACCGGCAGTACATGCGGCTGACAGGCGGCGCGCACCTCCCGTGCCATGATTGGGTGGCCGCGGCTTACGGACGGCCGCGGCCCGCATCATCGAGCCTCTCCGCTGAACTGTTCCGGCGCCGCGCCATGACAGTTTTCGCAAGACGAGCGACGGTCGTGTCTGGGTTGTGGGCAAGCGCGGACCTAGCCTTCACGATATGAGTGCCGAGCCAGCGTTTCCGAAGCCCGAAGCGTCCAACGTGGTTGCCCTGAAGCCGCCAGCTGATCCTGTCGTGTTGGCGGTCGGCGGCCATCGACTGACGATCAGGTTGGAGCGTAAGGCGGCGACCTCACTGGTCGACCAGATCGTCGACACGCTGGCTCAGAGCATCCGCGCGGGCACCGTGTCACCAGGGACGAAGCTACCGTCGATCCGGGCGTTGGCTGGCCGGCTCAGTGTGAGCGTCTTCACCATTACGGAAAGCTATGACCGCCTGGCGGCGTTGGCGCTGGTGGAGACGCGGGCAGGCTCGGGCGTCTACGTCACCAATCTCGCGGCGCGCGCGCCCGAACCGCTCGACGCTGCGCCCGTCGAGATGCTGGTGGCCGACGCAGCGGGTCCAGGGAACGCGGGCCTGGGCCCATTCGGACTCGTCCAGACCTTCTTCGAGGGTCGCGACATGTGGGTCGCGCCTGGCAACGGTTCGCTGCCGCGCTCATGGATCGAGCCGGTGTGGCGCGGACCGGCCCTCAGCCGGTTCCAGCGCGGACTGATGGCTGGCCTGCTTGGCGAGAGTTCGCCGCGCGGCTACGCGCTCTTGCGCGAGCAGATTGCTGCCAAGCTCGCGCGCGATGGCGTGAGCGTCCATCCCGACCGGAACCTTCTTGTCACACACGGCTCCACGCACGGCATTGACCTGGTTCTGCGCACCATGATCGCACCGCAGGACACGGTGCTGGTTGAAGACCCGTTCTACTTCATGACCGAACCCATGCTGGAGCCGCTGGGCGTTCGGGTGATCGCGATCCCGCGCGGCCCGGAGGGCCCAGATCTCACAGCCTTCGAAGAGGCCTGCCGGCTGTATCGACCACGGCTCTTTGTTCTTCAGTCGGTGTTCCACAACCCGACCGGCTGGAGCATCGCGCCGCCCTTGCTGCACCGGCTGCTGAGTCTTGCTGAGCGTCACGACGTGACGCTGGTCGACGAGGACGTCTATGGCGATTTCCATCCTGGCCGGCCGGTCAGGCCCGCCCAACTCGCTGGCTTTGAGCAGGTCATATACGTGGCGAGCCTGACCAAGGTACTGGGCTCTGGCCTGCGCGCCGGGTTCGTGGCCGCGAGTCCGCCACGCATCGCCGCACTGACGTCCGCGCGTGTCCGCAGCGTGCTGACCGGCTCGCGGCTGGAAGAAGCCCTCGTTTACGAGGTTCTGGCCTCAGGCCAGTATCGTCGGCAGATCGAGCGACTGTGGCCGAAGATGGCGTCAGCCAAAGCACTCGCCGCCCGCCGTCTGCGCGATCTCGGCTTCGGGCTCATCGGTCCGACCGAGCCGTCGCCACTGATCTGGGCTGAGGCACCAGCGGGCGTGGACGTGGAGGCGCTGATCCGCCATGCGGGAACGCAGGGCGTACTGCTGGCGCCTGGCGCGCTGTTCCGCCCCGGTCGACAGCCATCCCGCCATCTGCGTTTCAACGCCCCCCGCTGCACCGAGCCGCGGCTGTTCGAGGCATTGGTCGCTTCAATCGACGCGGCCCGCATGACAGGGCCAGCTACGACGAGCAACGTCACATGAGCGACGTCAACCTGCCACTGATCCTTGCTGCTGCTTTTCTTTCCAGTGCCAGCCCGGGCCCCGCGACACTCGCCATCGCGGGGGCGTCGATGCGACATGGCAGGAGCGACGGCTTCGCCACAGCCCTTGGCGTGGCGACGGGATCACTGATGTGGTCGGTCGCCGCCGCCATGGGATTAGCCGCGCTGATGCATGCCAACGTCTGGCTGGTGGAGGCGACGCGCTACTTGGCGGCGACCTATCTTCTCTATCTCGCGTTCCGCGCGGCTCGTTCGGCGCTTTCAATACACACGCCGACGCCTGCCGGAAGGAGCGAGCCTCGGCTGGCGTCAGCGTATGCGCGCGGCCTGGCGCTGCACCTGACCAATCCGAAAGCGATCCTCTTCTTCGCATCGCTCTACACGCTGGGCGGTCGGCCCGAGGCAGGTCCCAGCGCGCTTCTGGCCGTGATTGCAGCCGTCGGCCTGCAAAGTCTGCTCGTCTTCGCCGGCTATGCGCTGATCTTCGCCCATGGCGGCGTTGTAAGTGTTTACGCGCGCCTACGGCGAGCCTTCGAGGCGGCCTTCGCGCTCGGATTCGCCGCCGCTGCGGTGAGCGCGCTCATGCGGCGCAGTTGAGCGCATGCGAGTCACCAGATCTGCTCTGTCCCCCTGCCCGCGCGGTGACTTCCTGGCAGAGCGATTCGTCAGTGCGGCGATGGAATACCAACCGGAGCGGTCGCAGCATCCTTGTCAGAGACTGGAGGCAAACTGTCGTGCGTATCGTCGTCTTCGGCGCTTCGGGCTTCATCGGGCAGGCACTGTGCCGCGCGGCTGTACGGGCCGGCCATGACATCACGGGCGTTGTGCGTTCGCTCGCGGGCGCTGAGCGGGTTCGGTCGGTCGGTGCAACCCCACTTCTCGGCTCGATGGAACTCGCCGACAGCTGGGGCGAGGCTGTCGTGCAGGCCGACGCCGTGATCCAGCTGGCTGCCGACTTCGCTCATGCTCCAGCATTGGCCGAGGCGCCGTGGGTGGCGGGCATGATGGCGCTGCAGGCTGCGGGGAAAGGCCCCGCGCGCATCCTCTACACCGGAGGATGCTGGCTCTACCCCGAACGTACTGAGCCGCCGATCGACGACGCAACGCGCCACGACCCTCTTCCAGCTTTCGACTACATGGTCGAGCACAGGAAGCGTCTGATGGGCGCAGGCTTGCCCGTCGTGACGATCCATCCTGGCATCGTCTGGAACGAGACGGCCGGGTTCATGGCAGCACATTGCGCCGCCATTGAAGCGGGGGAGCCGATCAGGGTGGTCGGTTCCGTCGAAACCAGGTGGCCGCTCGTGCATGTGGAGGATCTGGTGGATCTCTACCTGCGCGCTCTCACCAGATCGGAAGCCGGCGCTCAGTTTCTTGGCGTAGCTGATACCTCCATCAGCGTCCTGGCGATGATCAAACGCGCTGAAGAGCTCAGCGGCGCGAGAGCGACGATCGAGGTTCTCGAGGTCGATCGCGCGATCATGGAACACGGTGCGTGGATCGCGGGGCAAGCGCGGTCACAAGCCATTGTCACGCGGGCAGCACGAGACACGCTTGGTTGGCAACCGCGCCGGTTGTTCGCAGCGCCAACCATCGGCCGTCGATGAGAGGCGTCGAGATCTGGAAGCCGTCCCCGCCCGCGCCCCAACACCTGCCGCAGTCACGTTTCTCAAGAGGTAGACCGCGATGACGGATGATCACTACATGACCATGCTGGCCTCGCTGAAAGACGGAACCCTGGACCCCGTTGGGTTCAACCACCGCACCCATATCGGCGTCGCTGTGGCCGCGCTCCGGCAACATTCCTTCTTCGAGGCCATGTCAGTCGTCGCCGGCGGGCTGCAGTCCATGACGCAGCGCGCCGGTGTTCCAGAAAAATTCAACGCGACTATCACCATGGCGAGCATGAGCCTCATCGCGGAGCTTTTGGAGCAAGGAGCGTGCGACAGCATCGACGAGTTCATCGATCGCCATGCCGGTCTGCTCTCGCCTGAACTGCTGCGCCGCGCCTACGGCGAAGCGCGCCGGACGTCGGACCTGGCCCGTCGCGTTGGCTTGTTGCCGGATATCAGCCAAGCAATTTGGGGCATCTGCCAGCGGCCTGTGTGATGGCGGATTCGCAGCCGCACACGTGGCTACCCGGCAACGGACTTTGGCGCAGGCAACCGCTCCGCCATCAGTTCGCTGAGGACCCGCGCAACGGGCGTGGCGCCCTTGCGCATGCGCAGGGCGAAGGCGATCGGCTCCGTCACGGGAAGGGACAAAGCAGGCGGCGCTTCCGCGAGGTCGTCAGCAAGGGAGTGACGCGTCCGAAGGGTCACAGCCAGGCCCGCCTTGAGCGCCGCGATGAGGCCCGACAGGCTCTGGCTTCCGGCTGCGATCCGGTAGGGTCTTGCTGCACGGTCAAGAGCCGCGAGCGCCGCCGTGCGAAAGCCGCAAGGCGGGTCGAGCAGCGCGAGCGGGATCTCGATAGGCGATGGTGCTGCAAGCCCGCTGGCGCCCAAGAGCCAAAGGGTCGGCTCTTCCCAGGCGATCACTTCGTCAGGCTCCGTCCCCGATCGCGCCGTTATGATCAGGTCGAGCGCGCCACTTGCCAGTCCCTGAGCCAGTTCCGTCGAGCGGCCGATACGAAGATCAAGCCGAACGCGCGGATGGGTGCGTGCATACAGCGCAAGAAGCTCGGGCAGGCCGTGCTCGGCGAAATCCTGCGTTGCTCCGATTGCAACGGCCCCATCCTGCCGTGCGCCGGACAGGCTTAGCCATGCTTCGCGATGGGCATCGAGGATGCGGCGCGCGTGACCTGCCAGATCATGTCCCGCTGCGGTGAGAACGCGACCACGCCCCTGGGGCACGAACAAGGGCTCTCCCACCTGCGCCTCCAGCTGTTGCATCTGGCTGGTGACTGCTGATGGCGAACGGCTGACTCGCTCTGCGGCGCGGGCGAGCGCGCCGGTCTCCGCGAAGGCGAGGAAGGTCCGCAGTAGGTTCGGATCGAAGAGCATCCTTCGATGATATCGAAGATATACTGCAGAACAATCCGATTTTTTCGGATCAAGGAACTGGGCATGGTCGGACCGTCACCAACGGAGACTGACATGCCCATTCTGAACCTTTCGATCACCGCGCAGCCCGACGCCGAGCGCTCCAAGGTCATTGCCGACCGCCTGAGCGCGCTCACCGAGGAGCATCTGCGCAAGGATCCCACCATCACCGCTGTCGCCATCCAGCACATCGACCCGCGACACTGGTTCGCCGGCGGGCGCTCGCTCGCCGAGCAGGGCCAGGCGACCTTCTGGCTCGACATCAAGGTGGTGGATGGGTCCAACACCAAGCCCGAGTTGTCCGCTTGGCTCGAGGCCGTGTTCGTCAACCTGGCGGAGCTTCTCGGAGGCGTCCACCACGAGAGCTATGCGCTGGTGCATGAGGTTCCGGCCTCCGCCTACGGCTTCGGCGGAAAGACCCAGGAATTCCGCTTCATCGCTGGGCGCATGAAGGCATGACCCACGCGCGATCTCTGCGCTGGATGGATGGGGAGGGCGCGGGGCTTGACCTGCGCGCCCTCCACGCATGCCCCGAGGGACTTGGCCCGATCGGTGCCACCCCCGCCAGGAACATCCTACTCAACTGTCCCGGCGTGGCGCCGCGACAGTTTGGATCGGCCAGGCAAGGCCGTTTCTGGGCGATACGCGAGCACGGGCCTAGCTCTCACGGCATGAGTGTCGAGCCAGAGTTCCGACAGCCGGAAGCCAGGAAGGTCGCTGCCTCACCCGACGACGTCGTCTGGGTGCCGGGTGGTGAGATGCTTCAGGGGATGCGCGTGCATTCGACGCGCCCGCCCATGGTCAATCCGGTGCTTCCGCTGACGCTCGGCAGCGCCGTCGCGCTGGCTTTGTTTCGATGATCCCCCGGCTAGAGCAAGGGCGGCGCTCGCACCTCGTCGTCCGACCAGGCCTCCTTCGCCTCGCGTTGGGTGTGGGCTTACTGTTGTGGCATCGCCACCGCACACGTCGGCAACTCGCGGAGATGGAAGCGCGCATGCTGAAGGACATCGGCGTGTCGCGGATGGATGCGCGAGAGGAAGCGCGCAAGTGGTTCTGGCAGCCGTGAGTGTCGTCCAGCTTCGAACCCCCAAAGTCACCCGTCCAATGCCGGAGCACGACCTACTGCGCTCCTCCTTCGAGACGCTAGGCATGCCGCTGCTGCTGCTGTGGGCCTGCCGGATTTGGTACCGCGCCGTGCTTCGACGCGAACTTCTGTCTGAGCCGAACGAAGCGCTCGCCGACTTTGGCGTCACGCGCGATGCGCTACTCGCGTATCTGCGCCGGCCCTTCTGGCAGCCGTGAAGCAGGACGACGATCTCCGCTACGAGGCTTTGGCAGGAGCAGCGTCCTCCCGTGCGCGCCACCCTGATCGGTCTTCTCGGCCGAATTAGCCGCGACCGTCGTCTGGCCCCTTCCCGCCTGAAAGGCGTGCGACGGTGTCGAGACATGGCCAATCGTCCGAGGGCGGGCGTCGTTGGCGCTCTCGGGCTGAAGTTGTTGTCGGAATCCCGCTGCGCCTGACACGAGCGTCGGTCTTGCGGCCAAGAACGCCACAACCAATAGGAACGACTGCCATGTATTGCGCTTTCCAGCCAGGAAGCTTCGGCAAGACCCTGAAGCCCTACCAGCGATCCTACGAGGATCCCGTCGCGGTTCGTGCTGGCGACACCGTCACGGTGGATCAAAAGAGGTCGAAAGGCACGGATGTCCTTGGCTGGCTATGGGTCCAGGGACCAGACGGCCGCGAGGGTTGGGCGCCGGAAACGTGGCTGGCTGGCGACGGCGAGCGCCGCACGATCACGCGCGACTTCAATGCAATCGAGCTTAACGTCGCGGTTGGCGAGGTCGTGGAACTGCTCGTAGGAGAGAGCGGCTTCGTCTGGTGCCGCAAGCCGGACGGCCGTCAAGGTTGGCTGTGGCAGGCCGTCTTGGAGCTTCTCCCGGGAGCCCAGCTAAGCACACGCGAGGATCAGCGAGATGAGCCTTGAATATAACGTATAGAAATCGGAATTTGATCGAAAGACTGGTGCGGACTGACCGGGTACGCGTGATGAGCAGGTGCCTGGCAGCGGCCTGCTATCAGCGTGAATGCGGCGCAGGACGACATCGCTACCATCAAGCTGCTCGCCCAGCGCCACGAGTCGGTCAACGGTCCCGGGCTTCAGGCTGCGATAGGCGAGCTCCTAGATACGATAAGCCAGCCGGTTGTGGATATAGGCGCGGTTTCACGGCGGCGGCTCTTTGCCGACCAACTCCCGCCACTGCTGCTTCAGATCGTCGATTGGCGCGGTCTCCAGTGCGGCCAGCCGGCTCAGTACCTGCGTCGGTGGGATCTTCCGGATGGTGGGTGCCGCCGCTGGCGCGGCGCTGGATCGTCTGGTCATGCGAGGCTCTTTTTCTTGGGGTTCGCATGCAGGTGCTGGCGGGCGGTGAAGTGTACACTTACCGACATGGGGGCGAGTTTTGTAATCGCCACGGGCGGGGTGCTGATCTTGTTCATCGCGGCACCCCCCAGTGGCAGCTCGCTCTGGGTGGGGGTGGTCGACGAGGTTCCTGGCGCGGTGTTCGAGCAGGAGATTATCGCCGACCTGCCCGCCAACACGCAGTTCCTGTCACCCCGGCTGTTTATGGACAACGGGGCAACGGCGGCAGCGGTCGCGTACGACTGTGCGGGGGTCTACCTCGAGACGGGCTTCTGATCCGGCTTCATCGAAATCCAACGCGCGTGAAGCCCGGGCCAGGCGACATCAAGACGGGAGGCGCCGAGAAGACGAGAAGCGCCGAACGCCTCAACCGTGGCGTATCGCCCGGTCCGGATCACAGGTTCACGGTTTCAAGCAGCGGCAAGGTTTCGCTGCGCGGTGAGCCTCCAAGAGCAGCTCCTCCCAAATGAGCTGTCCGAAGTACACATGGTGTGCAGGCACTCGATCTCGGCGTCAGCCGTTTGGCCGCTATGCGCGTGCGGGAACCCGGGTAATTCTTGCTCCCAATGCATTGATTCGCTCGTCAATCCGCTCATATCCTCGCTCGATCTGCTGGGCGTTGTTGATCCGAGAGGTTCCATCAGCTCCCAGCGCCGCAATAAGCATAGCTATTCCAGCGCGGATGTCGGGACTTTCCACGCGTGCGGCGCGCAACTTGGTCGGGCCAGACACAACGGCGCGATGCGGGTCACATAGCACAATCCTCGCGCCCATTGAGATGAGCTTGTCGGTGAAGAACATCCGCGACTCAAACATCTTCTCGAACATCAGCACCATACCATCGCATTGAGTCGCGGCGACAAGGGCGATCGACATCGCGTCCGCAGGAAACGCTGGCCACGGTTGATCTTCTATCTTGGGCACATGGCCGCCGAAATCAGGTTCGATCTTCAGGGACTGGGACGCCGGAACAACTAAGTCGTCGCCTTCAATGCGGCAGCGAATACCCAGACGCTCGAAGCCCATCAGCGTTGAGCGGAGGTGTATCACCCCGGCCTCGCGGATCCGCAGTTCGGATCGGGTGACCGCGGCCAAACTAATGAAGGAGGCAACTTCAATGTGATCAGGGCCTATTCGATGGGCGGTGCCACGCAGTGGGCGCCCCCCATGAATCGTCATGCAGTTAGTGCCAATCCCCTCGATCTGAGCGCCCAGCGCGATCAAGAAGTGGGCGAGATCTTGGACATGCGGCTCAGATGCACAATTTCGTAGAACGGTGACGCCTCGTGCCGCAACGGCGGCGCAAAGCGCGTTTTCGGTTGCCGTGACAGAGGGTTCGTCCAGAAAAACGTCTGCACCTGTTAGGTTGTGAGCTCGGAAAACATAGGTGCCGTTCACTGAAATACTGGCACCAAGCGCACGTAGGGCGAGAAAGTGCGTGTCGAGTCGCCGACGCCCGATGACATCTCCACCGGGCGGCGGCAGCGTGACCTCGCCGCAACGCGCAAGCATAGGACCGGCAAGAAGGATCGAAGCCCTGATGTGAGCGCAGAGACCGGGGTCAAGATCATTCGGGGCCAGCACACGAGCATGGATGCGTAGCGTGTTTGGACCAATCCATGCTATCTCCGCGCCGACGGAGGAAACCAGTTCTAGCAATGCCTCAACGTCGCTGATGCGAGGAACATTCGACAATTCGACGATCTGATCAGTAAGCAAGCTTGCCGCGATAATGGGCAGTGCCGCATTTTTGTTCCCGGATGGTGAGATACTGCCCGCTAATTTACGTCCACCTTCTACAATGTACTCAATTCGTTCCTGTTGTTTCGAAATTTCCATGTCCGCCTCATGATATTTCAGCTGACGATAATGATTTTGCCGCCGGACGTAAGGCAAGAGATACGATAGGCCAACACGTGTGAGATCACCGGAAGCTGCTTTTGCTGTCGCCCGCAGCATCGGTCGACGCTTGCTTTCGCTGCACAGAGAACTTTAGACCGCAATCTCTAGCTCAAGAACCGATTTGTTCGATCTTCTTCACCACTCCGAATGGCGACAGCAACGAACGAAGGCTATCATTCTGCAACAGCCAGCCTGAGGCCAAGCAGAGTGAAGGATGCGGCGAATGTTCCGCGTAGCCAGGTCATCGCGCGAGGTTTCGACAGAACCCGGTCGCGCAGGAATGCGGCGAAAGCACCATAGACCGCGAAGGCCGCGAAAGTCATCACCATGAAGACTAGCGCGAGCCCCAACATCTGCCCCGCTGCGTTAGTCGCATAGACTGAGACGAATTGTGGCAGGAAGGCCAGAAAAAAGACGGAGATTTGGGGATTGAGAACGTTCAGGAGCACGCCGTCTCGGATCAACTTGCTACTGGAGGCTCGCGCATTCCTGTCTGTCACCTGCAGCGCACCGCGTCCGCGCCAAGCACTCCACGCCATCCAAAGAAGGTAGGCGACGCCTGCTACCTTCACGATCTGGAAGGCTACCGCGCTGGCGTGCAGAAGCGCCGCAAGGCCGAGGATCGAAGCCGCTATGTGTGGCACGATCCCGAGTGTGCATCCGAAGGCTGCGACAAGGCTCGGGCGCATGCCCTGCCCGAGCGCAACCGCGAGCGTATAGATGGCTCCCGTTCCTGGCATCAGGATGACCACGAGTGCAGTCACCAGAAACCCCAACTCATGCCCGATCTCCGCCCATCACAAAATGGCCGTCGCCGCCCCGCAGGCTGCCGGTATGCACTGCCGCCCGGGCGTCTCGGAACATCCCCGACAGCGTATCGCGTGCCGCCAGAACCTCGTGTTCGGCCATGTCATGGAGTCACTCGATCACCAGAAGTGCTGTTCGCGTTTGAGCCGAGATGGCTGACGCCGCGCTCCGGCGGTTGGTCCAGCGGCGCGCGTGGGCCGTGCCAGAGTCATCGGCAAAGATGATCTCGCCAGGTTCGGGCTGTTCGGTGTCGCCGCCGAAGGTCAGGTAGGTCTCTTCTCCGCTAGCTGGACGCACGGTCAAATTGCCTACGATGCGCTCCAGATCGAAGGCTGCGACCGGAACGGCGTAGGCAGCAGATGCGGCATTGCAGATGTCCACGACGGGATTCAGCTTCGGCAGTGCGCCGTCCTTACGCAAACGCCGCAGCAGCGCCTCGGACGCACAGCGATATTGGGTCGGCTTGAGACACATCGTTGAGAAGGCCGCCCGCCATGCGCGGATCGCGGGGACATCAGCCTCGGGACGATCGGCTAGGCGCCGGAGCGCATCGCCCTCCAGACGCATGATCGCATCAGTGAAGTCGAGATCCGCCGGCACGTTCCGCAAAAGGACGAGGCCGGTGAAAAGCTTGCTATGGGCTTGCCCTATGGCGGAATGGTACGAGAAGGTCATGCGCCTTCATAACCCTCGCCAGCGCCTCGGGGCTTGAAGGATAGTGGCGTTCGCCGAGCTATAGCGGCCTGGTGGTAGGCCGAACTGCCGCGCAAAGGCGCGGGTGAGATGGCTCTGGTCCGCGAAGCCCAAGTCGATCGCAACGTCGGCTGGGCTGTCGCCCCGCGCAAGCCTCCGCCGTGCGCGCCGTAGGCGGATCTGCATCGCGTATTCGTGGGGTGTGGCCCCTACTTCGCGCCGGAAACGGCGCAGGGCACTTGTGCGATGCAAGCCCATGAGGTGCGCAACCTCGTCGAGCGAGGGGGGCGAAGCCGGCAGATCGTGAATGCGTTGCAGAACGAGCCCGGTTTCGCGAGAGGGACCGAGCTCTTCGATCGGCGGTGGTGCCAGAAGCGCAGTCGAGAAAAGCGACGTCAGTGACTCCTCCGCCGCTGCAGCGTCAGCATAGCGAAGAGCCTGGAGTGCCTGTTCCAAATACCCCTTCAGTTCAGGTGCCGGATGAGCGGCGAAGCCGAGTTCACGGACCGCAGCACTGCGTCCGACCAGTCGGGTAACGGTTTCTAGTTCGACGAAAACCATCTCCCAGACCCGGTGCCCGCCAAGCGGCACACCGTCATGCATCTCGTTCGGGCTGACGGCAATCACATCGCCGCGCTTGGCCTCTACCCGTCCACAGTTGGACCAAGACACGTGCCCGCCTTTCCGCATGATCCCGAGCCCGTACTGGTCATGCGCGTGTCGGCGAAACGTGCGCGCCGAAGAGATAACGATGCAATCAACACCCTCTAGGGAGGAGCTTACCATTTCAACGCGGTGATCGTCGACTTGCTTCATGGCACGATCTTTACTATGAAATTGAAATTAAACGATTCCAAATGATGGCTCTGGCCCGTAAATCAACGCTTTCGTTAGACGACGTAAATGGGCGCCTTCTCGGTTTGCTACGCCTGCAACAGTGCAATTGAATAGATTGGCTTACCGTCATTCACAACGGCAGCCACCGATGTCCAATCCACAGCGAAGGCGACATCGGTGCGATCAAGGCCACACGCATTTCAACTAGTTCAAACGATATTTGCTGTATTCCCACTTACAAAAACTGGACTACCTTCCACCTCGTCGAAACGCACAAATATGCGCGAAGGTCGGTCCATGTCCTCACCTTGCAGAATAGTCATATCGCCAGGCAACAAGATTTTCTGATCCCGAAGCATCCCCGCCAGTGCAGCGGCTGCCGCACCTGTGGCAGGGTCTTCAAGAACACCGCCCGAAGCAAAGGCATTGCGGGCGTGAAACAGTCTTTCGGTTTCGCGGTAAACCAACATGATGGTTACAAGGCCATGCTGCTGCATGAAGGATCGCCCTGCGTCTAAACCATAGCGCATGTTTGCCAGTTTTGTGCGGCTGTTCATGGCTAGGAAAAGATGGCTTGCACCCGCGTTCATCAGCATAGCTGGAAGGCTAGGATCCAGATCTTGGCGAGCATACCCAAATAGGTGAAGGGCCTCACTGATCAGCATGTCATCCGCGGGTCTGCTATTCGTTGGCAGCGAACGCAAGGTAGCGTGGCCCGTCCCGTTCTGCACGCTGGCCTCCACCTCAATCTCGCCAGTTTGAAGCAGCAAGCGATACCGTCCGCTTCCTTTCTCAGCCGCCAGAACCGCGCCGAGTGCAACGGTCGCGTGACCGCAGAACGGAACTTCTGCTTCGGGTGAGAAGTAGCGCGTCGTCAAACCCTCCGCTGTAGGTGCGGCAAAGACGGTCTCGGAATAGCCAACTTCCGTAGCAATGCGCTGCATCTCGCTTGCCGATGGAAGGCTGTCAGCCAAGACCACCCCCGCCGGGTTTCCACCAGCGCCATTTTCGGTAAAAGCCGAGATCCTGCGGATTTGCATCGTTTGTATCCTCTCCCTAGGGTCCCATTGGCAGATTTATCAGAGCTCACTCGTTGCTCAAGCCACCGCATCTTCCTGTCCCAGCACAGGCCAGAATCAGCCCATACCTGCCGGCCGGGCTCATTAAGCGGCCGCTGCCGTCGCCTACGACTGCGCCGGGGTGTATTTCGAGACGGCCTACTGGGAGCACCAAGGAGTCCGCCCCGCGAAGGAACTACTCGCCGATTATCTTGAGTTACTCATGATGCTTTGCTCCGAGCGAGAACAGTTCGATTACGTTGTCTTCGGTATCTCTGAATCTGACGAAACTGAAAGCCCCCTCCTGCACGATTCCTTGGGTTTCCAGACCATCGGGCACAAGTGCTTGGACACGCCGAAGTGCGTCCTCGAGATTAGAGACCCTGATATAGGGGCGTACGCTGCCACCGGCGGGGACACCCTGCGCATAGGTCTCACGCGAAACAACGGCGAAGAGACCCTCACGGATATCAAAACCGACAAGTGCCGGCATCCGAAACTCGGGTTCTGCTCCAAACAAGCTTGCGTAGAATGCGGTTGCACGATCCATGTCGTCGGCCAAGACGTAAAGCCCGAAGCGCTCTACGCTAAGAGGCGCTGCCATCGTGCCATTGGCCGATGCTGCGATTGTGGCTGCAATCAACAAGGGTTTCAGCATGTGGTCATACCTTTCCTTCGAGTACGTTCAGAGCGCCCACTTGATAACAACCGCCTACTGACAGCATTGTGTCAGCAGTGAACCGTGGGGGTGCTGATGCGAAGGGCGGATCGATTGTATGTCATTATCGAGATCCTTCGGCGCGAGGGGCGTCCGGTCACTGCGGAAGCTATTGCGACCGAGCTCGAGGTCTCCAAGCGGACTGTCTATCGAGACATTGCAGACCTGATCGCGTCTCGCGTGCCCATCTCGGGCGAAGCCGGGATCGGATACGTCTTGGAGCGCGGTTACTACCTTCCACCCCTCATGTTGACGGAGGACGAGATCGATGCGCTCGTCTTGGGGGTCGAATACGTCAAGAGCCGGGGCGAGCACGAGATCGGAGTGGCAGCGAGGAGCCTCTTGGCGAAGGTGCAGGCCTGCCTGCCAGAACGACTCGTACCCCTTGTTGATCTGCCAACCACAAGCGTAGCGCCTGTTGCTTCGTCAGTTGAGAACATTCGCGCAGCCGACATCCGAGCGGCGATACGGGCTCGACGCAAGCTCGAGCTAAAGTATTCGGATGCACAAGGCTCTGTTTCTACACGAAAGGTTTGGCCGGTGCTTCTTGGGTACCGTGACCATGGACGGATCCTCGCGGCTTGGTGCGAACTGCGCGGAGATTTTCGGTACTTTCGAACGGAGCGGATCGCTGCGACGACCCTAATCGATGAGCTCGTGCCTGAACGTGCAAGTGTGTTGCGGAAACGATGGAAGGTCGCCATGAACAACGAGCGCGAACGGTACGTCGCCTCGTAGACGTTCACGGGGACCGCTGTGTAGCCCTCCACCTTGTCTTTGCCCGGGGCATGCAGCCGTGATGTCCGCGTCCACGGGGATGAGCGCGGCTTGATAACCCTGGCCAAGGACCCAGCCAGACGGGAGAAGATCAGCATCGAGAGTCACGAAGCAACCTTCGGCAAGGGTATCGGTGCATCCCTCCGCCGGATGCATCCCCAGAGAATTTTGGTTTCCAGTTCCCACCGCTGCTCCAGTTTTCCTCGAAAATCCAATAACTTATAACCAACCCTGTTGGGTCACCATGTGGAACGTATGTTCCTTGGGCCCGGATAGGGTGCCGTTTTCATTTGGCTGCCCACGAACCTGGCCGAACGTCGGCGCACGAGTGGCGGTCGGGCAGGCCCGCGAGATGCCGGATCATGGGGCGGTCCGGGCAGCCCTCTTACGAGGCATGCCGCATCCCTCTCGGCCAGCCCTATGACGGCCGGCCTGGTGGGCTCCAGCGGGTTCGCCGCCATTCCCACCACCATCATCGATCCGCCCCTCGTGCGGCCTTTGCGGCGGCCCCCACGCTTTCGCGTCCGGATACCCATCATGGGGAGCACAAGCGAGGTGCGTCCCCGAATTCACGCTAGCTGCCCTTTTGCAGCGAAAACCTCCTGGTGAGCGACTTCAGCGTCTCCTTGAACCCCAAGAGCAGTACTGCGATATCAGTCTGATCCGACAGCGGCGTGCTGCCTACCATCTCATGCTGCATCTCAGGACTTGGCCTGCCGTGTAGCCACCGGAAAGCATACCCAGTCCACATCGCGCGCGCAGCGTGCATGGCCCGCCACGCTATCGTAGATTCCATGGTACGGTCCTGCTGCCTGTCTAGAGCCTAATCCCATCGTTCTGGATCATAGCCTGCTGGTGCGAACATGTTCTGACACTCTCGCGGTGTGACGATATCTAGGATGCGCCCGATGGCGGCCCACAGCGTGTCGATGGTCCGCGCCGCTTCCTTTCGGAGCAGCGCCTTGATCTTGGCGAACAGGTTCTCGATCGGGTTGAAGTCGGGGCTGTAGGGCGGCAGGTAGAGCAACTGCGCGCCCGCCACCTCGATCAGCGCCTTCACGGCCGGCCCTTTGTGGCTGCTGAGGTTGTCCATCACCACGATGTCGCCGGGGCGCAGCTCCGGGACCAGCGCCTGCTCCACCCAGGCTTCGAAGATTGCGCGGTTGACCGGGCTGTCGATGACAAAGGGCGCCACGACGCCGCTGCTGCGCATGCCCGCAATCAGCGTGGTGGTTTTCCAGTGGCCATGCGGCACCGCCATGCGAAGTCGCTCGCCCCGCGGGCAGCGGCCATGGCGGCGCGCCATGTTCGTGCTGGCCCAGCTTTCATCGACGAACACCAGGCGCTCGGGATCGAGGTCGAGTTGCTGTTCGAACCAAGCCTCGCGCCGGATCAGGACGTCCGGGCGCTGCTGTTCGGCAGCGTGCGCGGTCTTTTTTTGCACGTGTACCCCCGACGGGCAAAGAAGCGCCACAGCGTGCCGTAGCCGAAGCGCAGGCCGCGCTCGGCGAGTTCGGCCTGCAACTCCGCCAGCGCCATGTCGCGCCGGGCGTGGAACACTTCGAGGATCGTCTCGGCCGCCGCCTCGACCACATGGCTGCGGCGGTCGCCGCCGAGCGGGCCGTGCATCGGCACCGCGCCATCAGCGGCCAGGGCGCGCCAGCGGCTGACGCTGGCGGCGCTGACCTTGAAGCGGGCTGCCGCCTCGCGGTGGCTCAGCCCTTCCTCCAGCACTGCGGTCAGCGTGCGTTGCCGCAAATCCAACGATAGCGCTTTCGACATCCCTGCCGCCCCCCGCCCGGCAGATGGCTTGAATCAGAAACCAGACGGTTCGGGAATCCCCAAGACGATTCAGTCAGTCGGGACGCTGCTCTAGTGTCCATTCGGGAAGTTCGGATTCACGCTGAGGGTTTTGCGGCCAGCCGCCGAAGCATGACGCGGATCATGGCCATGCGGACGAAGGCTGCGGCGATGC
>JAIYDS010000001.1 GCA_027487385.1 Acetobacteraceae bacterium | reverse complement strand
TTCCATTTTCGCACCTTCCCGTGAGAACATTCAGGGAACTTGGTCATGCCCGATGGTGGCGGATATTCCTTGGCGCAGAAAGCCGCGATCAAGGGGCGCGGCGCCATTTCCAACCACACACCGCGCTTCGAGCGCGAGGTGGTGGAAGCCTTCGATGATGGCTGGGGCAGCCTGACCGAGGAGATGCCAAGCCTGCGCACCACCCTGACGCGCGAGGCGGCGAAATCCGCGCTGACCTATAATGACAGCCCCGATCTGGGCTTTGACCGCTCGATCAACCCTTATCGCGGCTGCGAGCATGGCTGCGTCTATTGCTTCGCCCGGCCGAGCCACGCCTATCTCGGCCTTTCGCCCGGGCTGGATTTCGAAACCCGGCTGATGTTCAAGCCGGATCTGCCCGAGATCCTGGCGCGCGAGCTGTCCCGCCCCGGCTATCAGGTGCGGCCGGTGGCGCTGGGTTCCAACACCGATCCCTATCAGCCGGTGGAGCGCACCGAAGGGTTGACGCGGCGCGTTCTGGAGGTGCTGGAACGCTTCGGCCATCCGGTCACGATCGTCACGAAATCTGCCGGCGTGCTGCGCGATGCGGATCTCCTGGCGCGGATGGCGCGGCGCAAGCTGGTGCGGGTCTGCCTTTCCATCACCACGCTCGACCCCAAGCTGGCCCGCGCGATGGAGCCGCGCGCGGCGAGCCCGATGCGGCGGCTGGAGGCGGTGCGGGCGCTGTCCTCGGCGGGCATCCCGGTGGCGGTGCTGGCCGCGCCGATGATCCCCGGAATCAATGATGCGGAGCTGGAGCGCATCCTGGAGGCCAGCGCACGGGCGGGGGCGACCTCCGCCGGCTATGTGCTGCTGCGCCTGCCGCTGGAGCTGCGGCAGATCTTCGAGGAATGGCTGAACGAGCATTATCCGGAGCGCGCGGCGCGGGTTCTGGCGCTGATCCGCCAGACGCGCGGCGGCAAGCTCTATGATGCGCGCTTCAGCCAGCGCCAGACGGGCGAGGGCGCCTATGCGGAGCTGTTGTCGCAGCGCTTCTCCCTGGCGCTCCGGCGTCTTGGCTTGGACCGCCGCGAGGGCGGCACATCGCGCCTGGATTGCGGACAGTTCAATCCCCGGGCCGACTCCCGCCAACTGGAGCTTTTGTAGTGGTTTCCAAAGGAAGCCTTTTTTCGCTTGGGGCGGCCTTTGGCGGGGGCTCGGGGGCAGCGCCCCCGACCTCCGGCCTCCCCCGCCGCATCCGGCCCAGAGACAGCTCGGCCACCACCCCGTGCAAGGTCCGCACCTCCTGCTCGGTGATCTCGCCGCGCGTGAACCAGTGCCGCAGGTTCCGCACCATGCCTTCGCGCTTGGGCGCGTTGCGCAGGAAGCCGCAGGCGTCGAGTTCGCTGATCAGGTGTCCCATGAGGTTTTCGAGGCTCTCGCGCGTCGCAACCTCGGTCTTGTGCGTCTGGAATTGGCGCGGCGGCGTGGCATCGGCCGCCACCCACCATTCATAGGCGAGCACCATCACGGCCTGGGCCAGGTTCAGCGAGCTGAATTCCGGGTTCAGCGGATAGCGGATGAGGGTATCGGCCCGCGCCAGATCCTCCGCCTCCAGCCCCGCGCGTTCCGGCCCGAAGAGCACGGCCACGCGCATCCCGCGCGCATTGATGTCGCGCAGCTCGGTGGCGCCGGCGCGGGCGGTCATCACGGGGATCACCACATGGCGCGGCCGCGGGCAGGTGGCCAGCACGCGGTGGCAGTCGGCGATGGCGGCATCCACCGTCTCGAAGACCTGGGCGGCGTCGAGAATGCGGTCCGCGCCCGAGGCCGCGGCCCAGGCGCGGGGATGTGGCCAGGTGTCGCGCGGGGCGACCAGACGCAGATGAAACAGCCCACCATTGGCCATGGCGCGGGCGGTGGTGCCGATATTCTCGGCCAATTGCGGGCGCACGAGCACCACGATGGGCGTCTCACCCTCGGGTGCGACGAGCGGTGCGGCGCCCAGCTCCCTCATCTGGCGGGAAGTCGCGCGAGCATGGCGCGCATCTGCGCGATCTCGGCCTGCTGTGCGGTGATGATTTCCTCGGCCAGGCGCTTCACCTCGGGGTCGGTGCCGTGGCGCAGGACGATGCGGGCCATTTCGATGGCGCCCTCATGATGCGGGATCATGCCGGCCACGAAGTCGCGATCGGCATTGCCGCTGTAGCGGATGTCCATGGCGCGGTGCATGGCGGCATTGGCCGCGCGGAATTCGCGCGTGCTGGCGGGCTCGTTGCGGGCCGCCGGCGCGCCATGGCCGGCATGCGGCGATTGCGCCAGGGCGGTGCCCGGCACAGCGGCGGTGGCGGCGATCAGGGCGGTGCGGCGGTTCATGGCGTGTCTCCAAGTGTGAGGAGACAGGCTGCGGCTTGCCATGAGGTCAGGGTCAAGCGCGCTTCCATGTCGTGCCGCCCGCGCTGTCCTCCAGCACCACGCCCTGGGCCAGAAGCTCGGCGCGGATGCGGTCCGCCTCGGCCCAGTTCTTCGCGGCGCGAGCGGCGAGGCGGGCGGCGATGGCCGCCTCGATGGCGCTGGCATCATCGCCGCCCTGCAGCCAGGCGCGGGGATCGCCCTGCGCCAGGCCGAGCACGGCGGCCGCCTCGCGGAAGGCGGCGGCGGCCTGGCCGGGCACGGGCGCCCAGGATTTCCCGATGCGGGACAGCACGGCAGCGGCCGAACCACCCACCGTGGCGCTGTTCTCCAGAGTCCGCAGGTCGCGCAGGCGGGCCAGCGCCAGCGGCGTGTTCAGGTCATCGGCCAGCGGCTCCAGCGCCCATTCGGCCATCTCGGTGATGAGCGCGGCGTCGCTGACCTCCGGCGCGCGGCCGAGCATCGCGTAGCTGTCATCGAGCTCGGCCTTGGCCTCTTGCAACCCGGCCTGGGTGTAGTCGAGCGCCGAGCGGTAATGCGTGCGCAGCAGCAGCATGCGGAAGGCTTCGCCGGCCCAGGGGCCCTGCGCCAGGATGTCCTGCACGGTGAGGAAATTGCCGAGGCTCTTCGACATCTTCTCGCCATCCACCAGCAGCATGCCGTTGTGGAGCCAGGTGTGGGCCATGAAGGGAACGCCGAAGGCGGCGCGGGTCTGCGCCACCTCATTCTCGTGATGCGGGAAAAGCAGGTCGGCGCCGCCGCCATGGATGTCGAATTGCTCGCCCAGATGCCGCCAGGACATGGCCGAGCACTCGATATGCCAGCCCGGCCGGCCCCGGCCCCAGGGCGAGGCCCAGCCGGGCGTCTCGTCATCGGAGGGCTTCCACAGCACGAAATCGCCCGCGTCGCGCTTGTAGGGCGCGACATCGATGCGCGCGCCGGCCAGCAGTTCCTCCTGGTTGCGGCCCGAGAGTTTGCCGTAGTCGGAAAAACTGCCGACGCTGAACAGCACATGGCCCTCCGCCGCATAGGCGTGGCCCTTGGCGATCAGCTTCTCGGTCAGCGCGATCATCTCGGCGATGTGGCCGGTGGCCGTCGGCTCCACATCGGGCGGCAGGCTGCCCAGGGCCGCCATGTCGCGGTGGAAATCGGCCGTGGTGCGGGCGGTGATGGCGCTGATCGGCTCCCCCGATTCACGGGCGCGCGCGTTGATCTTGTCATCCACGTCAGTGATGTTCCGCGCATAGGTCACGCGCGGATAAAGCCGCCGCAGCAGCCGCGCCAGCACGTCGAAGACGACGACGGGACGCGCATTGCCCAGATGCGCCAGGTCATAGACCGTGGGGCCGCAGACATAGAGCCGCACATGCGCGGGATCGAGCGGGCGGAATGCCTCCTCGCGGCGCGTGAGGCTGTTGTGGAAGCGAAGCGCGGGCTGGGTCATGGAGTGGTCCGTCGGGCCAAGAGAAAGGGAGCGCGCCCGGAAGGGGCACGCGGGGCCGTCAGCAGCAGCGACAGGACTTGACCATGCCCCCCTTATAGGCGCGCCGGGCGGCCCGCTTCAAGCCTTGAGCCGCGCCTCGGCTCGCGCCCGGCCGATCAGCGGCAGCAGCGCCTTCAGGTCCGGCCCGTGATCCTCACCCGTCAAGGCGAGGCGCAGCGGCATGAAGAGCGCCTTGCCCTTGCGTCCGGTGGCGGCCTTGATCGCCTCGGTCCAGGCGGGCCAGGTGGTGGCGTCGTAGGGCTCGGCCGGCAGCAGGCTCAGCGCGGTGGCGAGGAACTCCGCCTGATCCGGCTGCTCGATGGGCGCGATATGGCCATGCACCACATCCCACCAATGTTTCACTTCGGGCATCAGGTCCAGATTCTCGCGCACCGCCTCCCAGAAGGCGGCATCGGCGCCCTCGGGCAGATGCGGCTTCGCGGTTTCGAAGCTCATGGCGTGCAGCAGCTTGCGGTTCAGCGCCAGCATCTGCCGCGGGTCAAAGCGCGGCGAGGAGTGGGAAACGCTGTTCAGGTCGAAGCTCGGCAGCAATTCCGCCGGCGTGCCGGGGAAGGGATCATGCGAGGTGCCGAGCGCGGCGAGGTAGCCGGTGATGGAGGCCGCCTCCACCCCATCCCGCCGCAGCTGGCGCAGCGAGAGCGAGCCGATGCGCTTGGAGAGCGGGCCGCCATCGGCATCGGTCAGCAGCGGCAGATGCGCGAAATGCAGCGCCTCCATCTTGCCGCCCAGCGCGCGCCAGATGTCCATCTGCACGCCGGTGTTGGTGACGTGATCCTCGCCGCGCACCACATGGGTCACGCCGGTCTCCAGATCATCCACCACGGAGGTGAAGGTGTAGAGCGGCGAGCCATCGGCGCGCACCAGCACCGGGTCACTGATGGCGGAAAGCTTCACCGAGCGCGGGCCCAGCACGCCATCCACCCAATCCACGCTGCCCATGGAGAGCTTGAAGCGCCAATAGGGCTGCTTCCCATTCTCCAGCGCGCGGGCGTACTGCTCCTCGGTCATCTTCAGCGCCGCGCGGTCATAGAGCGGCGGGCGGCCCTGCTTGAGGCGGAGTTCGCGCTTATAGGCCAGCTCCTCCTCGCTTTCGAAGCAGGGGTAGAGGTGGCCGCTTTTCTTCAGGCGCTCGGCGGCTGCGGCATAGGCGGGCAGGCGGTCGGACTGGCGGAACATGCTGTCCCATTCCAGGCCGAGCCAGCGCAGGTCTTCCTCGATCGCGGTCACGTATTCGAGCTTGCTGCGGCCGGTGTCGGTGTCATCCAGGCGCAGGACGAGTTCGCCGCCGGATTTGCGGGCAAACAGCCAATTGGCCAGCGCGATGCGGGCATTGCCCACGTGAAGATGGCCCGTGGGGGAGGGTGCGAAGCGGAGTTTGATGGTCATGGTTTCAAGCCCTCAGGCGCCGGGCGCCGGCTCCGCCGGCTTGGCTTCGCGCCGCGGCGGTTGTGTTGGTGTCGCGCGCGGTTGGGGCGCGCCGGTCGTCTTGCGGCCGGATGGTCTTGGAGGTCATCAAGAGCAGGGCGCCGGCTCAGGCGTCATTCCTCATCGCCTTCGTCATCCTCGTCCTCTTCCAGCCGGCGCGGATCGATGATGCGCCAGTTCAGCGCCTCGCGGTCGCGCGGCGGCGCGGCGGCGAAGCTCGGCAGGTCATTCGCGCTCTGCCAGGCGCCTTCCGGCACGCCTTCCACCACCGCATCCTCGCCAAAAGCGAACCAGGCGGCGGTGACGTCGGCGGCCGAGGCGCGGGGCACGCGGCAGCGCTCCACACTGTCCCGCACATAACGCTTGGCAAACTCATTGGCATGGGCGAGCGAGGTGAAGCCGCGCACCACCTCGGCCGGCTCCGTGCTGTCGGGGTCCGAGAGGTCCATGATGCGGACCTCCAGCCCCTCGGGGGCCGCCAGCAGGTTCTCACTCACGAGATCAGCCCCGTGAAGCCATTGGTGATGGGGTAGCGCCGGTCCCGCCCAAAGGCGCGCTGGCCGATCTTCACCCCCGGCGGGGCCTGGCGGCGCTTGTATTCGGCGCGGTCCAACATGCGCCAGACGCGCAGGATCAGCGCGCGCTCGAAGCCCTGGGCGACCAGGTCGTCCACGCTGCGCTCCTGCTCCACCAGGCCGTTCAGGATCGCGTCCAGCACCTCATAGGGGGGCAGCGTGTCCTGGTCCTTCTGGTCGGGCTTGAGCTCGGCGCTGGGCGGCTTGGTGATCACGCGCTCGGGCATCACCGCCCCATCGGGGCCGAGGGCGCCCAACGGCGTATTCGCGTTGCGCCAGCGGCAGACCTCGAAGACGTCGGTCTTGTAGACATCCTTCAGCACGGAATAGCCGCCGCACATGTCGCCATAGATGGTGGCGTAGCCCGTGCTCATCTCACTCTTGTTGCCGGTGGTCAGCAGCATGTTGCCGAACTTGTTCGACAGCGCCATGAGCGTGACGCCCCGGATGCGGGACTGCAGGTTTTCCTCGGTGATATCCGGCGCGCGATTGCCGAAGGCCGGCGCCAGCATCGCCTCATAGGCCGCCATGGCCGGCCCGATGGGGATGGTGTCGTAATGGATGCCCAGCAGACGCGCGCATTCGGCCGCATCCTC
>JAIYDS010000163.1 GCA_027487385.1 Acetobacteraceae bacterium | reverse complement strand
GTGCCTGGGGAGTGCCACATGTCCGGAATGCTGGCCGAGGTTGGGGAAGATCGCGCCACCAACCCGCTCGATGTGCTCGAACAGATCGTCATCGCCAATGAATGGACCTTCGAGCGCCGCTCAGAAGGCGAGATGGCGGCGGAAGCCCCCGGCAAATGGTGCAACTACACCCTCTTCTTTTCCTGGTCGCCCGAGATCAGCGCGATGCATTTCTCCTGCGCCTTCGATGTGAAGGTTCCGGATGCGCGCCGCGGGCCGCTTTTCGAATTGCTGGCGCTGGCCAATGAGCGCCTCTGGATCGGCCATTTCGGGCTGGAGAGCGATGAGGGCGTGCCGGTCTTCCGCCATGCGGTGCTGCTGCGCGGCGCCCCCGGCGCCTCGGCGGAATCGCTCGAGGACATGGTGGACATCGCGCTGACCGAATGCGAGCGCTTCTTCCCGGCCTTCCAATTCGTGCTCTGGGGCGGCAAGGCGCCGGCCGAGGCGCTGGACGCCGCCATGCTGGATTGCGTGGGCGAGGCCTGAGGAACACAAAAGGGCCTCCGGCGGCTGGGGCCGGGCGCCCCAGCCGCCTTTCCTTGGGGCCATCCCGCCCCTGCCAAGCCCCTGAAAAACCCTAAAAATGGGGTCTGGGGCCTGAGGCCCCAGCCGCCAGAGGCTTCTTATACCCTCTTCCGCCGGCGCGACCGGCGCGGCGGGTCCATCGGAAAAGCCAGGCCGCTGGCGGTGAGCCGCATGCGGAGCAGCAGCTTCGCCATCTCGATGGCGCAGGCGAAGCCCTCCAGCACGGGCACGTCCCAGCCGGCCGCCCGCAGGCGCTCCTCCAGGAAGGGGCGCATCCAGAAGGCGGCGGAGCAGCCGAGGATCAGGCTCTCCGCGCCATCCTCCTCGATCGCGGCCTCGGCGGCGGCGAAGGCGGCGTCCAGCATCGCGCTGGGCTCGCCGCGCAGGGCGCAGGCGCGCTCGTCGCTGATCTTCGGACGGCCGGCATTGGCCGGGCGCGGCAGCGGGAAATCAATGTTGCGGATGCCGGTGCAATGCTCGGTGAAGCGGTATTGCACCACCAGATTCGCCATCTGCGCATTGTGCGTCTCGGAGATGTCGATGATGCCGAAATACTGGCCGAGCATGGTGGCCATGTGCATCTGCGCATGCGCGCAGCTCGTCACCGCCACGCCGAAGCGCCGGCCGATCTCGACCGATTCCAGATAGCCGGGATCGCCGCCGCCCAGCAGCACGATCGCGTCATACTTCCCGGTCGCGCAGGCCTCGCGCACCACGCGGATCCGGTTGGCGGCCACGATCAGGAATTCCTCGCGCATTTCCACCGGATGGTCGCCATGGGTGGCGAGCGCGCCGGGATGCGCGTCCCATTCCACATCCTCCAGGTGGCGCGCGACATTGGCGTAATCCATCACCAGCGCCTCGCGCGTGCCGGTGGCGGGGCGCAGGCCGTAGCCGGCGTTGGGGCTGAGCTGGAAGGCGTTGACCAGCAGCAGGCGGGGCTTGGACATGCGGGCATTTCCCTCGGGTTCCCGCGATGGTGGCGGGGGGGCCGGGCGCTGTCGAGGCCCGCTGGCGGGCGGCCACCGCACAGCTGGCGCCGCAGCCCGCCCTGCCTTGCGCCCCCGCCATCGCACCAGGCGGCATCCGGCCGGTCGCGGTGGACGCGGCCCCGGCCCTGATCCATCCTGCGCCCCTACGCCCGACCATTCCCGGGCATGCCCGCCCAAGGACACGTCGCCGCCATGCGCTGCTTGGCCCAGCCCGACGCCATCGCCACAATCCGCCCGCTGCGGGGCGGCGGGACAGCGTCGCCCCGGAACCCCAGCGCGCCCGCCGCATGAGCCGCTGGCTCCGCTGGCTGGCGGCCCTGGCCTTCCCCTGCCTGCCCGTCCTCATCGCCGCCACGCTCGCCGCCAACCCGCCGCGCGCGCGCGAAGCCCCCCGCGCCGGCTTCGTCGGCAGCGCGGCCTGCGCGCAATGCCACGCGCCGCAGCACGCCGATTGGCTGCAAAGCGACCACGCCCGCGCCATGGCGGCGCCCGTGCTGGGCGATTTCTCCGGCGTCGAGGCACGAGACGGCCAGCACGCCGCCAGCTTCCACCGCCGCGCCGATGGCTTCGCCGTGCGGATGCGCGAGGCCGATGGCAGCACCACCGAATTGCCGGTCAGCGAGAGCTTCGGCCATGACCCGCTCCAGCAATATCTGGTGCTGATGGCCGATGGCCGCCGCCAGGCCCTGCCCTGGGCCTGGGACAGCCGCCCGCGCGAGGCCGGCGGCCAGCGCTGGTATCACCTCATGCCGCAAGAACAGCTGCGCCCCGGCGATGCGCTGCACTGGACCGGGCGGGACCAGAACTGGAATTTCATGTGCGCCTCCTGCCACTCGACGGGGCTGGTGCGCGGCTATGACCCGGTGCGGGATCGCTACGAGACGACCTGGACCGAGATCTCCGTCGGCTGCGAATCCTGCCATGGGCGCGGCGCCGCGCATGTGACCTGGGCGCGCAACGGGCGTCAGGGGCCGAATGGGCTGGAGGTCGCGCTGCGCGATGCCTCGGGCGGCGCCTGGCGCTTTGTCGCGGGCGATCCGCGCGGCATCGCCCGCTGGGAGGGCCCGCCCCGCCAGGCCATTCCCGCCGGCACCGAGACCTGCGCCCCCTGCCATGGCCGCGCCCGCCCCCTGGTGGCCGACCCCGTTCCCGGCCCGCGCCTGCTGGACACCCACGCCATGCTGCTGCTGGAGCGCGGCGAATATCACGCCGATGGCCAGATCCAGGGCGAGGTCTTCGAATGGGGCAGCTTCGCGCAGAGCAAGATGCAACGCGCCGGCGTGGTCTGCGCCGATTGCCACCAGCCCCACACCGGCCGCCTGCGCGCCGAGGGCAATGCCGTCTGCACGCAATGCCACCTGCCGGCGCGCTTCGAAGCGGCCTCGCACCACCGTCACGCGCCTGGCAGCGAGGGGGCGCAATGCGTGGCCTGCCACATGCCGGCAGTGACCTATATGGGCGTGGATCGCCGGCGGGATCATGCCTTTTCCATCCCGCGCCCCGATGTCTCGCGGGTGGTGGGCTCACCCGACACCTGCACCGCCTGCCACAGCGGCCAGAGCCAGGAATGGGCGGCGGCGCGGCTCGCGGAATGGCACGGCGCGCCGCGCGGGGCGCCGCATCCGGGGCTGGCCATCCATGCCGGGCGTCAGGGCGCGCCGGGGGCGGATCAGGCGCTGGCCAGCCTGGCGCTGGACCGCGCGCACCCCGCCATCTGGCGCGCCACCGCGCTCTCCCTGCTGCCCAACCGCGCCACACGCCCGGTGGGCGAGGCGGTGGGCGGCACGCTGCTGGACCCCGAGCCGCTGGTGCGCGCCGCGGCCCTGCGCGCGCTGGACAATCTGCCGCCCACCAACCGGATGCATGCGGTGCGGCTGCTGAATGACGAGGTGCGGTTGGTTCGGATCGAGGCCGCGCGCGCGCTGGCATCGGTGCCGCCCAACGCCATCCCCGCCCCCGCCCGCCCCGCCTTCGACCGCGCCTGGGGCGAGCTTCTCGCCAGCGAGCGCGTGGCGGCGGAGCGGCCGGAATCGCATGTGAACATCGCAGGGCTGCTGGCCTCGCGCGGCGACCTTGCCGGGGCGGAGGCGGCCTATCGCGAGGCGCTGGCGCGGGACCGCGATTTCCTGCCCGCGCTGGTGAACCTGGCGGGCTTCGAGGAGGGGCGCGGCCGGCTGGAACCGGCCCAGGCGCTGCTGCGCCAGGCCGTCGCCGCCCATCCCGAGGCGGCGGATGCGCGCTATGCGCTGGCGTTGTTTGAAATCCGGCGGGGACGCGTCGTCGAGGCCCTGGAACCCCTGGCCGCCGCCGCGCGGCTGAACCCGGCGGAGCCGAGCTATCGCCTGACGCAGGCGCTGGCCTTGCAAAGGCTGGGGCGCGTGGCGGAGGCGCGCGCGGTGTTGGCCTTGCAGCTGGTGCAGCACCCCCGCCACCGCGACAGCCTGCTGGTGCTGGCGGCCCTGCTGCGCGAATTGGGCGAAATTCGGGAGGCGGACCGCGTGGCCGCCGCCGCCGCCGCCCTCCGGTAAGGAACGGCCCCCAGTTCTGGGGTCCGGGGCCTTTCGGCCCCGGCCGCCGGAGGCCTTTTTTTCTCGCTTACCCCACCGCCTCAATCACGCGCCCATCCACCCGCGTTTCCTCCGCCACATTATCCACCGTCACATGCGTGTCGTACCAGGTGAGGCGCGGCCGCGCCCCGAAGCGTTCGGTGAGCTGCACCATGCGGTCCTCGGTGAACCAGGCTTCCGCATCGGCCCGGCTTTCCCACAGATAGACGCCGCCGGTGCCGGCCTCGCCATTCAGGTAGTTCTTGCTGATCAGGCCTTTGCGGGCGAGTTCGCGATAGATGGGCGCGGTGGCGGTGGCGCCCTTGATCGCCTGTTCCTCGCTGCGCTTGGGCAGGTCGAATTGCACGATGACGATGCATTGGGGCATGGCGGTTTCCTCCGGGTGATTTCCGGGAAGTCTGCGTCCCTGCGCCCGGCCGGGGCAAGCAAAAACCCGGTGGCCGGGGCTTGCCGAAACGCCCCGCCTGTTCCCGAATGGGTGTAACGGAATCAACGGGAGAGAAACCGAATGTCCAGCATGGAAGCCTTGCGCGATCCATCCAGCCTCACGCGCCTGCTGGCGCCGCGCAGCTTCGCCGTGGTGGGCGTTTCGGCCGAGCCGACGGGGTTTGGCGCGCGCACCGTGCAGAACATGCGGGATTTCGACGGCCCGGTCTGGTGCGTGAACCCGAAATATGCCGGCCAGGAACTGCATGGCCGCCCCTGCTATGCCTCGGTGGCGGATCTGCCCGGGGCGCCGGATTCCACCGTCATCGCCCTGCCGCGCACCGGCGTGATGGATGCGGTGCAGGCGCTGGCCAAGAAGGGTGGCGGCGGCGCCGTCATCTATGCCTCGGGCTATGGCGAGACCGACCTGCCCGAGCGCGCGGTGGAGGAGCAGGTGCTGCGCGAGACGGCGCGGCAACTGGGCTTCCCGCTGCTCGGCGCCAATTGCCTGGGCTTCGCCGATCACCGCCAGCGCGCGGGGGCGACCTTCATGCCCGACTACGTCAAGCTCACCGCACCGGCGGGCGGCGTGGGCGTGGTCAGCCAGTCGGGCGCGCTCGGCTATGCGCTGATGCAGGCGGCCGAGCGTGGCTTTGCCATGTGCCACATGGCCACGGCCGGCAATGCGACGGATCTCGATGTCTGTGACCTCGCCGCCTTCCAGCTGACCATCCCGGAATGCCGCAGCATCGCGCTGGTGGTGGAGGGGCTGCGCGATGCGCGGCGGCTCTTCGCGCTGGGCCGCATCGCGGAGGATCTGGGCAAGACCATCGTCGTGCTGAAGCTCGGCCGTGGCGAGATCGGCGCCAAGGCCGCGGCCTCGCATACCGGCTCGCTCGCGGGGTCCAGCGCCGCCTGGTCGGCCGGCTTCAAGCGCGCCGGCATGCTGGAGGTAGAGGATTTCGACGCGCTGCTGGAAACCGCGGGCTTCTTCGCCAAGGCGGGCAAGCCCAAGGCGCGGGGTGTCGGCATTGTCACGCCCTCGGGGGGCGCTGGGATCATGGCGGCGGATCACGCGGAATTCCAGGGCCTCGCCTTGCCGCAGCCCGCCCCCGCGACGGAGCGCGTGCTGCGCGCAGCGATCCCGGATTTCGGCAGCCCGCGCAACCCTTGCGACCTCACGGCGCAGGTCGCCACCAATCCGAAATCCTTCGAGGAATGCATGGTGGCGATGCTCGCCGATGAGCAATACGCGACCGTCGTCTTCCCCGTGGTCTATCACAACCCCGCCCCCGCCGCGACGCCTTCGCGGATGAAGACGCTGGAGCCCATGGCGGCGGCGTCGGGCAAGCCCATCTGCATCATGTGGGTGCCCGAGAGCCTGGAAGGCCCGGGCGCCGAGGCGGCCGATGTCAGCCCCAACCTGGTGCTGTTCCGCAGCACGCGGCGGATGATGAATGCGCTGCGGCTCTGGTTCCAGCGGCATGATCCGAAGCCGCCGGTGGGGGCCGTGGATGCGCGCGCCGAAGCCGCCGCCGCCGCGGTTCCAGCGGGCGCCGCCAAGCTGATGGAGGCCGCGGCCAAGCAGGCCTTCGCCGGGGCCGGCCTGCCCGTGGTGGCCGAGCATCGCGCCAAGGATGCGGCGGGCGCCGTCGCCGCCGCTGAGGCGCTGGGCTTCCCCGTGGTGCTGAAGCTCGACAGCCCCGATGTGGCGCACAAGACCGAGGTGGGCGGCGTGGAGCTGAACCTCGCTGATACCGCCGCCGTCACCGCCGCCTTTGGCCGCATCATGGCGGGAGCGGCGAAGCACGCGCCGCAAGCCCGCGTGGATGGCGTGCTGGTGCAGCGCATGGAGGCGCGCGGCGTGGAGCTCATCCTGGGCGCGCGGCGCGATCCGCAATTCGGCACCATGGTGCTGGTCGGCCTGGGCGGCGTGCAGGCGGAACTCTGGAAGGATGTGGCGCTGGATGTGGCGCCGGTCTCGGCCGAAGGCGCCATGGCCATGCTGCGCAGCCTCAAGGCCTTTCCGCTGCTGGACGGGTTCCGCGGCAGCGCGCCCATGCCGGTGGAGCAGATCGCCGCCACCATCGCGCAATTCTCGGGCTTCGCGGCGGCCATGGGCGACCGGCTGGAGGAGGCCGAGATCAACCCGCTGGTCTGCCGGCCGGATGGCTGCGTGGCGGTGGATGGGCTGATGATCCTGTCCGGGTGAGCCGGGGCGTGGGGTCAAGACAAGAAACGGGGCCTCCGGCGGCCGGGGCCGAAAGGCCCCGGACCCCAGGACATGGGGACTTCTGCGTGATTTCTGTGGCGCGGGTTCTGCGCTATGCTGCGGCGCATGAACCTTCGCCGTCGCCTTTCGGGGCTCTCCCTCGCCGCGCTGCTGGCCGGCTTCCTTCATGCCGGGCCCAGCCCGGCCGCCGAGCCGGGCTCGGAGAACATGCTGGCCCACCGCGCCGCCTATCGCCTCAAGCTCGACAGCGTGCGGGACAATGCGGGGGTGGACCAGGCCGAGGGCATCATGCTCTTCGAGGTGATCGACGCCTGTGACGCCTGGGCCTCGCGCCAGCGCTTCACCCTGCTGGTGGGCGACCGCGACGGGAATGTGGTGGAGACCACCTCGGATTACGCGACGCTGGAAGCGAAGGACGGCTCCTCGCTGCGGTTTTCGCTGACGCAGATGACGGGCGGGGCCATCACCTCGCGCGTCGCCGGCGATGCGACCATCACGCCCGAGGGCGGGCGCATCCGCTACCAGGAGCCAGCCGCGACGGAGGAGGAGCTTCCCCCCGGCACCATCCTGCCAATGATCCACACGCTGCGCAGCCTGGCCGCGGCCCGCGCCGGCCAGCGCATCTTCGTGGCGCCGCTGTTTGACGGCACCTCGGCCGATGGCGCGCAGGACACGACGACCATCATCTCGGGCGGCTGGCTGCCGCCGCAGCCCAATGCGAATTTCCCTCTGCTCTCCACCCTCAGCAGCGCCCGCATGCGCATCGCCTTCTTCGACCGCAACACCACGGGCCAGGGCGGCGGCGCCGCCACCCCGGATTACGAGGTGAGCCTGCGCTATTTCGAGAATGGCGTGGCGGATGAGTTGAAGATGGATTTCGGCGAATTCGTGGTGGATGGGCGGCTGGGCGAATTGCAGCCCATCCCCTCGCCCTGCTGAGGCCCCGCCCGGGGCATGGCCGCGCCGGCGGCTGAGTTGCGCGTGGCCTGGCTGGTGCTGCCGCGCTCGGGCTCGCAATTCCTGGTGAAGCTGACCACCGCCCTGCTGGGCGATCGGGTGAGCCCGCATGCCTCCCTCACGCCCGGCCGCCAGGAAAAGGCGCTGCCAGGCCTCATCGCCGAGGCGGAGCGGGAGAATCGCTTTCGGAAAGCCGCGGCAACCGGCCATCCGGAGAGGTATTTCGCCGATTTCGGCGCACGCAGCGTGAAGATCGAGCGCCCCTTCGGCGATGCCCTGCCGGAACAGCTGCGCGCCGCCTGCCCGGATTGCCGCTTCATCGCCTCCATCCGGCCCTTCGCGCATATGGCCGCTTCCCATGCCAGCCTCGCCTGGGGCCTGGCCGCGCCGCGCCTGCTGGAGATCTACGCGGAGCATGTGGCGCGGCTCACGCGCTTCGCGGCGGAGAGCGAGGTCTTCTTCATCGAGATCGAGCGGCGCGAGGGCTTCGACGCCAATCTCTTCGCCACCTGGCTCGGCGCGCCCCCCCGCCCGCCCTTCCGGCGCATGGTGCGCGAATGGCCGATGGTGAATGCGCGGGCCGAGCGCGTGGCCAAGGATGGCGGCCGCGCGGCGCCGCTCGCCGAGCCCGATGCGGCGCTGCTGGCCGAAGGCGCAGCGCTGGATGCGCGCATGCGTGCTCTGGCCGCGGAGAGCGAAGCGCGAATCCGGGCGCGGCTTTCGGGAGGAAGCACGGCGCCCCGCCGGTTCACTCCAGGCTGAAGGCGTCCCGCGGCGGCGGCGAGGCGCGGGAGTAATCCTGCACGCAGAAGGCCCCGCCCTGGTGGCGGCGGCCCACCTCGCTCGGGTGCAGCACGCCCTCCAGCTGGGCGCGGAAGGCCTCGGCGCTGTCCTGCGGCGCCCAGCCGATGCGCTCCCGGTGATCCTTCGCCCACCAGCTCGCCGGATTGGCCGAGGCGCCCCAGACCACCGCATGCCCCACGCGCTCGGCCGTCACGCAGGCCTGCACCAGCCGCGCGAGATCGGGGTAGGAGAGCCAGGTGGAAAGGGCGCGGGCGTCACGCGGCTCGGGCAGGCAGGTGCCGATGCGCAGATTCACATTCTCCACGCCGTGCTTGTCCCAGTAGAGGCGGCCCATCAGCTCGCCATAGGCCTTGGAGAGGCCATAGAAACCGTCCGGCCGGAACTGGCAGTCGAGGTCGAGGCTTTGCCCCTGCTCGTGGAAGCCGATGGTGTGGTTGGAGCTGGCGAAGACCACGCGGGCCTTCTCGCGCCGCGCCGCCTCATAGATGTGGTAGAGGCCGCGCAGATTCGGGCCCAGGATCTCCTCGAAGGGCTGCTCCACCGAGACGCCGCCGAAATGCAGGATGGCGCCGCAGCCCTCGGCCAGGCGGGCCACGGTCAGCCCCTCATTCAGATCGGCGCGGGTGAAGCTCGCACCCGCGGCCACCGGGTCCGGGAAGGGGGCGATGTCGGTGAGGCGCAGCGTCATTCCGGCGGCGGTGAGTTCGCGCGCCAACATGCGACCAAGCGCTCCGGAGGCTCCGGTGAGGAGGATGGGTTTCATGATGGGCGTTGTCCTTCCATAGTCAGACTGTCGCAAATTCAGCAGGACGGCCAGATGCCCCGCCACGCCCATCCCACCATCGCCCATGCCGCGATCGCGCTCGAGACCGGCCGCAGCTCCGCCATCGCCCTGGTCGAGGAAGCGCTGGCCCGCGCGGCGGAGGGCGAGGGGCCGCGCGTCTTCACCACGCTGCACGCCAAGGCGGCGCGTGAGCAGGCGCGGGCGATGGACGCGCTGCGCCATGCCGGCCGCGCCCCCAGCCGCTTCGCCGGCATCCCCATCACCGTGAAGGACCTGTTTGACGAGGCGGGCCAGGTCACGCGCGCGGGCTCGGTGGCGCGGGATGGCGCCAAGCCCGCCACGGCGCCGGCGCCGGTGGTGGAGCGGCTGAACCGCCAGGGCTTCATCGTGCTGGGCCGCACGAACATGACGGAATTCGCGTTCTCGGGCCTCGGCGTGAACCCGCATTACGGCACGCCATCGAGCCCCTGGGACCGCAAGACGGGGCGGCTGCCGGGCGGCTCCTCCTCGGGTGCGGGCGTGGCGGCGGCGGATGGCATGGGCTTCGGGGGCTTGGGCACCGATACCGGCGGCTCCTGCCGCATCCCGGCCGCGCTGAACGGCGTGGTGGGCTACAAGCCGACGGCGCGGCGCGTGCCCATCACCGGCGTGCTGCCGCTCTCGCCCTCGCTCGATTCCGTGGGGCCGCTCGCGCGCTCCGTCGCCTGCTGCCACACGCTGGATGCGTTCATCGCCGGTGCCGAGACGCCCGGCGCCTTGCCGGCGGTGAACCTCTCCGGCCTGCGCTTCGGCGTGCTGAACAACATCGTCGAGGAAGGGATGGAGGGCCAGGTGGCGCGCGACTATGCCCGCACCCTGGCGCGGCTGGAGGCCGCCGGCGTGAAGCTGGAAGACGTGACCCTGCCCGAGCTGGACCGCATGCCCGCGATCAATGCGCGCGGCGGCCTCACCGCCTCGGAAGCCTATGCCTGGCATCGCCACCTCATCGCCAGCGACGGGCCACGCTATGACCCGCGCATCCTCAAGCGCATCGCCCGCGGCGAGCAGATGAGCGCCGCCGAATACCTGGATGTGGTGAAGGCCCGCGCCGAGGTGATCGCGGCCACCGCCCCGCGCACCGCGCCCTATGACGCGATCATCTGCCCCACCGTGCCGCTGGTGCCGCCCGCCATCGCGGAGGTGGAGGAGGAAAGCGAATACAACCGCATCAACCTGCTGCTGCTGCGCAACACCACCATCGCGAATTTCCTGGACCGCTGCGCCATCAGCATCCCCTGCCACCTCCCCGGCGAGGCGCCGGTCGGCCTGATGCTGATGGGCGAGGCGATGGGCGATCAGCGCCTGCTGGCCATCAGCGCCGCGGTGGAGGCGCTGCTGGAATCATGAGGCGCCTGGAATTCGGCTGGTACCTGCCCAGCAGCGGCGACACCACGAGCTATGCCGAGGGCCCCCACGTGGTGCCGGCCAGCACCGCGATGTTCGACCGCGTGATCGCGGCGGCCGAGGATGCGGGCTTCGAATACCTGCTGGTCCCCGTCGCCATCCCCTGCTGGGAGGCCTGGGTGACCACGGCCTTCATGGCCGGGCGCTCCCGCTCCATCCGCATGCTGGTGGCCGCACGCCCCGGCTACATCAACCCGGTGATGCTGGCGAAGATGGTAACCACCTTCGACCAGCTGACCGGGGGGCGCATCGCCGTGAACCTCATCGCCGGGCAGTCGGAATCCGAGAATGCGGCGGATGGCATCCGCTACGGCAAGGAGGATCGCTACACGCTGATGGCCGAAGAGGTCGCCATCATGAAGGCGCTCTGGACGGCCGAGGCGCCGCTGGATTGGACGGGCAAGTTCCACACGCTGCGTGGCGCGCGCGTGATCCCCGCCCCGCTGCAACGCCCGCATCCGCGCTTCTACCTGGGCGGCGGTTCACGCCAGGCCTGGGAGATTTCGGCCGCGCATGCCGATGTGCATCTCTTCTGGGGCGACCGGCCGGAGACCATCGCCGAACAAATGGCCGAGATCCGTGCCATGGCGGCCGAGCAGGGCCGAGGCGAGGCGCTCGGCTTCGGCATGCGGCTGCAGATCATCTGCCGCGAGACGGAGGAGGAGGCCTGGGCCGCCGCGCATGAACTCATCCGCGATGTGGGCGAAGAGCGCAGCGCCGCCGTGCGCGCGAATATCGCCAATTCCGTCGCCAATCAGCGCGTCCAGGCGCTGCTGGCCGAGACGGGCGGGCTGATCGCGCCCAATCTCTGGGCGGGGCTGGCCCGCGCGCGGCAGGGGGCGGGTGTCGCCGTGGTGGGCAATCCCACGCAATGCGCCGATGTGATCCAGCGCTTCATCGAGATCGGCTGCCACAGCTTCTGCCTCTCGGGCTACCTGCATGACGAGGAGGCGGAGCGCTTTGGCCGCCTGGTGCGGCCGATCCTGATGGCGCGGAATCCCGGGCGGTTTCCGGAGGGGTGACGAGGCCACCCGGTCCCTGACGGAAAGGCCCCGGCCGCCAGGGCCGAGGCTGCACCGTCCGGCCGGTACAGTTCCACTTGACAAACCGTCCAGCCGGTATAGTTCTCCGGCATGCTCGACGCCCCGCCCACCCCGGACGCCCGGACCCGCATCCTCGACGCCGCCGAACGCATCGTGCAGGCCAAGGGGGTTCCCGCCCTGACGCTGGAGGCCGCCGCCCGCGAGGCCGGCATTTCCAAGGGCGGGCTGCTCTATCACTTCGCCTCCAAGGAGGCGATGTTGAACGGCCTGGTGGAACGCCTCGCCCAATCCATCCGCATGGATTTCGACGCGGTCCTGGCCATGCAGACCGGGCCCTGCCCGGCGACCAGCGCCGTCTTCGCCTGGGCCTTCGATCATCCCGACCAGGTCTGCGAGGAACATCAGCGCGCCGGCGCCGTCTTCCTGGCCGTGTTCCATCATGACCCGGCCATGCTGGCGCCCATCCGCGCCGTCTTCGCCCATATGCGGGACCGGCTGCGCGAGGACGCGCTGCCGCCCGGCCATGCGCTCGCCATCATGGCCGCCAGCGACGGGCTCTTCTTCGGCCAGCTCTTCGGCATGTATGAGCAGAAGGAGGAGGAGCGCCTCGCCATCCGTGCCGCGCTGGGTCGCCTCGCCGGGGAGACGCGGGCATGAGCCGCAAGCTGCTTCTTGGCCTCGCCATCCTCGCCGCCGGCGCAGGGGGCTGGTACTACACCCAGGGGCAGACCCCGCCGCCGCCCGCCCCCGCGCTCGCCACGCCGGCCGTCCCGCTCGGCGTGGGCGCGCTGGGCCGCGTCGAGCCCGCCTCGCGCATCCGCAAGCTGAACCAGCCGGGCGGCATGGCCGTGACGCGGCTGGATCGCCTTTTTGTCGCGGAGGGCGATGTGGTGGCCGAGGGCCAGCTTCTCGCCGAATTCGCCGATGCCCGCATGAAGGACGCCGCCGCCCAGCAGGCCGAGGCCAGCGTGGCCGAACTTCGCGCCGCGCTCGCCCGCGTGCGTGAGGCCGGGCGCCCCAGCGAGATCGCCGCCCAGCGGGCCCGCATCGCCGCCATCGCCGCGCAGGAGGAGATCGCCCGGCGCGAGGCCACCCGCACCGACCGGCTGGTGCCCTCCGGCGCCGGCTCCGAGGCGGCGGCGGAGCGCAACCGCTTCGTGCTCTTCCGCCTCTCGGCCGAGCGCAGCCTGGCCGAGGCCGATCTGCAGACCCTCTCCACCCCGCGCGAGGAGGATGTGCGCCTGGCCGAAGCCCGCCTCGCCGCCGCCGAGGCCGCGCTTGCCAAGGCCCAGGCGGATGCGGAGCTGGCCCGGGTGCGAGCGCCCATCGCCGGCACCATCCTGCGCATCTTCGCCCGGCCGGGCGACCAGGTGGGCAGCGACGGGTTGATGGAACTGGCCGACCTGACCCGCATGGATGTGGTGGCCGATGTCTTCGAGACGGATCTGGGCCGGCTGCGCCCCGGCATGACGGCCGAGATCGCCATCCCGGGCGAGCGGGAGCGCGTCAGCGCCATTGTCCGCGACATCGGCTGGCAGGTGCGCCGCACCACCCAGGCCGGGACCGACCCCGTGGCGGCGGTGGACAGCCGCACCGTGGAGGTTCGCCTCACCCTCTCCGAGGAGGGCGCCGCCCTGCTCCGCCGCCGCACCGGCATGCAGGTGCAGGTGGCGATCCGCCCCGACCAGGTGCCCATGGCCGCCCGATGAACCAGATCAGCCCCACCGAGAAATTCCTGCCCTGGGCGCCGGAGCTGACCGGCGAGCCCTTGCCGCCCAAGCCCAAGCCGCAGCCCGGCCTCGGCGCCTTCCTGCTGCTGCCGCTGCGCCTCGCCTGGCGCCAGCTGCGCGCGGAAAAATCCCGCCTGATGGCCGCCATGGCGGGCGTCATGTTCGCCTGCGTGCTGGTCTTCATGCAGCTCGGCTTTCGCGGCGCGCTGTTCGACAGCGCCACCAACATGCTGGGCGCCATGCGGGCCGACCTCTTCCTCATGCACCCCATGACGGATGCGAGCTTCCGCCCCGAGCCCCTGCCCCGCGCCCGCGCCTTCCAGACGCTGGCCGACCCGGATGTGGAGGTGGCGGTGCCGATCTACCTGGCCCAGGCCAGCTGGCGGAATCCCGAGACCGGCCGCAAGCGCGCCGTCCAGCTGATCGGCCTGGATGCCGAGGCGGGCGCCGTGGGCTTCACCGGCCTGGCCCCCCTGGTGGAGGCGCTGAAGCGGCCCGACACCATCGCCTTCGACGTCCGCTCGCGCCCCGAATTCGGCCCCGTGGGCCAGCTTTTCGCCGAGCGCGGCCCCTTCGATGTGCAGGTGGGCCAGCGCCAGATGCAGCTGGTCGGCCTGGTCGAGATCGGCCCCAGCTTCGGCGCCGATGGCAATGTGGTGCTGAGCGAGACGAATTTCCGCCGCGTCTTCGAGCGCCGCGTCTCCAACACCGACCTCGTCGCCCTCAAGCTGCGCGATGGCGCCGATGCGCGCGCCGTGCAGGAGCGGCTGCGCGCGATGCTGCCCGGCGATGTGGTGGTGCTGACCCATGCCGAACTCGTCGCGCATGAGCGCAGCTATTGGGAGAATGGCACGCCAATCGGCTTCATCTTTGTCTTCGGCAGCCTGATGGGCCTCGTGGTCGGGATGGTGATCGTTTACCAGATCCTGTTTTCCGATATCGCGAGCCATCTTTCGGAATACGCCACGCTGAAGGCGATGGGCTATTCCAACGGCTATCTCTCGCGCGTGGTGATGAGCGAGGCCTTCATCCTGGCCATCATCGGCTTCATCCCCGGCCTGCTGCTCTCGGCCTGGCTCTACAATTGGGTGGGCGCGGCGACCTTCCTGCCGCTGACCATGTATCCCGAGCGGGGCCTTACCGTCTTCGCGATGATCTTCACCATGTGCGCCCTCGCGGGCCTGCTGGCCATGCGCAAGCTGCGCGATGCCAATCCGGCGGACATGTTTTGATGTTCCCCACGAACCCGCTTCGCGTCTTCGCGGGGGCTCCGGTTGGTGCCGATCCCGGAGGCGTCGGCTGGTTGGCGTGGCGAAGCCACGCCGCCCATCGGGGGGCGGCCGGTGGCGGGGACACAGCTTCGCGCCGGCCTGAGTGTTGGTTGGGAGGTGTCGGGTGAACCCTGTCGAGTTGCGCAACATCACCTTTGCCTATGGCGAGGGCGCCTTGCGGCGGGAGGTGCTGCGCGATGTCTCCCTCAGCATCACCCCGGGTGAGATCGTGCTGCTGACCGGCCCCTCGGGCTCGGGCAAGACCACGCTGCTGACGCTGATCGGCGCGCTGCGCGCCATGCAGGAGGGCAGCGCGCGGGTGCTGGGGCAGGAACTCTCCGGCGCGCGGGAGAGCGACCGCGTGGCCCTGCGCGGGCGGATCGGCTTCATCTTCCAGAACCACAACCTGCTGGGCTTCCTCACCGCGCGGCAGAATGTCGCCATGTCGCTCGAACTGCATGGCGGCATGGAGGAGGCGGCGCGCCTCACCCGCGCGGGCGAGATGCTGGCCGCGGTCGGCCTCGCCGATCACGCCGAGAAGCGGCCCTCCCAGCTCTCGGGCGGGCAGCGGCAGCGCGTGGCCGTGGCGCGGGCCCTGGCCGGCGAACCCGGGCTGATCCTGGCCGACGAACCCACCGCGGCACTCGACAAGGTGAGCGGGCAGGAGGTGGTGCGCCTGCTGCGAGACCTCGCCAAGACCCGCGGCGTGCCCATCCTGCTGGTGACGCATGATCCGCGCATCCTCGACATCGCCGACCGGATCGTGGCGATGGAGGATGGCCGCATCGTGCAGCCCGAGGCGGCACTCTCCAAGGCCTCCTGACGGCGCGCCGCCACCACCGGCGGAAGCCCCTGTCAAAAATGCGCCGCCGATTCCGCCATCTGCGCTTCCATCCGGCTGCGCCGCGCCAGGTCGTTCAGATCCGCAACACCCCGCGCCCCTGCCCGCGCCAACAACCGCACCCAAAGCTCCGCCGTCGCGCGCGCATCGCCCAGCGCCTCATGCCGGCCCGTGATGACGATCCCCTCGCGCCCGCACAGCCCATCCAGCGAATGATCCGCCTCCTGCGGATCGAGCCAGCGCGAGACGAGCAGGCTGCACAGGAAGGGGTTGGTCAGCGCCGGCGCACCGCGATGCTCCTCCATGTAAAGCAGGCTGCGGTCGAAGGCCGCGCTGTGCGCGACCAGCACGGCATCGCCCGCGAAATCGCGGAAGCGCGCAATGGCCTCGGGCGCGCGCGGCGCATCGGCCAGCATCTCCAGCGTCAGCCCGTGATAGCGCGTGGATTCGGGCGGAATGTCGCGGCCCGGATGCACCAGCGTGGTGAATTCGGCGATGGGGGCGGCATCGCGCAGACGCACCGCACCGATGGAGAGCAGCGCATCGCCGCCGCTCGGTTTCAGGCCCGTCGATTCCAGGTCCAGCACCACATAATCCTGCGCCGCGATCGGGCCATCCGGCCAGGCCGCACGAAAATGCGCGCGGGCGCGGAGAAACGCCTGCCCCCCCGGGGCCAGGGCGCGGCGCAGCCAGGAGCCGATGCCGCGCGCCATCGCCTAGGCCCGGAACACGCCTTCAAACACCGGCACGCAGCTTCCCGCCACCTTGGCGCGGACCCCATCCCGCGCGCGAAAGGCCGAGGCACGCAGGATGCTCGGCCGCCCCATCTCCACGCCCTGCGTGATTTCCACGCTCAACGTCTTGCGGGTGCTCAGCGCCAGCAGCAGCGCGGCGAGCGGCGTGGCGGCACTGCCCGTCGCCGCATCCTCGATGGTGCCGGAGAGCGGCGAGAACATGCGCGCGCGCAGCTTGCCGCGCCCGTTCTTCGCGTAGAGATACAGCGGCAGGCGGCGTGGCCCGAGATCGGGAAAAGCCTCCGCCGCCTCGGCGAAGCGCGCCAGATCGGGCTTGGCGCGGCTCAGCGCCTCGCCCGTCACCTCGGCGATCACGAAGGAATTGCCGACCGAGGCCATGATCGGCAGATGCGCCGCCGTCACCACGTCTCCCTCGGTGAGTCCGACGCAGCCGGCCATCAGCGCGGGGTCCATCTTGGGGCCGACGGTCAGGGGCTGCGGCGCGCCGATCTCGGCCCCCGTCACGGCGCCTGCTTCATCGCGCAGGATCGCGACCTCCACCAGGCCGGCGATCTCCTCGAAGCGCAGCATCCCCTCCTTCGCTTGCTCGGCCAGCACGAAGCCGGTGCCGACATTGGGGTGGCCCGCGAAGGGCATCTCCGCCACGCGGTTGAAGATGCGCACCCGCGCGGTGTTGGCGGGCGAGGCGGGCGGCAGGACAAAGGTGGTCTCGCTGAGATTCAGCTCGGCCGCCAGGGCCTGCATCTGCGCATCGGAGAGGCCGCGCGCATCGGGAAACACGGCCAGCGGATTGCCGCCGAAGCGTGTGTCGGTAAACACGTCGAGGGTGACGAATTTCCAGCGTTTCACAGCGTCAACTCCACCATCACGGGCACGTGGTCACTGGCCTTTTCCCAGCCACGCGCGGGCTTCAGGATGTGATGCCGCGCGAGGCTGCCCCGCAGATCCTGGCTGACCCAGACGTGATCCAGCCGCCGGCCGCGATCCGCCGCCTCCCAATCCTTCGCGCGGTAGGACCACCATGTGTACATCTTCTGGTCCGCGGGCACGAAGTGGCGCAGCGCGTCATGCCAATCCCCCGCGCGCATCCAGCCGCCCAGCGCCTCCACCTCGATCGGCGTGTGGGAGACGACGTCCAGCAATTGCTTGTGCGACCAGACATCATGCTCCAGCGGTGCGATGTTCAGATCGCCCACCAGCACCGAGCGGCGCACCGGCCCCTGCTGCGCGAACCAGGCCGTGGCCTCGGCGATGAAATCGAGCTTGTGCGCGAATTTCGGATTGACCTCGCGGTCGGCGATGTCGCCGCCGGCCGGCACATAGAAATCATGCAGGTCAATCGGCCCGCCAGGCGCGTCCAGCGTGACGCCGATGTGCCGGCAATCACCCTTCATGCACCAATCCGGGTCCGCGCCGCGCACCGCGAAGGGGATGCGCGAGAGCACGGCCACGCCGTTATAGCCCTTCATGCCGCGGGCGATCACATGCTCGAAGCCGAGTGCCCGGACACCCTCATGCGGGAAGAGCTCATCCGGGCATTTGGTCTCCTGCAAACACAGCACGTCCGGCTTCAGCGCGGCGTCGAGATCGGCCAGCAGCGGCAGGCGAAGCCGGACGGAGTTGATGTTCCAGGTGGCGATGCGCAGCGCGGGCAAGGGCGGGACTCACTCTCGGGTGAGCCCCATCTCTGCCGCGCCGCGCCGCCTTTGGGAAGTCAGGATGCGGCTTCGATCTTGTCCTGCGTCTTCGTGTCGAAATCGCTCGCATCATGGCGTTCGCGCAGCTGGCCCTCGGGCTCGCCCACCATCCGGTTCACCATGCGGCCGCGCCGCACGGCGGGGCGGGCATGGATCTGGTCCGCCCAGCGGAGCACGTTCTTGTACTCATGCACCGAGAGGAACTCGGCCGCGCCATAGGACCAGCCCTTCACCAGCCCGCCATACCAGGGCCAGACGGCGATGTCGGCGATGGTGTAGTCCGGCCCGGCTAGGTATTCGCTCTCGCCGAGGCGGCGGTCCAGCACGTCGAGCTGGCGCTTCACCTCCATGGCGAAGCGGTCAATCGGGTATTCCTGCTTGGTCGGCGCATAGGCGTAAAAATGCCCGAAGCCGCCGCCGAGATAGGGCGCGCTGCCCATCTGCCAGAACAGCCAGGAGAGGGTCTCGGCCCGCGCGGCCGTCTCGGTCGGCAGGAATTCACCGAATTTCTCG
>JAIYDS010000217.1 GCA_027487385.1 Acetobacteraceae bacterium | reverse complement strand
TATAGCGGGCGTTTCCGGCCGGGCGGGCCGGGGTTCGGGAGACATCGAATGAAGGCTTTCTGGCGGGCCGCGACCCTGGTCGTGGCGCTGATGATGGGCGTTGCCGAGGCACGGACCGTGCGCTGGGCCGCCAGTGGCGATCCCAACACCATGGACCCGCACAGCCAGAATGTCGGCACCGTGACCATGGTGCTGCAGCAGATCTATGACAGCCTGATCAGCCGCAACCCGCAGCTCGGCCTAGAACCCGGCCTCGCCACCGCCTGGACGCAGGAGGAACCGACGCGCTGGCGCTTCACGCTGCGCCCCAATGTCCGCTTCCATGAGGGCGAGGCCTTCACCAGCGACGATGTGGTGTTCAGCATCACCCGCGCCCTGCAGCCCACCAGCAATTTCGGCATCTTCGTGGACACGATCGAGCGCGCCGTCGCCGTGGACGCGCTGACGGTGGACATCATCACGAAGAGCGCCGACCCGATCCTGCCCAACAAGCTCGCTTCGGTCTTCATGATGTCGCGCTCCTGGTCCGAGCGGAACAACGCGGCCCGCCCGCAGAACACCCGCCAGCGCGAGGAGATGTTCACCGTCCGCAACACCAACGGCACCGGCGCCTTCCGCCTGCAGACGCGTGAGCCCGATGTGCGCACCGTGCTGGTCCGCAACAATGATTGGTGGGGCTGGCAGGTGCCGGCCAATCGCGGGAACGTGACCGAGATCGTCTTCCGCCCCATCGCCAGCGACGCGACGCGCGTGGCGGCGCTGCTCTCCAACGAAATCGATTTCGTGATGGACCCGCCGTTGCAGGATCTGGCGCGGCTGCGCAACACCCAAGGCCTGCGCGTGCTGGAAGGGCCGGAGGTGCGGACCATCTTCCTGGCCATGGATGTGGCGCGCGATGAGCTGCTCTATTCCGATGTGCGCGGCCGCAACCCGCTGCGCGACGTCCGGGTGCGGCGCGCGCTGTATCACGCCATTGACATCCAGGCGATCCATCGCACCACCATGCGCGGCCAGAGTGTGGTCACCGGCACGCTCTTCCCCGAGCAGGTGAACGGCTTCGCGCGCGAGGAAGACGTGCGCCTGCCCTACGACCAGGCCCGCGCCCGCGCGCTGCTGGCCGAGGCGGGCTTCCCGAACGGCTTCGAGATCACGCTCGATTGCTCCAACAACCGCTACATCAATGATGAGCAGATCTGCCAGGCGATCGTCGCCATGTGGGCGCGCGTCGGCATCCGCGCGCGGCTGAACGCCATGCCGCTCGGCCCCTTCTTCGCCAAGATCCAGCGCGACGACACCAGCATCTATATGCTGGGCTGGGGCGTTCCGACGCTGGATGCGCTCTATTCCTTCCAGTCGCTGCTGGCCACGCGCAATGGCGCCCAGGGCGACGGCATCTGGAATTACGGCCGCTACTCCAATCCGCAGATGGATGCGCTGATCCAGCGCATGAAGGTCGAGACCGGCGAGGCCCGCCAGGCCACGATCCGCGAGGCACTGCGGCTTTACCGGGAGGACGTGCCGCATATCCCGCTGCACCACCAGATGATCCCCTGGGCGATGCGCGGCACGCTGAGCATCCCGCATATGGCGAACAACCAGCCCTATTTCCGCTGGGCCGTGGTGAACTGAGGCCCCATGTTCTCCTTCATCATCTCCCGCATCCTCCAGGCCCTGCCGGTGATGTTCGTGGTCTCGCTCATCAGCTTCGCCATGTTCGCCTATGTCGGCGATCCGGTGGCGATCATGCTGGGCCAGGACTTTACCGAGGCGCAGCGTGAGGCGCTGGTGCGCGACCTCGGGCTGGACCAGCCCTTCTTCGTGCAATTCGCCACCTTCCTCGGCAATGCGGTGCAGGGGGAATTCGGCCTCTCCTACCGCCTCTCCCGCCCCGTGGCGGAACTCATCGCCGAGCGTGCGCCAGCGACGCTGGAACTGGCGCTGACGGCGGCCTTCATCGCGCTGCTCGTGGGCGTGCCGATGGGGGTCTATACCGGGCTGTACCGCAATTCCTGGCTCTCCCGCTTCTTCCTGACCTTCAGCCTGGTCGGCGTCTCGCTGCCGACCTTCCTGATCGGCATCCTGCTCATCCTCACCTTCTCCGTCTGGCTCGGCTGGCTGCCGAGCTTCGGTCGGGGCGATGTGACGCGGCTTGGCTGGTGGTCCACCGGCTTCCTCACCTGGGGCGGGCTGAAGGCGCTGGTGCTGCCGGCCATCACGCTGGGGCTGTTCCAGCTGACCCTCATCATGCGCCTCGTGCGCTCCGAGATGATGGAGGTGCTGCGCACGGACTACATCAAATTCGCCCGTGCCCGTGGCCTGCCCAACCGCGCCATCCATTTCGGCCATGCGCTGAAGAACACGCTGGTGCCGGTCATCACCATCGCGGGCCTGCAACTCGGCGGCATCATCGCCTTCGCCATCGTGACCGAGACGGTGTTCCAGTGGCCGGGCATGGGGCTGCTCTTCATCCAGAGCGTGGGGGCGGCCGATATCCCTGTCATGGCGGCCTATCTCATGCTCATCGCGCTGGTCTTCGTCACCATCAACCTGGTGGTGGACCTGCTCTATTACGCGGTGGATCCGAGGCTGCGCGTCGGTCGCGGGAAGGGGCACTAGATGCTTCCCCAAAAAATCGCTGCGCAATTTTCCGGGGACCCCGTGGCATGAAAGCCTTCTTCGATTCCGACATCTGGTGGAGCTTCACGCGCTCGCCAGTCACGGTGATCTCGGCCATCGTGGCCTTCATCTGCATCGCGGGCGCGGTGCTGGCGCCGGTGCTGGCGCCGCACAATCCCTTCGACCTCGCCTCGCTGCAACTCATGGACGCCTTCAAGCCGCCGGCCTGGCAGTCTGAGGGCGATTCGAATTATCCGCTCGGGACGGATGACCAGGGTCGGGACATGCTCTCGGCCATCATGTATGGCGCGCGCGTCTCGCTGCTGGTCGGCTTTGCGGCGGTGGTCTTCTCCACCGTGCTGGGGGTGACGGTCGGCCTGCTGGCCGGCTATCTCGGTGGCAAGGTGGATGCGCTCTTGATGCGCATCGCCGATATCCAGCTGACCTTCCCCTCCATCCTCGTGGCGCTGCTGATTGACGGCGTGGTGCGCGCCGTCCTCCCGCGCGAGACGCATAGCGAGGTGGCGCTCTTCGTCGTCATCTTCGCCATCGGCATTTCCAACTGGCCGCAATTCGCCCGCACCGTCCGCGGCTCGACGCTGGTGGAGCGCAACAAGGAATATGTGCAGGCGGCCCGCGTGATCGGACTTTCGCCGCTGCGCATCATGCGCAGCCACGTGCTGCCCAACGTCATGTCACCGGTGCTGGTCATCGCCACGCTGAACCTGGGCTTCGCCATCCTGGCGGAGGCGACGCTGAGCTTCCTGGGCGTGGGTGTTCCGCCGACCCAGCCCTCGCTCGGCACCCTCATCCGCATCGGCAATGACTTCCTGTTCTCGGGCGAGTGGTGGATTACCATCTTCCCCGGCATCGCGCTGATCGTGATGGTGCTTTCCGTGAACCTGTTGGGCGATTGGCTGCGCGACGCGCTGAATCCGAGGCTGCGCTGATGTCTCTCCTGCAAGTGAAAAACCTCCGCGTTGAATTCCCGACGCGGCGCGGCACGCTGGTGGCGCTGGATGATGTTTCCTTCGACATCGCCCCGGGCGAAGTCCTGGGCGTCGTGGGCGAATCGGGTGCCGGCAAATCCATGACGGGCGCGGCCATCATTGGCCTGCTGGAGCCGCCGGGGCGCATCGCCTCGGGCCAGATCCTGCTGGAGGGGCGGCGCATTGATAACCTGCCCTATGAGCAGATGCGCCAGATCCGTGGCCGGCAGATTGGCGCCATCTTCCAGGACCCGCTGACCACGCTGAACCCGCTCTACACCATCGGCCGGCAGTTGGTGGAGACGATGACCACCCACCTGCCCATCGGCCCGGCCGAGGCGCGGGAGAAGGCCATTGGCTGGCTCGAACTCGTGGGCATTCCGGCCGCGCGCGAGCGCATTGACAGCTACCCGCATGAATTCTCCGGCGGCATGCGCCAACGCGTGGTGATCGCGCTCGCCCTTTGCGCCGAGCCCAAGCTGATCGTGGCGGATGAACCCACCACGGCGCTGGACGTTTCCATCCAGGCGCAGGTCATCGCCATGCTGAAGACGCTGGCGCGCGAGAAGGGCACGGCGATGATGCTCGTCACCCACGACATGGGCGTGATCGCGGAAACCGCCGACCGCGTGGCCGTGATGTATGCCGGCCGCATCGCCGAGATCGGGCCGGTGCGGGAGGTGGTGCGCCATGCGCGCCACCCCTATTCGCAGGGGCTGATGGGCTCGATCCCGCCGCTGGATCGCCGCGTCGAGCGCCTGCAGCAGATTGACGGCGCCATGCCGCGGCTGACGGCCATTCCCCAGGGTTGCGCCTATAATCCGCGCTGCCCGCAGGTCTTCTCGCGCTGCGCGGTGGAACGGCCGGAGCTGATGGATGCGGGCACCACCCGCGCCGCCTGCTGGCTTTATGCGGAGGCCGTGCGATGAGCGCCTCCACTCCCATGCTGTCGGCCCAGGATGTCGCCCGGTATTTCGACGTCTCCAAGCCGCTGATCCAGCGCGTGCTGGCACGCGAGGGCAAGCGCACGCTGCGCGCGGTGGATGGCCTTTCCTTCGACATCCCCAAGGGCACCACCCTCAGCCTCGTGGGCGAGAGCGGCTGCGGGAAATCCACCGTCGCGCGCCTGGTCGTGGGGCTTTATCCCACCACGCGCGGGCGGGTGATGTTCGACGGGCAGGATCTCTCGCTGGCGCGCGCCGATTCCAAGCAGCGCAGCCGCATGCAGATGATCTTCCAGGACCCCTATGCCTCGCTCAATCCGCGCTG
>JAIYDS010000301.1 GCA_027487385.1 Acetobacteraceae bacterium | reverse complement strand
TTGCAGGCGCGGCTGGGGCAGCCGGTGGTGGTGGAGAACCGGCCCGGCGCCTCGGGCAATATCGGCACGCAATTCGTCGCGCGCGCGGCGCCGGATGGCCGCACGCTGATGATGCAGGTCAACACCTTCGTGATGAACCCGCCGCTTTTCGCGACGGTGCCCTATGACCCCGTGGGCAGCTTCACGCCCATCATCCACCTCACCAATGGCGACCTGGTGCTGGCGGTGAACCCGGACATCGCGGCCGAGAATCTCCAGGGTTTCGTGGCCCTCGCCCGCACCCGGCCGGTGGATTACGGCAGCCCCGGCATCGGCACGCCGCAGCACCTGGCGATGGAGCTGTTCCGCCAGGTGGCCGGCATTGGCGAGATGAACCACGTGCCCTATCGCGGCAGCGCGCCCGCCGTGCAGGACCTGGTGGGCCGGCGCCTGGGGGCCATGGTGCTGCCCATCCACACCGCCCTGCCCCTGGCGCAGGACAATCGCATCCGCATGCTGGCGGTGGGTTCGGCGCAGCGCCTGGCGGCCGCCCCGCAGGTGCCCACCTTCGCCGAGGTCGGCTTCCCCGGCGCCGAGGTGGATCTCTGGTATGGGCTGCTCGGCCCCGCCGGGCTGGCCCCGGCCCAGGTGGCGCGCCTGAACGCCGCGCTGAACGAATGGCTGGCCCTGGCCGCGACGCGCGAGGCGTTGCGCGCCCAGGGGATGGTGCCGGTGGGCGGCACGCCCGAGGCTTTCGCGCGCCTCATCGCGGCCGATCTGCAACGCTGGGCGCGGGTGATCCGCACCGCCAATATCCGGGCGGAATGAGCATGGAAACCCTGATCCTGGGTGGCGGCGTCGGTGGTCTGACCCTCGCTTTGTGTCTGCACCGCGCCGGCATCCCCTGCCGCGTCTATGAGGCGGCGCCGGAAATCCGCCAGGTCGGCGTGGGGGTGAACATCCTGCCCCATGCCGCGGCCGAGCTGGCGGCGCTGGGGCTGGAGCCGGCGCTGAAGCGCGTGGCGGTGCAGACGCGGGATTCCTATTTCTTCAACCGCTTCGGCCAGCTCATCCATCGCGAACCGCTGGGCGTTGCGGCGGGCTATCCGCACCCGCAATTCTCCATCCATCGCGGTGATCTCCAGGGCGTGCTGCTGGCGGCGGTGCGCGAGCGGCTCGGCGATGCGCGCATCCACACCGGCCATCGCGTCACGCGCGTGGAGCAGGATGCGGATGGCGTCACCGTGCACTTCGCCGATGGCGTGGCCTCCGTGCGCGGCGCCTGTGCCATCGCCTGTGACGGCATCCACTCCGCCGTGCGGCGGCAATTCTTCCCCGACGAAGGCCCGCCCCGCTATTCCGGTGTGAACATGTGGCGCGGCGTGACGCGCTGGAAGCCGTTCCTCTCGGGTGCACCCATGGTGCGCGCGGGCTGGCTCAGCACCGGCAAGATGGTGATCTACCCCATCCGCGAATTGCCCGGCGGCGAGCAGCTCATCAACTGGGTGGCGGAGATCGAGACGCCGCAGCATCTGGAGCGCGACTGGAACCGCAAGGGCCGCCTGGAAGACTTCCTCCCCGCCTTCGCCGATTGGAATTTCGATTGGCTGGACGTGCCCGGCCTGCTGCGCGGCGCCGAGACGGTGCTGGAATTCCCCATGGTGGACCAGGACCCCCTGCCCCGCTGGACGCATGGCCTGGTCACGCTGCTGGGCGATGCGGCGCATCCCATGGTGCCGCGCGGCTCCAATGGCGCGGGCCAGTCGATCCTGGATGCGGTGTCGCTGGAGCGGCATATGCAGGCCAAGCCGCTGGCCGCCGCTCTGGCGGATTATGCGGCGGAGCGCCTGCCGGCCACGGCCGCCGTGGTGCTGCGCAACCGCACCAACCCGCCGGACGCCATCCTGCGCGAAGTCTGGCAGCGCACCGGCGACACACCCTTCGCGCGCATCGAGGATGTGATCAGCGCCGAGGAAATCGCGGCGATGAGCGACGGCTACAAGCAGGTGGCCGGCTATACCCTCAGCGACGTCAGGTCTCGCGTCGCCTGAGCGCCAGGCGCTTGGCGGGCAGGCCGGTGGCAAAGCCCGCGAAGATCTGGCGCACCTCCTCCGGCCAGCGCGTCACGCGGCGGATGTTGAGGTCCACGCAGAGATAGAGCACCTCATGCTCCGAGGCGGTCCAGCCCTCGGTGAAGTGGAACATGCGGTGCTTGACCAGCAGGCGCTTGTCGTCGCTGGCCAGCACGGTGCTCTCGGCGCCGATGGGCATGGCCTCGGTCATCTCGCGCTGGTAGTCGAGCCAGGCTTCGGCGGCGAAGGTGCCAAGCCCGCCCTGCTTCAGCGAGGTGCCGAGGCCCAGATGCGGCCAGAGCCGATCCGTCTGCAGGTCATAGGCGACGAGGTAGTAGCCCATGTTGAGATGGCGATAGCCATCCACCCATTCGCGCTTCACCGCGACCAGGGGCTCGTCCCAGCGGAACCAGCCCTCCTCGAAGCGCGGCTTCGGCCCATCCTCGACAAACGGCATTCAGCCCCCCAGCAGATCGGACAAAGAAACCCGTCGCCGCCCCCGCCTGCGGGCCGGGACGATCATCCCAAACGACAATGCTTCCCCGCCGGAAAGCGGTCCGACAGGGATTTCCGGTTTGATGGCGGAAGGTTGAGGGCATGGCAACCGGCCGCCCTCCTCATGCCCTCCCACATGGCGCGCCGAATGCGGCGCACTGCCCGGGAGGCTTCGCAGGATCGCCCGCCCGGCTTGGCGAGGGGCGCGACGGGGAACTAGGCGAAGTTCAGCAGTGAAGCGACGGCCCCGGCCGAGATCTTTTTTCTCGGGGCGGAGTAGGAACGCTTCCCGAGAACATCATAGGCATAGGCTAGATCTCGCGAAGTGGCGAGCACAATATAATATCCAGAGCGGGCCGATGTGGCTCCTTGCATTTCATTGTAAAAACTTCCCCACGGCTCGTACTGAAGTGGTTCAGCCTTGACCTTTGTTATTCTGTCCTTTGACTGCTCCCATACTTCTTGATACTTATTTCGAAATACTCCTCCGGCCGTTTTCAAAATATGCCAATTAACTTTGCGCTTCTGGTTCAGGGAGGCGAACGGATTGGAGATGCTTTCGAGAACAGATTTTAGCCTGTCGCCACTATAGGTATTGGCCACAATGGAGATCATTGCAGTTTCGGTCCCAAATTCCTTATGTGATGCGCCGCGCAAGCAACGGATCAGGTGCTTCTTATCCTTTGCGAACACAATCATGGCATCGAGATCAAGGTCTGAATAGTTGGATGTGGTGGTGGTCGAAGGAGCGTCCGACGTGGACGAGTAAAAAATCTGCGGCCGATCCGCCCTGAATTTTTGCGACAACTTGTCATTGATCAGGCGCGCTGCTTCGGACGAGTCGCAAAAGTGGGCCGCGGCCTCCTTCGGAATTTTAAGGCTGAACGCAATGGCCATCGAGGTATCCTCACATTGGCGCTCTTTCCAGCAGGCGGCGCGCTCCGAAACTCTCGTGATGTTTTTCTCAAAGACTGGACAAAGTCAAATGATATACATAATGTTCCACTTTAGAGATAAACCTTCACGAATTTCAGCCAATCTCGCCACATCCCAGGCCCATCGCCCGCGCGGTGAAACGCAACCGCAGCACTCTCCCGGCGGTGACCAACTCCCGCAATTTGCAACACCGGCACATCGGCCAGCAAGCGAAATGCTCGGCCCTTGGCCTGCTTGTCCAGGTCGAAGCCCGGCTGCCCGCCAACCGCCTCCGCCAGGGCTTGTCACCGGAACAGAGAGAACATAAATAGAACGGATGGTCAGCCCTGCCCCGCCCCTCGCCGCGAAGGCCGCATGACGTGGTCCGACGCCCCCGCAAATCCCGCGGCCTCGTCATGATCCTGCTGGCGGCCATTGGCCTCGCCTCCGCCTGGCTGCATTGGCAGCCCCTTTCCCCGCTGGCCTGCGCCGTGGTGGATGGCGACACGATCCATTGCGGCGAGCAGCGGGTGCGCCTCGCCGGCCTCGATGCGCCGGAACTCCGCGCCCGTTGCGAGGAGGAGGCCCGCCTCGCCCAGGCCGCGACCGAGCGGCTGCGCGGCCTGGTGGAAGGTGGCGTTACGCTGCACCAGACCGGGCAGGACCGCTTCGGCCGAACCCTGGCCGTGGTGCGGGACCAGCGCGGCGAGGATGTGGCCGCCGTGCTGATCCGCGAGGGGCTGGCCCGCCCCTATGACGGCCGCGGCCGTCGCGAGGGCTGGTGCTGAGGCCTCACGCCGCCAGCGGCAGCGCCTCGCTCACATCCACGCCCAGCATGAGGCCGAGATTCTGCACCGCGGCGCCCGAGGCGCCCTTGCCCAGATTGTCGAGCCGCGCGACCAGCACCGCCTGGTTGTGCTTCGCATTCCCATAGACGCGCAGCTCCAGCATGTTGGAGCCGTTCAGCGGCTCGGGCTCCAGCCGCGCGGCCGGGTCGGCCGGCATCACCCGCACCCAGCCGGACCTGGCGTAGCGCGCGGCCAGGACGGCTTCGAGGTCGGCGGGCTTGGGCTTGCCCGGCAGGGCATCGAGGTGCAGCGGCACGCTCACCAGCATGCCCTGCGCGAATTTGCCGACGCTGGGCACGAAGATCGGGCGCATGGAGAGGCCGCTATAGAGCTGCAGCTCGGGCACATGCTTGTGCTCCAGGCCGAGCCCATAGAGGAAAAAGGGCGCGGCCGTCCCCTCGTCGAACTCCGCGATCATCGCCTTGCCGCCGCCGGTATAGCCGGAGACGGCGTTGACCGTGATCGGGTGGCCGGCCGGGATGATCCCCGCATCCACCAGCGGCCGCAGCAGCGCGATGCCGCCCGTGGGGTAGCAGCCCGGATTCGCCACGCGCTTGGCCTGCGCGATCAGCGCCGCATGCCCCTCGGTCAGCTCGGGGAAGCCATAGACCCAGTCGGGGTTCACGCGGTGCGCGGTGCTGGCATCCAGCAGCTTCGGCGCGGCATCGCCCATCTCGGCGGCCATGGCGGCCACTTCCTTGGCCCCGGCATCAGGCAGGCAGAGCACGACGGCGTCCACCTGCTCCATCAGGCGGCGCTTGGCGGCGGGATCCTTGCGCTCATGCTCCGCGATCGAGCGGATGGTGAGGGCCGGGTGGTTTTCCAGGCGGGCGCGGATTTGCAGCCCCGTCGTCCCGCTTTCGCCGTCAATGAAAATGCTCGCCATGAGAACCTCCGTGAGGATGCAGAGTGAACCAGCTGGGGGTGGAAAAGCAAAAGGGGCGGACCCTTGCGGATCCGCCCCTTTCGTATGTCCGGCATGCAGGCCGGGCGTGACGCCCGGATCCTGGACGTCAGCGCTTGGAGAACTGGAAGGAACGTCGGGCCTTGGCCTTGCCGTACTTCTTGCGCTCGACCGCACGCGGATCGCGCG
>JAIYDS010000085.1 GCA_027487385.1 Acetobacteraceae bacterium | reverse complement strand
GACGCTGCGCGCCTCGCCGTTCACGGTGAGTTCGATCATGCTTCCATCATCGCGATGGCGCGCTGCACGGCGATGCCGGCCAGGCGCTGGGCGGCGGCGTCGAGATGCGGCAGGCGGGTGGCGATGTCGTCCAGCCTGTCCAGCAGCACGGGCGGGCCTTCCACGGCGCCGGCCAGCAGGCGGCGCGGGCTTTCGATGGCGATGCCGATGGCCTTGGCGAATTCACCGATCTTGCGGTTGATCTTGCAATAGCCCCAGCGCGCGCCGGGCGGCAGGCGCGGCACTTCCACGGCCAGGATGATCTCGCCCGGCGTCAGCGCCGTGGTGAAGGGGGCGAGGATGAAGCCCTCGGCCGGAATGCGGCGGTCGGCGCTGGTCAGGATGGTGGCGCCGAGCGCCGCCATCACGCTCGGCCAATCGGCGGCAGGGTCGGCATGGGCCAGGCTGCCGCCCAGCGTGCCGCGGTTGCGCACCGCCCGATAGGCGATGCCATGCGCGACATGCGGCATGAGGCCGTTGGTCGGGTCCGGCACCGCGCCATCCTCGATCTCGGCATGGGTGGTGGCGGCGCCGAAGCGGATATGGTCGGCCGCTTCCACCACGCCGCGCAGGCCGGGCAGGCGCTTGAGGTCCACCAGCGTGGTGGGGCGCACCAGGCGCAGATTCATCATGGGCGAGAGGGATTGTCCGCCGGAAAGCGGCTTGGCGCCGGGCTGGGCCAGCACGGCGAGCGCATCAGCCATTGCCGCCGGTGCGGCGTGTTCGAAGGCGGCGGGCTTCATGCGTCACCGCGATCGTGACGGCCGGCTTCGGCCGGCGCGTGAATCGCCGGTGCGGCGTGCAGCGCCGCCAAGACGCGCTCCGGCGTCGCCGGCAGATCCGTCACCTCGCGCCCCAGATGCGCGATGGCGTTGTTGATCGCGTTCACGATGGCCGCCGGCGGGCCAATTGCGCCGCTTTCGCCAATGCCCTTCTGGCCGAAGCGGCTGATGGGCGAGGGCGTCTCCATGTGCAGGATCTCGATCTCCGGCACGTCGGAGGCGCCGGGCAGCATGTAATCGGCCAGCGTGGAGGCCAGGGGCTGCCCGCCCGTGTCATAGGGCATTTCCTCGAACAGCGCGGTGCCGATGCCCTGCGCCGTGCCGCCCAGAACCTGGCCATCGGCGATGAGCGGGTTCAGCAGCACGCCGCCATCTTCGACGATGACATAGCGGGTCAGCGTCACATGCCCGGTGGCCGCATCCACCTCCGCCTCCACGGCGTGGCAGGCGTAGCTGAAGGTGCCGGTGTCGCGCACCGTCTTGTGGCCCACCGTGCATTCCAGGCCTTGGGCCTGCATCGCCTCGGTCAGGTTTTGCGGAGCGCGGAAGAAGGTTCGGGCGATTTCGGCGACGCTGACGCTCGCGGCGCCCGCGCGCACGGCGCCATCGGCGAAGATTGCCTCTTTCTCCTGCAAGAGATGGGCGCCCATGGGGATGAGACGGTTGCGCAGCTCCGTGCAGGCCTCGGCCACTGCGCCGCCGGCCATGACGGCGCAGCGGCTCCCCCAGGTGCCGGTGGAATAGGGCGTCAGCGCCGTATCGCCATGGATGAGCTGCACGCGCTCGACCGGCACGCCGAGGATTTCATGCGCCACCTGGGCCAGCGTCGTCTCCATGCCCTGGCCGTGGCTGTGCACGCCGACGCGAAGTTCGAGGCCGCCATCGGGCGTGAGGCGCGCCTGGCAGGGCTCGGCGCCGGGGACGAAGGGGATGCCCCAGCCGTGATAGACGCTGGTGCCATGCGCGCCCTGCTCGCAGAAGACGGCGAAGCCCTGGCCGATCAGGTGGCCCTGTGCCCGCGCCGCTCCCTGGCGCGCGGCGAAGCCCTCGGCGTCAACGGCTTCGGCCGCGCGGCGCAGGGCTTCGGGGTAATCGCCGCTGTCGAAGATCTTCTTGGTGACGTTGAGGTAGGGCATCTGCGCCGGGCCGGGCAGGTTGCGCAGGCGCAGCTCCACCGGGCTGATGCCGGCGGCGCGTGCCACGGCGTCCAGCGTGGTTTCCAGCGCGTAGCAGACGCCGGTCCGTGCCACGCCGCGATAGGGCAGGATGGGCGGCTTGTTGGTGGCCACACTCCAGGTCTTGCAGCGAAAGCGCGGCACGACATAAGGGCCGGGCAGGATGGAGCCGATCTGCGCCGCCTCCAGGCAGGCCGAGAACGGGTAGGCCGAGTAGGCGCCGCTATCCACATGCGCTTCGCAATCCAGCGCCAGGATGGTGCCGTCGCGGTCGGCATGGACGGTGATGTCGTAATGGTGTTCCCGGCAATTGGCCTGGGCCGAGAGGCCCTCGCGCCGGTCCTCGATCCAGCGTAGCGGCGTGCCGCCCAGCTTGCGGGCGAGCCAGCCGATGGCGACCTCTTCCTGCAGCAAAATCCCCTTGTAGCCAAAGCCGCCGCCCACATCCGGGCTGATGATGCGCACCGCGGATTCCGGCAGGCCCAGGCATTCGGCCAGGCCCGTCTTGGTCACATGCACCATCTGCGAGGAGGTGTGCATTTCCAGCTGCGCCAGGCGCGAATCCCAGCGTGCGACGACGCCACGGCCCTCGAGCGGCGCCATGTGCTGGCGCGCGGTGCGCAGGCGGCGGCGCACCACGATGGGGGCCTGAACGTCGCTGATGTCGTCCTCGACGAGGGCCTGGAGCACGACATTGTCAGGCCAGCCCTCGTGGATGGGCGGACCGGCGCGATGGGCCAGCATGTCGGTTGCGGCGGGGAGTTCCTCGATGTCGAGGATGATGGCGTCGAGGATGTCTTCCGCTTCGGCGCGCGTGGCGGCGACGACCATGGCGATGGGTTCACCCACCTGGCGAACGCGGCCCTGGGCGAGGGGCCATTGGTCGGTGCGACGGAAGCCGGGAAGAGAGGAGGGGGCGCGGATGGGCAGGACGGCGGTGAGGTCCGCCATGGTGAAAACCTGCGCGCCTTGTGGGGCGCGCAGGGATCGGATCAGCCCATGCGCCACCGGGCTGCGCAGAAACGCGACTTCGCGCATGTTGGGCAGTTGGATATCGCCCACATATTTCCCGCGCCCGCGGAGGAAGCGATCATCCTCCTTGCGGGTGATCGCCGCGCCAACGCCCTGCTTCATGGCGCGGCGGGGTCCGGGGTCCGCCACGGACCCCGGTGGGGTATGGGGCAAAGCCCCATGCTCACGCTGCAATCGCCGCAGGCAGGATCGGCGCGGTGGCGTCGAACTTCACGCCGCCCTTCAAGCAGAAGGCCGGCTGCAGCAGCCGCTCGGCGACAACTTCCGTGCCCTCATTATCCGCCATCTTGAATCGCCCGCGCAGGTCATCCAGCACCGAGACATCGGCCACCGCGCCGATGCGCAGCGTGCCGATCCCATCATCCAGCCGCAGCATGGCAGCCGGCCCGGTGGTCACCATGGGCACCACCTTCTCGAAGGGCACGCCGAGGGCGATCAGTTCGCTCATGGCCAGCGTCAGCGAGAAGCGTGCCTTGCCGGTGAAGGGATGGTCCTCCTCCGGGTCCGAGTGATTGGCGGGCGTGCCGGGCGGGGCGGGGATGCGCGTGTTGTAGCCATGCATGTCCGCGCCCAGCGTGTCCGGCATGATGCCGGCGTCGAGGCTGATGCGCGCCATCTTGAAGGAGAAGTGGGAGCCATGGCCCACATCCACCTTGAGGCCGGCATCGAGGGCCGCCTGCACCATGCCATGCACCTTGCCGGTGCGCCGGTCCACGAAGCCGCCGGGGTGGCGGGTGAAGGGATGCGCCAGGATGTCGCCGGGGCGGAGCAGGGGGATGACGAGGGGCAGGATCTCGTCCGGGTCCACGCCATTGTTGCCGGTCTCGGGCGTGGGCCAGAGCTGGCCGAAATGGCAATAGACGGGCAGGTCCGCCTCGCGCCCGATCCGCGCGGCCTTCTTCAGGACTTCCAGGCCGTAGCGCGCCATGTTGCCAATCTCGGCATGGGCCTTCACGCCCTTCACCACGCCCGGATTGGCGCGGGCGGCCTTCACCGTCGCGTCCACATCCACATGCTCGGGGCCATAGAGCGTCGGGTAGTAGTGGCCTTCCAGCCCGCCCACGACATAGGCGCTGATGAAGCTGAAGACGCGCGAATGGGCTGGCTTCACGATGAACTCGTTGAAGCCCGGGAAGGTCATGCAGGAGGCGCCGCCCTGGTCCACCAGCGCGGTCACGCCGCTCTGCACGCCCGCCATGTCCGCCGGCAGGCCGAAGCGACCGGAGACGTAGGTGTAGATATGCGCGTGTGTGTCCACCATGCCGGGCAGGACGATCTTGTCCTTCACCGAAATCACCTCGCGCGCGGAACTGGCGAGGATATCGGGCTGGATGGCGGCGATGCGGCCGTTGGCCACCGCCACATCCATGATGCCATCAAGGCCCGAGGCCGGGCAGACCACGCGGCCGCCCTTGAGCAGGATGTCGTATTGCATGGGTCTCTCTCCTCAACACTCTCCGCCAACGTGGCATTCAGCCAGCGATTCACCGGCGGGCCAAGGGGCCGCGAGACGCGCGCGCCGCTTGTTCCGCCTGCGATTCACACCGGGCTATTGCCCGAACTTGCCCAGGATCAGCTTCTCCAGCCCCGCCACCACGCCGTAGAGCATCAGCCCCACAACGCAGAGCATGCCGATGGAGGCGAGGATCAGCGCCGTCTCCGCCTGGCTGGAGGCAAAAAGGATCAGGTAGCCCAGCCCCGCCTGCGCGGTGATGAACTCGCCCACGATGACGCCGATGATGGCGAAGGTGACGGCGATCTTCAGCCCCGAGAAGATATGCGGCAGCGCATAGGGGAAGCGCACCGAGAGAAACACCTGCCAGGAGCGCGCGGTCAGCGCCTTGCACAGCCGCAGCATGTCGGGCGGCGTGGAGTTCAACCCGGTGAGCGTGGCGATGACCACGGGGAAGAAGGCGATGAACATCGAGAAGGCCAGGCGCGAGGAAGAGCCAATGCCGAGCCAGACGATGAAGAGGGGCGCCAAGGCGATCTTCGGGATGAGCTGGAAGAAGATCACGTTCGGATACAGCGCCGCATAGGCCCATTTGGAATAGGCCAGGATGACGGCGAGCGTGATGCCGAGCACCGTCGCCAGCAGGAAGCCGATGGCGGCCTCGGTGCCGGTGGGGACCGCATGCTGCACCAGGAAGGGCCAGGCCGAGACGGCGCGGGCGTAGATGTCGAGGGGCGAGGGCAGGATGACCTTCGGCACCTCGTAGAAATCCACCAGGAATTCCCACAGTGCGAGGACCGAAATCGCAAAGACGATGGGCAGGATGATCTGCACCGCCGGATGCTTGGCGAGATCGCGCTTCTCGACATTCAGCGCGGCGGGGGCATCCGCCACGATTTGCGTTCCACCATCCATCATGCCGCATCCTTGATGCTGTGCTCGATCATGCCGCGCAGCTTGGCCACGATGGCGATGAATTCGGGGCTGTCCTGCACGCTCTCATCGCGGGGGCGCGCGAAGGGAATCGGTACATCGGCGACGACGACGGCAGGCCGCTTGGTCATCACCAGCACGCGGTCGGAGAGCAGCACCGCCTCGCGGATCGAGTGGGTGATGAAGATCCCGGTCTTGCGGTGGCGGGACCAGAGGTCGAGCAGCACCAGCGCCATCTCGTCACGCGTGATGGCGTCGAGCGCGGAGAAGGGCTCATCCATCAGCATGATGGAGGGCGTATGGATCAGCGAACGGCAGAGCGCCACGCGCTGCCGCATGCCGCCGGAGAGTTCGCGCGGCCGCTTGTCCATGAAGGCGCCGAGGCCCACGGAGTGTAGCAGCTCTTCCGCGCGGGCCACGTATTTCTCGCGCGGCAGGCGCATCATCTTGATAGGGAAGAGCACGTTGTCGCGTGCCGAAAGCCAGGGCAGGAGCGTGGCGTCCTGAAAGACCAGGCCCGCATCGCGGCGCGGCCCGATCATGGGCTGGCCGCCGATGGTGATGCTGCCCGCGGTGATGGCTTCCAGCCCCGCGAGCATCATCAGCAGGGTGGATTTGCCGCAGCCCGAGGGGCCGAGGATGGAGACGAACTCCCCCTCGGCGATGTCCACGGAGACGCCGGCCACGGCCTCGATGGGCCCGGCCGGCGAGGCATAGGTCTTGCGAACGCCGCGAAGGGAAATCATCCCAGCATGGCACCGAAGGGGGCGAGGCGGGTGCGCTGCGCGGCCCACTCGGCTTCGGTCAGCTTGATGCGGCCGGCGAAGCGGTTGGAAATGATGGCCTCGGTGCTGGGGCGCTTGGCATCGGCCGGCGCGCCGAATTCCATGACGAGGTCCGTCATCGCGTTCCACTTGGCCATGTCGGTCCAGCCCAGGCCGTTCTGGATGGCCTCGGGCGCCAGCATGGTGGCCTGCATCAGCCCCTGGGAAAGGCGCGCATTCTCACGCCCGCCCGAGGTGATGCCGATCTCGGGCACCTGGCGGATGAACATGTCGAGCGCGCGCTCCGGTTCGCGCAGCTGCAGGGCGGCGGCTTCCAGCAGCGCGTCCGTGATCGCCTCGGCCTGGGCCGCGCGGTTCTGCAGCACCTCGGGGCGGGTGCAGATCACGTTGGCGTAGAAGTTCAGCCCCGCCGAGGAATAGGGGATGAAGCGGTGCGCCGCATTCTGCGCCTGCATGACCGGGATGGTGGAGGAGCCGATGGCGGTGATGGCATCCACCTGACGGTCAATCAGGCTGCGCTCCAGCACGCGGTTGTCCATCTGCTGGATGGTGACGGTCTGGAGGTTGATGCCGGCGCGGCGGGCGAAGGCGGGCCAGAAGGGGAATTCCGCACTGGTCGGCACGGCGCCGATGCGCTTGCCCTCCAGGTCCTTCGCGGTGCGGATCGGGCTGTCGGCGCGCAGCGCGATGCCCATGGTCATGTCGTAATTCACGGTCGCCATGCCGACGACCGGCAGCTCACGCGCGGCGGCGAGGATCATCGGGCCGGCGCCGATGATGGCGTAGTCGAACTGGCCCTGGGCCAGCGCCTGGGCGGCGGCGACGGAGCCGAAGCCGCGCGTCACTTCCACATTCAGGCCACGGCGCGAGAAGGCGCCCATCTCGCGGGCGATGAAGGCATAGGCGGTCGAGCCCTGGGCAAGCCAGGGAAGCGTCAGGCGCAGCGCGGCCTGGGCGCGGACCACGTTGGGCGTGGCCAGGATGGCGGTGCCCGCGGCGAGCGCGGAACGACGGGACAGCGTGACCATGACGTGGGGCCTCCAGGCGAATTGATTGCTGGGCCGTCATATGCGCGGTGCGGTCCCGCCCTGCAAGCGATGCGCGCGGGCCGCATGGGGGGGTGAGGCGTGCCATGCCCGCAAACCGGGCAGCCGTGGCACGCTGCGCCCGCTTTATCGCCAGAGCCCGGGTCGCGGCGGCGTGCCGGGCGCGGATTTCGTCTGGCGCATGATTTGCTAGGCCGCCGCCCACACCCGGCCCCATCCCCAGGAGGATCCCTTGCCCCATCTCACCCGTCGCGGCCTGCCGATTCTGGCAGCCGGCCTTGCCGCCGCCAGCCTGCCCGCGCAGGCGCAGAGCATCCCCGCCGGCACGGTGCGGATCATCGTCCCCTTCAACCCGGGCGGCATCAGCGACATCCTGGCGCGCAGCCTGGCGCAGAACATGACCACCTCGCTCGGCCAGACGGTGGTGGTGGAGAACCGGGCCGGCGCCAATGGCAGCATCGGCGCCGGCGTGGCGGCGCGGGCCACGCCCGATGGCACGACGCTGCTGCTGGGCGTGACGGACACCCATGCGGTGAACCCGGCCGCCATGCGCAACATCCCCTATGACGCGAACGCCGATTTCGAGCCGGTGAGCCTGTTGACGCGGGTGCCGCTGGCCCTCGCCGTGGGCCCCACCCAGCGCGAGATCAGTGACCTGCGCAGCTTCATCGCCGCCGCCAAGGCGCGGCCCGGCGCGCTCACCTATGCGAGCTGGGGCGTGGGCAGCACCTCGCAGCTCGCGGTGCTGCGCATCGGCATCGCGGCCCGGGCCGAGCTGCTGCATGTGCCCTTCACCGGGGCCGCGCCGGCGCAGCAGGCGCTCGCCGCCGGCCAGGTGGATGCCATGGTGATGCCGGCGGGCGCGGCCGAGGCGCTGGCGCGGGATGGCCGGGTGCGCGTGCTCGCCACCCTCTCGCCGGCGCGGCTGCCGCTGCTGCCGAATGTGCCGACGCTGCAGGAGCAGGGCGTTGCGCTCTCCACCAGCATCATCCAGGCCATCTTCGCACCGGCGCGCACGCCCGCGCCGATCATCGCCCGGCTCAACCAGGCCATGGCCACAGCGATGGCGACGCCCGCCATGATCGAGGTCTTCCGCGCCCAGGCCGCCGTGCCGGAACACACCACGCCGGCTGCCCTGGCCGCGCTGGTGCGCAGCGAGCAGGAGGCCTGGGGCCAGGTGGTCCGCAGCGAGAATATCCGCCTCGACTGAACCCACGCATGTTTCGGTTGAAATGACATTACGAAATGGACATCTTTAGCGGCGCCGGTCAAGCGGGGGCGTGATCCCCGCAGCCGGCGCCACAGGGAGATGTCCATGCGTGAATCCGTGATGCGCCGCACCCTTCTGGGCGCGGGTGCCTTGCTTGCCGCCCCGGCCCTGGCCCAGCCGGCCTGGCCCAACCGGCCGGTGCGCTTCATCGTGGGCTTCGCCGCGGGCGGGCCCACCGACACGCTGGCGCGCCTGGCCGCCCCCGGCTTCCAGGAAGCGCTGGGCCAGCCCGTCGTGGTGGAGAACCGCCCCGGTGCGGCCGCCAATCTCGGCACCGAGGCCGTGATCCGCGCGACGGATGGGCACACCTTCCTCATCGCCAATTCCGGCCAGGTGGTGATCAACCCGCACACCTACGCGAACCTGCCCTTCGATCCGATGCGGGACCTGGCCCCGGTCGCGAAGATGATGACGAACTACTTCCTCATGACCATCGCGGCGCAGGTGCCGGCGCAGAACCATGCGGAGCTGGTGGCGCTGATGCGGCGCTCGCCCGGCCAGTTCACCTATGCGAGCACGGGGGCTGGCGGCATCACCCATGTGGTGACGGAGGCCTGGCGCCGCGCCGTGGGCGTGGAGGCCGAGCCGGTGCATTTCCGCGGGACGGCCGCCGCCATTCCCGATGTTCTGGCCAATCGCGTGCCGATCTTCATGGATGGCATCCAGCTGCTGGGCCAGCACGTGGATGCGGGCCGGCTGCGCGCGCTCTTCGTCACGCGGGGCGAGCGCCAGGCCCTCCAGCCCAACGTTCCGACCACGCGGGAGATCGGCATCCCCGAGGTGAATTTCGAAAGCTGGTTCGCCATGTTCGCGCCGCGCAACACGCCGCGCGAGATCATCCTTCGCCTGGCCGAGATCAACCGCCCCGTCATGCTGGCCTCTGCGGTGCGGGAGCGGCTGGCCCAGGGGGCGGTGGATTCCGTGCCCTCCACGCCGGAGGAACTGGCCACCCTCACCGCGCGGGATTTCGAGCTGTTCGGCCAAGTGGTGCGGGCGGGCAACATCCGCGCCGAGTAGGGGCGTGCGCCTGCGGTTTCCCTGCGGGCGCTTCACCATTGGTTAGGAGTTTCCTGGGCAGATAGGCGCGTGAGCATCAAAAAGGGCTTCGCGCATGTCAGGATGGACAGACCACCAGCGCAATCGCGGTGAATTCGCGCGTGCGGGCGCGGGGCGCTTCGCCCCCCGTCGCCTGGCCTTGGCGCTGGAGCAGCGCTTCATGTTCGACGCCGCCGGCGCCGCCACGGCGGAGGCGCAGGCCGATCAGATGGCCGATCCCATGGCCCCGCCGGCAGGCGGCGATGCCGGGCTGGTCGCCGCCCTGGTGCAGGGCACGGCCGGCACCGCCCAGGCCGCCACGCAGGCCACCGGTCCCTCCGCCGCCACACCCGTCGAGATCGTCGCGATCGACACCGCCGTGCAAGGCTGGGAGGCGCTGCGCGACGCCGCACCCCCCCAGGCCGAGATCATCCTGCTGGACCCCGCGCGCGATGGGCTGACCCAACTGGTGGAAGCGCTGGAGGGCCGCAACAACATCTCGGCCCTGCATGTGCTGAGCCATGGCGGCGAGGGGCGGGTTCAGCTCGGCTCGCTCAACCTCGATGCCGCCGGGGTGGAGGCGCGCGCCGCCGATCTCGCGGCGCTGGGCACCGCGCTGGGGGCGGAGGGCGACCTGCTGCTCTATGGCTGCCGCGTCGCGGGCGGGGAGGGGCAGGATTTCCTCACAGCCCTGAGCGCCGCGACGGGCGCGGATGTCGCGGCCTCCACCAACGACACGGGCCCCGCGGCGCGCGGCGGAGACTGGACGCTGGAGCAGCGGCACGGCCAGGTGGAGACGGTCACGCTGGAGATCGCCGCCTTTGGCGGGCTGCTGAACGGCAACAACACGGTGAACCTGACGGACACCACCAATGTCACCTTCACCGATGGCACGGTGGATCTGGCGCGCTTTCCCACCACGGCGCAGAGTCATGGCGGGCATTACTTCGCCAACTCCACCGAGCTGTTCAACATCGCGGTCATCAGCGGGTTCAACGCGGCCGAGGATTTCATTGACCTGCGCGGCACCGACATATCGACCCAATTCGCGCAGTTCACGACGGACATCTACGACATCGGCAATTCGGATTATTTCGGCACCGACACGCGCTACACCAGCTTCTCGGCCAACGGCCCCTTCCTGTTCCAGAGCGGCAACAGCATCACCTCCTCCGGCGGCACGCCGACCATCGCCGTCGGCTACACCAGCGGCAGTGTCTTCTTCACCTTCGCGGCGTTCATCAACGTCACCGGCACCATCACCGCCGCGAATTTCCTGCTGCCCGGGGACCCCGACCCGGCACCCGCCGCGCCCAACGCGCCTTCCGCCCCTGATCTCGCCGCCGGCTCCGACAGCGGCAGCAGCAGCACGGACAACCTCACCAACGCCACCAGCCTGAGCTTCACCGGTACGGGCGCGGATCCGAATGGCACGGTGCGCCTCTATCGCGGCGCCACGCAGGTGGCGAGCACCACGGCCGATGGCACCGGCAACTACAGCTTCAACAATCTGGACGTCTCCGGCCTCGGGGACGGCAGCTACAGCTTCACCACCCGGCAGTTCAACGGCTCGGCGGAGAGCACGGACAGCACGGCGCTCAACATCACGATCGACCGCACCGCGCCCACCGTCACCTCCATCACCCGGCAGACGCCGGCGAATGAGGTCACCAATGCGAACAGCGTGACCTGGCGCGTCGGCTTCAACGGGGCCGTCACCGGCGTGGATGCCGCCGATTTCAGCCTGACCGGGACAACGGGCACCCTCGGCGTCACCTCGGCCGGAGGCAACGCCTTCGACGTCACCGCCTCCGGCGGGAACCTGGCCGAGGTGGATGGCCCCGTCACCCTCGGCTTCGCCGGCGGGCAGGACATCACCGATGCCGCCGGCAACGCCCTGACGAACCTGACGCCGAGCGGCGCGAACCAGACCAGCTACACGCTGGACAACTCGCCGCCCGCCGCATTGGGCCAGCCGGACCTCGCCGCCGCCTCGGACAGCGGCGCCAGCGACAGTGACGACCTGACCAACGCCACCAGCCTGACCTTCACCGGCGGCGGCGCCGATGCGGGCGCGACCGTGCGGCTCTATCGCGCCACCAGCCTCATGGCGACGGCCACGGCGGATGGGAATGGCGATTTCACCTTCGCCGACGTCGATGTCGCGGCCCTCAGCGACGCCAGCTATTCCTTCAGCGTCCGGCAGCTCGACGTGGCGGGCAATGAGAGCGTCTCCGGCACCGCGCGGCTCATCACCATTGACCGCACGGCGCCCGCCGCCGGCGGGCCGCCCGATCTGCTGCCCTCCTCCGACACGGGCACGAGCGACGGCGACAATGTGACCAGCGCGACCTCCTTTACCTTCAGCGGGCCCGCGATCGGCGCGAATGAGACGCTGCGGCTGTTCCGCGACGGCAACCTCGTCACCAGCACGACGGCCGATGCGAATGGCGCCTGGAGCTTCGCGGGTCTGGACACCTCCGCACTCGCCGATGGCACCTATGCCTTCACCCTGCGCCAAATGGACCTGGCCGGGAATCTGGGCAGCGCAGGCACGGCGCTGGATGTCACGATCGACCGCACCGCGCCCGCGGCGCCCGGCGCGCCCGACCTCGCCGCCGCCAGCGACAGCGGGTCCAGCAACAGCGACGACATCACCAACGCCAACAGCCTCAACTTCCTCGGCACCACCACCGCCAACACGGAGGTGCGGCTGTATCGTGACGGCACCCTGGCCGGCACGATGACGACCAATGGCTCGGGCCATTACCTGTTCTCGGGCGTGGATGTCTCGGGCCTTGCCGATGGCAGCTACAGCTTCACGCTGCGCGCGGTGGACGCGGCGGGGAATGAAGGCGCCGACAGCGCCGCGCGCCTCGTGACGATTGACCGCACCGGCCCCGGCTGGGCCGTCAGCGCGAGCACGAACGTGGCGGAAAACAGCACGGCGGTGATGACGGTCTCGGCCAGTGACGGCGTGGACTATGTCATCCAGGGCGGCATTGACGCCGGGAGCTTTGCCCTGAACGGCAGCGACCTGCGCTTCGCCACCGCGCCCGATTTCGAGGCGCCCGGCGATGACGGGGCCGACAACACCTACACCGTCGTGGTGCGCGCCGCCGATGTGGCGGGCAACGCCACCAGCCAGGCGGTGACGGTCACGGTGACGAACGTCAATGACCCGCCCACCCTGACGGCGACCGCGGCCAATCCTGGCTTCACCGAGGGCGGCGTGCCCGTCCTGCTCTTCACCAACCCCACGGCCAGCACGGTGGAGGGCGGGCAATCCTTCGACCGGCTGGTGGTCACCATCGCCCAGGTGAATGACGGCGCGGCCGAGTATCTGCGCGTCAATGGCGTCGAGGTCGCGCTGCAGGCGGTCTCGGCGCTGGATGTCGGCGATGGGCTGAGCGTGGATGTCGCCCTCTCGGGATCCACCGCCTCGGTCACCATCAACCGCGCGGCCGGCTCGAACGCCGCGGAGTTGCAGGCCCTGGTGGCCGGCCTCGCCTATCGCCATGGCGGCGATTCCCTGGGCGCCGCGACGCGGCCCGTGACCATCACCGCGCTGCGCGACACCGGCCCGAATGGCGGCGGCGATGTGAACACGGCGACCCTCGCGCTGCTCTCCACCGTGGCGCTCACGGCGGTGAATGACGCGCCGGCCCTCGCCGGCACCCTGGGGGCGAGCTGGAGCGAGGGCGCGACCCTCGCCGGCTCCAGCGGCTTTGCCGGCACCTCCGTCGCGCTCTTCACCTCGCCCAGCGTCACCGATCCCGACCTTCCCGCGGGCTTCGCCGGGGCGACGCTGACCGTGGCCTTCGATGCCTATCAGGGCGGTGACCTCATCACCCTTCCGGCGAGCCAGGGCGCCCTGAGCTATGACAGCGTCCAGGGCACGGTCAGCCTGAGCGGAACGCAGGTGGCCACCGTCTCGGGCGGCTTCGGCGCGGCGCTGGTCATCACCTTCAACGGCGATGCGAATGCCGCGGCCGTGAACACGGTGATGGCCAACATCCTCTACAATTTCTACGGCGGCGATGACCCGACGGCGGGCGGCACCGCCGCCAGCCGCGCCATCACCGCCACCTTCCGGGATGGCGGCAATACGGGCGGCGGCGCGCTGGACAGCAACAGCCTGACCGGCACGCTCACCCTGACCGCCGCCAATGATGCCGAGGCGCTGACCGGCGCCGTCACCTCCAGCAGCTGGACCGAGGGCGCAGCACCCATCGCGCTGTTCAGCGCCCCGGTGCTGACGGCGGTGGATGCGCCGAACCTGGATGGCGGCAGCCTGAGCGTGGCGCTGGGCGCCTATCGCACGGGGGATGTGCTCTCCATCGCCGATGGCAACGGCATCACCCTCGCGGGTGGCAACCTTGCCTTCAACGGCCAGGCCATCGGCACGGTCTCGGGCGGGCAGGCGGCGGCGCTCGTGGTCAGCCTCTCCGGCGTGGATGCCACCCATGCGGCGGTGCAGGCGCTGATCGGGCAGCTGCGCTTCGCCAGCACCTCGGATGATCCGACGACGGGCGGCACCGCGACCACGCGCGACATCACCCTTACCCTGGCCGATGGCGGGCGCACGGGCGGCACGGCCCAGAACGCGGTGGTGACCGGCAGCCTCAGCCTCATTCCGGTGAATGACGCCCCGAGCCTCGCCACCAACACGGGCGGGCAGACCGAGACGGGTGGCCTGCTGACCATCACCACCGCCCTGCTGACTGAGGGCGACCCGGATGATGGCGGCACGGGGCTGACCTATACGCTGGACACGGCCCCCACCCGGGGCACCCTCTTCCTGGACGCTGACAGCGACAACATGGTGGATGCGGGCGAGGCGCTGGCCCATGGCCAGAGCTTCACCCAGGCCGACCTCGCGGCGGGGCAGGTGAAATACCTGCATGACGACGCCCCTGGCACCTCGGATGGCTTCACCTTCACCCTGGCGGATGGCGGCGAGGACGGGGCCAGCCCGCTGACGAACCAGAGCTTCAGCATCACCGTGGCCGAACGCCCCGTGATCACCCCGGGCGGCGGCAGCGCGAGCTATGCCGAGGATGGCCCGGCCAGCGCCATCGCGCCCGGGCTTTCCATCGCCGATGCCGACAGCCCCAATCTCAGCGGCGCCAGCGTCACCATCACGGACCGCGCGGCGGGCGATGTGCTGGGCTTCACGGACCAGGGCGGCATCACCGGCAGCTACAATTCCGGGACCGGCGTGCTGACGCTGAGCGGCACCGCCACCCGCGCGACCTATGAGCAGGCGCTGCGCAGCGTCACCTTCGCCAGCACCAGCGAGAACCCGGCCACCGGCACGGGCCAGCAGGACCGCGTGGTGGAATTCCGCGTCACGGATTCCGGCGGGCTGACCAGCGTCGTCGGCGTCACGCGCCAGGTCACCGTGGCCAATGCCAATGACGCGCCCACCGTGACGAATGGCGCCAATGTCACCCTGACCGGCACGGATGAGGACACCACCTCCGGCGCCACCTCCGTCGCGGCGCTGCTCACCGGGGCGGGCTTCGCCGATGTGGACAGCGGCGCGCTTTCGGGGCTGGCCGTCACCGGCGCCACGGGGCGCGGCGAATGGCAGGTCTCGACCGATGGGGGCAGCAACTGGTCGGCGCTCGGCGCGGTCTCGGCGGCCTCGGCCCGGCTGCTCGGCCCCGATGCGGAGCTGCGCTACATCCCGGACGACGCCAATGCCGAGACGGCGACGCTCACCTTCCGCGGCTGGGACCAGACCACGGGCAGCGCCGGCGGCACGGGCGACACCACCACTTCCGGCGGCGCCAGCGCCTTCTCCAGCGCCAGCGCCGGAGCGAGCCTGGTCGTCACCGCGGTGAATGACGCGCCCACCCTCACCTCGGGCGCCAGCGTGACATTGGCCGGCACCTCGGAGGACAGCACCGCCACCCCCTTCACCGTGGCCTCCCTGCTGACCCAGGCCGGCGGCGCGGATCTGGACAGCAGCACGGTGCTCGGCATTGCCATCACCGCCGCCAGCGGCCGCGGCACCTGGCAGGTCTCGACCGATGGCGGCGCGAATTGGGCCGCGCTGGGCAGCGTCTCGGGCGGCGCGGCGCGGCTGCTCGGGCCGGATGCGCAGCTGCGCTACCAGCCGGACGCGCAGCGCGGCGAGACGGCCAGCCTCGGCTTCCGCGCCTGGGATGGCACGGTGGGCAGCGCGGGCGGGCTCGGCGACACGGCGGCCCAGGGCGGTACCGAAGCCTTCTCGCTCGGTGCGGCCACGGCCAGCCTCAGCGTCACCGAGGTGAATGACGCGCCCGTGCTGGGCGCCGGCAGCCTGGCGCTGACCGGCACGCATGAGGATGCGGCCTCCGCGGGCACCAGCCTCGCCAGCATCCTGGCCGCCTTGGGCGCCAGCGATGTGGATGCGGGCGCGCTCTCCGGCGCGGCCATCTCGGGCGCCACGGGCAATGGCAACTGGCAGGTCTCACAGGATGGCGGGGCGAGCTGGACGGCACTCGGCGCAGTCTCCGCCGCCACGCCGCGCCTGCTCGCGGCCGATGCCCAGCTGCGCTACCTGCCCGATGCCCGCAATGGGGAGACGGCGAGCCTCACCCTGCGCGCCTGGGATCGCAGCGCGGGCCAGAATGCGGGCGCCCAGCAGGCGGGCGGCAGCGGCGCGCTCTCGGGCACCACCGCGGTGCTCAGCCTGGCCGTCAGCCCGCGCAATGACGCGCCGGTGGTGGGCGGCCTGGTCACCGCCCAATCCGGCAATGACACGGCGGAAAGCCGGCCCTTCAACGCCATCCAGCTGGGCGATGTGGACCTGCCTGGCGATGTGCTCACCGTCACCCTGCTGATCCGCGACGCCGCCGGGACCACCGGCGAGGCGACGGGCCGTTTCACCGAGGCCTCGCTCTCCGCCGCCGGGGTCGAGCGGCTTTCGGCCGGCAGCTACCGGATCAGCGGCTCGGCCGAGCAGGTGACGGCGGCGCTGCGGCTGCTCTCCTTCCGCCCCACCGCCGACCAGGCCCTGCCGGGCAGCAGCGTCACCACCCGCTTCGTGCTCAGCGTGACCGATGGTGCCGCACCGGTGGCCGCGCCGGAGGTGGCGCTGGCGGTGGCTTCGGTGAATGACGCGCCGGTGGTGACGGGCAGCCTGCCAGCGAGCCAATCCACCCGCGCAGACCTGCCCTTCCGGCTGAACCTGCCGGTCTCGACCTTCGCCGATGCGGATCAGCCGGGCGGTGATGTCCTGGCCTTCTCGCTCAGCGGGCCGGCCGGGCTGGCCCTGACCCGAAGCGGCGAGGTGTTGACGCTCTCGGCCGCCAGCGGGGCGCTGCGGCCGGGCAATTATACGGTGACGCTGGAAGCGAGGGACCTCTCCGGGGCCACGGCCAGCACCAGCTTCGCGCTGACCGTGCAGCCAAGCCCGCCGCCGGCGCCAGCACCCGCCCCGCCGGCCCCGCCGCCCGCGCCGCCGCCGGCCCCGCCGCCAGCACCAGCGCCGATCACGCCTGTGACTCAGGCCATGCGCGGGGGTGAGGGCGCGTCCTCCGGCGGCTTCTCCGGCAATGGCGGTCTCGGGGGCGGTCTCGGGAGTGGCTCTGGTGGGGGCTTTGGCGGCGGCTTCGGCAGCGGCGGCCAGACAAGCGGCGCGCCAACCGCACCACGCGGGGGGGAGCCCGCCAACACCGGCGCCTTCGTCCAGCGGGGCGTCAGCGATGGCGGCTTTGGCCCGACGGGCCTCCGGGCCGCGCCGGATCTCGGCAGCTTCAGCGCCAGCGCCGGCACCAGCAACGTCATTACCTTGCCCGCGGGCAGCTTCAGCCACAGCGATCCGGGCATGCCGGTCGCGGTCTCGGCGCGGCAGGCCAATGGCCAGCCCCTGCCGGCCTGGGCGCGGTTCGACGCCAGCAATGGCACGCTGGTGGTGCAGCCGCCCCCCGGCGTGAACCAGACCCTGGTGGTGAGCTTCACCGCCCGCGACGCCCAGGGGCGCGAGGCGACGACCGTGATGCGGATCCAGGTCGGCGGCGATGCGCGGCCGGTGGAAGCCGTGCCGACGGCCCCGGCGCCCGCGCCGCGCGCCGCCGCCCCGGCCGAGACCTGGCTGGCCGATGCCCCGCTCACCGGGCTCGAAGCCCTGGCCGAGCGGCTGGACCTGACGGAGCCATCGCCCCAGCCGCAGCCGGGCCTGACCCAGGCGCTGCGCACAACGGGCGCCGAGGCCCAGCATGCGGAGCTTCTCCGGCTCATGGAGGACCTCATCCGGGGGGATGAGGCGGCGTGAGCCTCCCCCAGGACCGCCAGCTGCTGCGCCTGACCGCGCTGCTGCAGCTGGAGCGGCGGGCGCGGGAGGCCGAGGACGCGGCCGCCCTCGGCTTCCTCATGGTGAACGACACCCATGGCATCGTCGCCTATCGGCAGGCGGCGCTGTGGCTGGCGCCGGGGCGGCTTGCGGCCTTGTCCGGCCTGGCCCAGCCGGAGCGCGACGCGCCTTTCGCCGCCTGGCTCACCGGCTTGCTCGGGCGCATCGCGGCCGCCCCGGGTGCGGCCGAGACGCAGATGCTGACCGCGGCGAATGCGCCCAAGGCGGAGGGCTGGGGCGATTGGCTGCCGGCGCAGCTGCTCTGGCTGCCGCTCGCGCATCGCGGCCGGTTTCTTGGCGCCCTGGCGCTGGCCCGCGAAGAGCCCTGGACCGAGGGCGAGCGGCGCCTGCTTGATCTGCTGGCCAGCGGCTATGGCCATGCGCTGGCGGCGCTGCAACCGCGCCGCGCGCGCCGGGCGCCACGCCGGCCGCTGCTGGCCGCCCTGGCCCTGGCGGCGGTGGTGGGCATCGGCCTGCTGCCGGTGCGGGATTCCGTGCTGGCCCCGGCCGAGGTCATCGCGCTCGATCCCATGGTGGTGCGCGCGCCGCTGGATGGCGTGGTGGAGGCGCTGCATGTCCGCCCCAACGAGGCGGTGGTGGCCGGGCAATTGCTGCTGACGCTCGATCCGCGCCGCTTGCAGACCCAGCTGGAAGTGGCCCGCCGCGCCGCCGAGGTGGCCGAGGCCGAGCTGCGCCAGGCGATGCAGGGGGCGGTGGCCGATCCGCGCGCCCGCGCCTCCATCCCCATGCTGCAAGGCCGGCTGGAGCAGCAGCGCGCCGAGGTCGCCTTCCTGCACGAGCAATTGGCGCGCATCGAAATCCGCGCGACGCAGCCCGGCATCGCCGTCTTCGACGACGCGCATGAATGGCTGGGCCGGCCGGTCGTGATCGGCGAGCGCATCATGCAGATCGCCGATCCGGGGCGGACGGCGCTGGAAATCCGCCTGCCGGTCGCCGATGCCATCGCGCTGGAGCCGGGGGCGGAGGTGCGCATGTTCCTCAACGTGAATCCCGAGGCGCCGGTGCCGGCCGAGCTCGCCTTCGCCGCCTATCGCGCGCAGCCGGGGCCCGATGGCGTGCTGGCCTTCCGCCTGCGCGCCGCCTTCGCCCCCGATGCGGCGCCGCTGCGCATCGGGCTGAAGGGCACGGCCAAGCTGCATGGGCAGGAGGTGCGGCTGGCCTATCACATCTTCCGCCGCCCGCTTTCGGCGTTGCGGCGATGGCTGGGGTTCTGAGCGCGGCGCAGCCGGCGCCCCATTTGGCCCCTCGGCTCGCGCCGCTGCGCGAGGAGCTGGCCTTGCAGCCCGGGCCGCGCGGCCCCGATGGCGCGCCGAGCTGGACGCTGCATGACCCGGCCAGCGGCCGCTTCTTCCGGCTGGGCTGGCTCGAATTCGAGATCCTGGCGCGCTGGGAGATGGGCGTGCCGGCGGCCATCGCCGAGCGCATCGCCCTGGAGACCATGCTGGCACCGAGCCCCGAGGAGGTGGAGGATTTCGCCCGCTTCCTGGCCGGTGCGCAGCTGCTGCGGGCGAGCGGGCCGGCCGCGCTGGACCGGCTGGCGCGCCAGCGCGCCGCCGCCCGGCCGCATTGGGCCTGGTGGCTGGTGAAGAACTACCTCTTCTTCCGCCTGCCGCTGCTGCGCCCGGACCGCGCGCTCACCGCGCTGCTGGGGCCGCTGGGCTTCGTCTTCACCGGCTGGTTCCTGGGGCTGACGCTGGCGGCGGGCGGGGCAGGGCTCTTTCTCGCGCTCCGGCAATGGGATTCCTTCGGCGCCTCCTTCCTGCATTTCTTCTCGCTGGAAGGGGCGGTGCTGGGCCTGCTCTCGCTCGTGCTGGCCAAGGCCCTGCATGAGCTGGGCCATGGGCTGACCGCGAAGCGCTTCGGCTGCCGCGTGCCCAGCATGGGAATCGCCTTCATGCTGCTCTACCCCATGCCCTACACCGACACGAGCGAGGCCTGGCGGCTGTGCGACCGGCGGCAGCGCATGGCGGTGGGCGCGGCGGGCATCGCGGCCGAGCTGGCGCTGGCCTGCTGGGCGCTGCTGGCCTGGAGCTTCCTGCCCGAGGGGCCCTTGCGCAGCGTCGCCTTCACCTGGGCGACGACGACCTGGGTGCTGACCCTGCTGGTCAATCTCAGCCCCTTCCTGCGCTTCGACGGCTATTACCTGCTGTCGGACACGCTGGACGTGCCGAACCTCCAGGACCGCGCCTTCGCGCTGGCGCGCTGGCGCATCCGCGAGGCGCTGTTCGGCCTGGATGAACCCGCGCCCGAGGCCTGGCCGCCGCGCATGCGCCGCATCCTGCTGGGCTGGGCGGTGTGCACCTGGGCCTATCGCTTCGTGCTGTTCCTGGGCATCGCGCTGCTGGTCTACCACCTCTTCTTCAAGGCCCTGGGCCTCTTGCTGTTCGCCATCGAGATCTGGTGGTTCATCCTGCGCCCGATCTGGCGCGAGGCCGTGGAATGGACACGGCGGAGACATGCCATGCGCCTCAATCGCCACACCCTCGTCACCGGCGGGGCTGTGACCCTGCTGCTGCTGGCCGCCTTCCTGCCCTGGCACGGCACCATCGAGGCGCCGGCCCTGATGGCGGCCGAACGCCGCACGGAGCTTTTCGCCCAGGTCCCCGCCCGTGTGGCCGAGATCGCGGTGAGCCCCGGCGCGGCGGTGGAGGCGGGGGCGCCGGTGCTGCGGCTGGAAGCACCCGATCTGGAATTCCGCCAGCGACAGGTGGCGCGGCGCGTCGAGACGCTGACCTGGCAGGCCAGCGCCCTCTCGCAGGAGCGGGACTGGGTGGCGCGCGGGCAGATCCTCTGGCGGGAGCTGCAATCGGCCCGGGCGGAGCTGGACGCGCTGCAGGCCGATCAGCGGCGCCTCCTGGTGCAAGCGCCCTTTTCCGGCACCGTGGTCGAGCTGGCCGAGCCGCTGGCCGTGGGCGAATGGGTGCGCGCGGGGGAACGCCTGGCCGCGCTGGCCGATCTTGGCAGCACCGTGATCGAGGCCTGGGTGGAGGAGGGGGTGCTGCGCCGCGTCGCCCCCGGCCAGCGCGCCAGCTTCGTGCCGGAGGATCCGGGCGCGCCGCGCGTGGCGGCGCGCATCCTGGCGGTGGATGGCGCGGCGGCCCGGCTGCTGCCCGATGCCGAGCTCGCCTCGCTGCATGGCGGCGCGATCGCGACGCGGGCGGGCCCGAACGGCGCGGCGGTGCCGGAATTGCCGGTCTATCGCGTGCTCCTGGCCCCGCTGGAGCCGGTGGTGCCGCGCCAGGTGATGCGCGGGGCCGTGCTGTTGCAGGCCGAGGCTGAGAGCTTCGCCGCGCGCGCCTGGCGGCAGGCGCTGGGCGTGCTGCTGCGCGAAAGCGGATTTTGAGTCCAGACGCCGGCGTGAACGGAACTTTAAGCATCATGGGCCTAGGAGGGGCCGTCTGCCTTTGAAGCGTCGGTCAGGATGGCCGGCGCGGCCGGCATCCAGAAAGGACCCTGCTGCATGCGACAGAACGCCGCTTCCAGACTTCCCCTCGTGGCCGCCGGCTGTGCGGCCCTTCTCACCAGCGCCTGCTCGGTGCAGCCGCGCCCCTTCACGGCGGCCGAGACCGCCGCGCGTGTGGCGGCCGACCGCGCCGTGCTCTACGCCGCGCAGGAGCCGGTGCAGGGCCCGGTGACGCTCGAAGAGGCCTTCGCCCGCGCGCTGCGCTACAACCTGGATGCCCGGCTCGCCGCGCATGAGCAGGCGGTGCAGAACCGCCAGCTCGCCCTCGCGCCCTTCGACATGCTGCCGCGGGTCGCCGCCTCGGCCGGCTATGTCACGCGCGATCGGGAGCTCGCCACGCGCAGCTTCTCCAGCAGCACGGGCCAGGTCTCGAACGACACCTTTGTCGGCAGCGATCGCAACCGCAACGTCGCGGATCTGGGCTTCACCTGGAACATCCTGGATTTCGGCGCCTCCTACATGCAGGCGCAGCAGCAGGCCGACCGCGCGCTGATCGCGGCCGAGCGTCGCCGCAAGACCATCCACAATTTGCTGCAGGAGGTGGAGGGCGCCTATTGGCAGGCGGTCGCCGCGCAGCGCATCCAGCCGCGGCTGGAGACGACGCTCACCCAGACGCGCCGCGCACTGGCCACGATCGAGCGGCTGGAGCGCGCGCGCTCCCTCGAACCCTCCGAGGCGCTGCGCAGCCAACGCGAACTGCTGGAAATCCTGCGCCAGCTGGAGACCGTCTCCGATGACCTCGCCATCGTCCGCGCGCGACTTTCGGCGCTGATGGGGATGCCCCCGGGCAGCCCCTATACGCTTCCCTCCACGCCCGAGATGGTGCGCGATGCGCCGCTTGCGCCGCTCGCCCAGCTGGAGGATCTGGCGCTGACCCAGCGGCCGGAGCTGCGCGAGGCCGCCTATGATGGCCGCATCGTGGCCCTCGAAGCCCGCCGCGCGCTGCTGCGCCTGCTGCCCGGCATCACGCTCAACGGCTCGTTGAACTACGACAGCAACTCCTTCCTGCTCTACAACAACTGGGCCGAGGCCGGCGCGCGGCTGGCGTTGGACCTCGTCCGCCTCGCCTCGCTGCCGCAGACGCTGGAGCTGAACGCGACGCAGCGCGAATTGTCCGAGACGCGGCGCCAGGCCCTGTCCATGGCGGTGCTGGCCCAGGTGCATGTGGCCGCGCTGCAATTGGCCCGGGCGGAAGCGCAGCACCAGCGCGCCGTGCGGCAGGATGCGGTGGAGCAGCGCATCGCCCGCCTCTCCGGCCAGCGCCAGGCCGATCAGGCCGGCAGCGACCTGGATCGCGTGCGGGACACCGCCTCGGCCCTGCTCTCCGAATTGCGGCGCCACCGCACCTTTGCCGAGCTGCGCACGGCCCGCGCCACCATGGATGCGACCATCGGCCAGGACCCGCTGCCGCAGGAGGTGGCCGGGCTCGACATTCAGACGCTCGCCGCCGAAATCCGGCGCGTGCGGGCGGAGGGGCCGAGCCTGCCGCCCAGCGCCCCGCAGGTGGTGGCCTCGGTGGCGCCGGAGCGCGCGCCGTGAGGCGCGCGGCTCTGCTGGGGCTGCTGCTGCTGGCCCCCGCCGCCTGGCTTTCTTCGGCCTGGGCGCAGCCGCAGCCGGAGCTGCGGGCCCAGCTGGTTCCGCGCCACCAGTCCCAGCTTTCGGGCGAGGTGGCGGGACGCATCGCCCAGCTGCCCCGGCGCGAGGGGGATCTCTTCGAGGCGGGGGATGTGCTGGTCGAATTCGACTGCGCCGGCCATCGCGCCCGGCTGCAACGCGCCGCCGCCCTGAGGGACCGCGCCCAGGCCCAGGCTCAATCCGCGCTGCGGCTGGACCGCAGCGGCGCCAATAGCCGGCTCGACGTCGCCATCGCCCAGGCGGAGGCGGCGGCGGCGGAGGCCGAGGTGGTGGCCGCCCGCGTCCCGGTCGAGCGCTGCGTCATCGCCGCACCCTTCGCCGGGCGTGTCGTGCAGCTGCACGCCGCCCGCCATCAATTCACCGCCGAGGGCGCGCCGCTGATCGAAATCCTCGATCACCGGGAGCTGGAGGTGGAGTTGCTGGTCCCCTCGCGCTGGCTGGCCTGGCTGCGCCCTGGCGGCGGCTTCACGGTCCGGCTGGATGAGACCGGGCGGGAGCATCCGGTGCGGGTCGAGCGGCTCGGCGCGCGGATTGATCCGGTGAGCCAGACGGTGAAGCTCTTCGGCCGGATCGAGGGGCAGGAGCGGGACCTCCTGCCGGGCATGTCGGGCATCGCCTTGATCATGCCGCCGGCGGGCGGCTGAGGCAGCGGGCGCGGGGCAGGGGCCTGCCGTCGCGCCCCGCCGGTCACTCCGGCTGCACTCCCGCCGCGCGCAGCAGGGTCACGCTGCGCTCCATCTGTGCGCGGATGAAATTCATCACCTGCTCGGAGGTGGTGAAATTCGGGCGGACCTGCACGGCCAATTCGGTCAGGCGGCGCTTGTTCTGCTCGATCGCGGTCTGGAAGGCGGCGCTGAGCGTGGCGACGACGGCCGGCGGCGTGCGGGCCGGGGCGAGGACCGGGAACCAGATCTCGGCGATGAATTCCGGCAGCCCCGCCTCGGCCGAGGTCGGCACATCGGGCATGGCCGGGCTGCGCTGGGCCGCGGCGATGACGAGCGGGCGGGCGGACCCGGCGCGCACCACGGCGGAGGCGGCCGGGATGTCGGGCGTGCTCATCTGCGCCTCGCCGCTCAGCACCGCCAGCATGGAGGGGCCGCCGCCGCGATATTGCACGATCTGGAAATCCACATTGGCGCTGGCGCGCAGGATCTCGCCGGCCAGGTGGATGGCGCTGCCGATGCCGCCCGAGGCCAGGTTGAAGCGGCCCGGATTGGCCCGCAGCAGGGCCAGCAACTCCTGGAAATTCTGCGCCGGGACATTCGGATTCACCACCACCACATGCGGCGCGAAGCCGATGATCCCGATCCCCGCGAAGTCATTCACCGCGTGATAGGGCATGCGCGAGACCAGCGCGGGCGTGATGGCCTGCGCGCTGCTGTTGACCAGGATGGTGTAGCCATCCGGCGCCGATTTCGCGACCAGATCCGTGCCGATCAGCCCGGCCGCGCCACCGGTGCGGTTCTCGATGACCAGCGGCTGCCCCAGCGCCGTGCCGACCGCCTCGGCCAGGACGCGCGTGACCACATCCGTGCCCCCGCCTGGCGCGTGCGGAATGATGACGCGGATCGGCCGGTCCGGCCGCCAGGCCGGCTGGGCCAAGGCGGGGGTGGCGGCGAGGACAAGCGGGGCGGCCAGCGCCGCGCGGCGGTTCAACATCTTTCATTTCTCCCTGCGTGGTGGCGTCTCATTCGCGCCAAGCTTCGCCCGGGCAGCTTATGGCCATAACGCAGACCCTGCATCAGGTTTTGCGGGGCGCGTCGCATGTGGTGAGAACATTCTGTGCCACCCGCGCCCTGGCCAAGGCGGCGCGGCGCGCGTTCAATCGGGCGGCCACCAACAACAACGGGGAGAAACGAAACCATGAAGATCGGATTTATCGGGCTCGGCACCATGGGCGCCTTCATGGCCGCCAATCTGCAGCGCGCCGGCCATCCGCTGGTGATCCATGACACCCGGCGGGAGGCGGGCGCCAACCGCATCGCGGCCGGCGCCGTCTGGGCCGAAACCCCGCAGGAGGTGGCCGCGCAATGTGCGGTGATCTTCACCTCGCTGCCCGGCCCGAAGGAGGTGGAGGCGGTGGTCTTCGGGCCGCAGGGGCTGCTGGCCGGCATCCAGCCGGGGGCGGCCTATTTCGACCTCTCCACCAATTCCCAGTCGCTGATGCGCCGCGTGGGGGAGGCCATGGCCGGGAAAGGCGCCTTCGGCTTCGACGCGCCGGTCAGCGGCGGGCCGAAGGGCGCTGAGACCGGCAAGCTCGCCATCTGGGTGGGCGGCGACAAGGATGTCTTCGACCGCTGCAAGCCGGTGCTGGACGCGATCGGCGACCAGGCGGCCTATCTTGGCCCGATCGGCAGCGCCACCGTCGCGAAGCTGGTGCACAACATGGCGGGCTACGCCATCCAGGTCGTGATGGCGGAGGTCTTCTCCATGGGCGTGAAGGGCGGCATGGACCCGCTCGATCTCTGGGCCGCCGTCCGGCAGGGCGCGCTGGGCCGGCGGCGGACCTTCGACCGCCTCGCCGAGCAATTCTTGCTGGACCGGTATGAGCCGCCGGCCTTCGCCCTGAAGCTCGCCCACAAGGATGTGACGCTGGCCGTGACCATGGCCCGCGAGCTGGGCGTGCCGATGCGCTTCTGCCAGCTGACGCTGGAGGAGATGAACGAGGCGATGAATCGCGGCTGGGGCGAGCTGGACAGCCGCGCGCCGATGCAGCTCCAGCTGGAGCGCGCCGGCGTTTCCATCAAATGCGATCCGGCCGCCATCCAGGCGGTGCTGGACGCCGACGCCGAGACCTAGATCGTGATCCGCTATCGCCGGATCACGATCTGGCCTTGTTGAGAGGAGGATTCACCGCCTCGGTGATTCCACCTCAGCGGAGCATGCTCCAGGTGGGCGCCCGCCCGCCCCCGCCGGGGGTCAGGCCGCCGCCTGGCCTGCGGCGCGCAGCGCGGCGAAGGTTGCGCCCAGCGCCACCGGTTCGCGGCCGGTGAGTTCCGCGACATCCGCGCTGCGCAAGGCGAATTTGCCGGCGCGGATGTTCAGCTCGCTCGCCACCAGGACGGGCGCGATGAAGGGCGGCAATCCGGCCTGGAGCAGGATGCCGGTGCGCGTCGCCTCATCCAGCTTCACCGCGACCACCGGCCGCCCGAAGGCCTCGCCGGCCAGGGCGGCGATCTCGTCCATCCCCAGCAACTCCGGCCCGGTGATGTCGTAGATGCGCCCCGGCACGGCCTTGCCGGTCAGCGCCGCGGCCGCGGCGCGGGCGCAATCGGCGCGCGAGACGGGCGCGTAGCGGCCTTCGCCCGCCGCCGTGGTCCATTGCCCATGCTCCAGCGCCGGACCGAGTTCCATCAGCAGGTTCTCCTGGTACCAGGCGTTGCGCAGGATGCTCCAGCGCAGGCCGCTCGCCTGCAGCGCCGTCTCGGTGCCGAGATGGTCCGGCGCGAAGGGCACCAGGGAATCCGCCGGGTTCGGCATCGAGGTGTAGAGCACATGCCCCACCCCGGCCGCCCGCGCCGCCTCGACTGCGGCCAGGTGCTGGGCGAGGCGCCGCCCGGGACGATCGAGCGCGTCGGTCGAGATCAGGAGCAGCCGGTCCACCCCGGCGAAGGCCTGGGCCAGGCTCTCGGTCTGCTCGAAGTCGAGCGCCACCACCCGGACGCCGCGCGCGGCGAGGTCAGCGAGCTTCGCGGGCTCCCGCGTGCCGGCGATGATGCGGCCGGGGGCCACGCCTTCCTCCGCGAGAAGATGGGAGATCACCGCCCGGCCGAGCTGGCCGGAGGCACCGGTGACGAAAAGCGTGTCTGACATGAGAGGCTCCTGGATCATGCGCTGTGCGGCCAAGGATCGGCGCGCTTGCAGGGCAGATAGGGCCGGTTGAAACTTCAAAAAACCGGAACAATTTTGGATAAGAAATTCGGAAATTATGAAGATATGGACGCCCTGACCCTCGACCAATTCGCCGTCTTCGTCGCCATCGCAGAGACCGGCAGCTTCGCCGGGGCGGCCCGGCGCATGGGCCGGGCGCAATCCGCCGTGACCTATGCGGTGCAGAAGCTGGAGGAGCAGACCGGCCTGGCGCTGTTTGACCGCACCGCCTATCGGCCCGTGCTGAGCGAGGCGGGCCGGGCGCTGCTGCCGCATGCGCGGCGGGTGGTGGAGGATGTCGCGTCCTATCGGCGCCAGGCGGCCGGCATTGCCCAGGGGGTGGAGGCCGAGTTGACGGTGGCGCTGTCGAGCCTCGTGCCGCTCGCGCAGGTCACCCCGGCGCTGGGCCGCCTGCATGCCGGGTTTCCGGGGGTGCAGCTGCGCCTGCTGATCCAGCCTGATGAGCAGGCGGTGGCGAGCCTTCAGGATGCCGAGGCGGATCTCGCTTTGGCGCTGGACCTGCCGGGCTTGCCCGCCTGGGCCGAGCGGATCGCCCTGGCGGATCTGGACATGGTCTTCGTCGCCGCGCGGGAGCATCCTCTGGCGGGGCTCACCGGGCCGCAGGCGCCCGAAATCCTGGCCGAGCACCTGCAGATCGCCGTCAGCGTGGAGCGGGCGGCGCGGCGCGGGCGCGACCATGGCGTGATCAGCGTCAACCGCTGGTATGTGCCGGATGTGGCGACCAAGCAGGCGCTGCTGCGGGCGGGGCTGGGCTGGGGCAGCATGCCGCGCGCCATGGTCGCCGAGGATCTGGCCGAGGGGCGGCTGGTGCTGTTGCAGCCGGCAGGATCAGCGGCGACGCGAAACCGGCCGCGCGCCATCCTGGCCGCCATACATCACCGCGAGCGGCCGCCCGGCCCGGCGGCGCGGGCCTTCATCGCGGGGATGCAGGCCGGGTGAGGGGCCGCGTTCAGCGCGGCTGGAAGCTCCGCTCGAATTGGCCGAGCGCCACCTCGGCGAGGTCCCGCCGCCCGGCAGCCTCCAGCAGGAGAAGCCCGTCGATGGTGGCCAGCAGCAGCGCGGCCATGCCAGCGCGCTCCGCCGCATCCTCCAGCGCCAGGTGGCCCATCAGCCAGGTGACATAGCCATCGCCGATGCCGGTGGCGACGGCGCGATGTGGTTGGCGGTGGCGGCCGGCACCCGCCGCCATCTCGTTCCAGAGCAGCGTGAAGGGGCGGAAGCCGGGCGAGACCATCAGCTCGAAGACCTGGCGCAGCAGGGCGGCGGGGGGCAGCCGGGCCCCGGGCGGCAGGGCGGCGCTGAGCATGGGCGGCAGCCGGGCGGCGAGGCGCTCCAGTGCGGCGGTCACCGCCTCGCCCGTATCGGTGAAGTAGTAAAGCAGCATGCGGTCACTGGTGCCGGCGGCGGCGGCGAGCGGGCGCAGCCGCGCCGCCTCCATGCCCTCCCGCAGCAGGAAATCCGCCATTGCCTCGATCGCGGCTTCCCGCCGCACGGCCCGCTCCATCATGGCCCCCCATAGCACGGGGCGGGCCGCGCGAGGTGGTGGAGCAAGAATGCCGCGAAGCAGGCAATGGCGCCGGCGCCGCCCGAGCAGGCTGCGCTGCCATGCGTTCACGTCGCCGGGCCTGGGTTTCCGGCATCCCGGATGGCGTGGACCACGCGGATCAGTCAGCCAGCCTCACCGCGGGCGATCAGGCTATCGGGGGCGCCGATCTCCATCCTTGCTCGAGCGGTGCGCATGTCCTAGTGTCGTCCATATCAGAACAAATGGCGAATTCAGGGGCAATACATGTCGTTGATCGAGCAGTTTTTGGCAGCCCCGCCGCTACTCCACTCATGGGATGGTGGAAAGACTTGGAACACAGGTGGGTTCAGTCGACGCGAACTTGAAGTTCTCATTGATCTGGTCGTCCACGAAATCGGTCCCGGCGCCCGAGTCATGGAGACTGGCGCTGGCTGTTCGACGGTCGCGTTTCTTTTGGCTGGTGCCATTCAGGTTGTAGCAATTGCGCCCGATCAAGCCCTGTTTGATAGAATCTTGTCTTATTGTAAAGATAATTCGATTTCATCGGCGCCGCTGACGGTAAAGGTCGGGCTATCTGAGGATTGCTTGCCCGCGATTGCCGCGCAGATGGAGGAAAACGGAATCTTCAATGATTTGGTTCTGATCGATGGTGGGCATGGTTGGCCAACCGTTTTTGTTGATTTTTGCTATTCCTTTCGTTCCATTCGAAAGAATGGATTTATCATTATCGATGATATCCAGCTTTATTCAGTAAAGGAGCTGGCCCGATTCTTATCTCTTGATCCCAATGTGAAATTGATCAAATCCCTTCCCAAAACCCTGATCTTTCAAAAAATATCGGATAGGAAATATCTGCCAGATTTTGGCGGTCAGCCCTATATCATTAAGAAAACAGAGGATGATCGGGCAGCGGGTGCCGCCTTTCGATTGTAAGATGTCGGAATTTCTTCATGTCAGACCGTGATGTCCTTGTCCATGATACAGAAGTTGCTCCATCGCCTGTTTTGATTTGGACATTCCGCCGCAGCGGCGGGACTTCGCTGCGTGGTATCTTGTTTTGGTTGACGAAGCGGGACAGCTTCCAAGATGAGGCGTTCAACGACGATCCGCCGCGCGAACTGGGGATGCTCACCCGAGCCTTTCGTGAGACGGGCGATGAAGACGCGCTGCGGGCATCCATTCGGGAGGCGCTGAGATCAGGCCGTAATCTCAAGCACTGCGTCGAGGTTGTTCCGTTTCGATTGAGCAGCATCTTGTTGGAGGAAGCTCTCGCGCGCGGATACCGGAACATCATCCTCCTGCGTCTGAACGAGGTGGACCGGCAGGTTTCGCTGGAATTGGCGCGGATGACCAACGCTTGGGGGCCGGAAGAAGCGCGCGGCGTGTATCAGGCCGTCAAGGAAGGTCGACGGTCTCTGCCCCCGCTCAACCTCCCCCGCATGCGCGTTCAGGCCGAAGCGGATGCTGCCCGGTTGGGTCATCTCGTCAGGCTCTTCATGACGGCCCGACAGGAGCCGAATATGGTCTTCTTTGAAGACCTCTACACCGGGGATGTGGTGAAGCGCTGCCAAGCCTTTCGCCGGCTGGCGGCGTCGGTCGGCATCCCCAAGGCCGATACGCTGCACGACGCCGTGTTCCGCACCGCGGCGGTTGAGAACTCCCAGGACTCGGCACAGATGCTGCCTCATCTGTCAAACTACGCCCAAGCGGTCAGCGCCTTGCGCCAGATCGTCAGTTGAAGCGATCCGCCCCGCATGGATCGGAGGCCCGAAATCGTGGAGGGCTTTCTCCATGATCGCCAACTGGCAGAGGCGATTTTCGCCGCACGCTCGAGAGCGAGCGAGAGGCAGCAGCCAGCAGCGCCCGGATGCTCACCCAATCGCCCCGGGCAGGGAGCAACCTGGGCGCGGATCGGATCGGCCGTCACGCGAGGATATCTCGTGGTCGGCGGCGGGGGGAGAGGCGCAACAATGGCGGCCGCGGCCGGGTTCCCGCCGTCAGCGCGGCCACCTGGCGCTGCGCCCGAGGCATGCGATGCAGCGGAGGGTCTCGGCATGTTCCGCCCGGGCGAGGCTCGACCGCAACCGCACCCGATGGTCGCCTGCATCGACGATCACCGCGCTCTTTTCGCCCCTGACGCCGCCGGCCCGCTGCGATTCCCCGACAGCCCCACTGCATCGACCCAGTTGCCGGGTTGCGGTCAAAAAACCTTGCGGCCTCTTCCGGCGAACGCGGAAGCAGTTGGCTCTAGGTCAACCGCTGGATAGGCCAGCGGTGGTCGTGTAACTCCAATCAGGCAACCTTTACCAAGCCTGGGGTGCTTCCGCCTCTGTTTGGCGACACTTCACCACAACACAGAGTTTCGGGAAAAACCGCAATGGGGTCTGATTCTCGACTGAGCACGTCCAAGATCACCGCGAGCCGCATCAATGTTCAAAATGAGAGGTTCCACGGCGCTCTCGAAGGGTTGAGAGAGCTGACCCTGGTCGGGTGGCTGGTTGACCTCGACGATCCCATGACCCCTGTGCGACTGACGATCGCGGTGAACGGCATGCTCATCGCGGAGGTCGGCACATCCCTGCACCGCAGGGACCTCGCCAAGATCGCGAAGGAGAACCGCGCGGGCTTCCGGGTTGAACTCGCAAGCCTGCCGCCGCCCCGCCGGATCGCTTTGGGCCAGGCCCTCACGCGCTTCATCGCGCAGCATCCGGGCCGTGAAGTGACAGCCATCGCGACGATCATTGCTGGCCCCGGAACATCCATGCAGATGTCCCGGAGACTGGCCCCTGACGATCTGGAAGCCGCATTGCCGGTTCTGCTGGCCCCCGCGACGGAGGCGGAGGCAGGGCGGTACGGAGATGGCCTGGCCATTGGTCATGACCTGCGCCACGGTGTGGAGGGTGGGTCGCGCTATCGGGGCGGCATCGATGAAATCACCGGAACCCAACTGCGTTTTTGGGTGATCGACCTGCTGGCCCCCAATGAGCCCGTTGCCCTGTCGCTGAGCGTCGGGGGCATTGAGCTGGGTGAGACGACCACGGCCCTCCATCGGCCAGATCTGGCGAGCTTCTTCCCCGATAACCGCGCTGGTGCCGAGTTCGACCTCGCTTCACTCGCAGCGCCCCGCATGACGCAACTGCTATCCGCGCTATCCGGCGACCGGCGCGGGGCACCGCTCGCCGTCAGCCTCCGCACGCGGGAGAGCGGAGCCAGCCTCGTCAGACCGCGCCCGGGCCTGACGCAGCATGAGCTGGTTCAGCGGCTCCGGGGCGTGACGAAGGCCGCGGCGCCAGACACCGGGCCCCTTCCGGGGCGGGCCCAGCCAAGCCAGCCGCTCCGGTCGGGCGCCGTGGCGCCAGGCCTGATCGCGGGTGCGCGCCCGATTGCGGATCTGCGGAACCTGAAGACAGGCCCAAGGCTGCGGGGTGGGCTGGACGGCATGAAGCAGGGGCAGGTCACCGGCTGGCTGGTTGACCTGGCTGCACCGGGCGAATCGCTTTTGCTGTCCGTGAGTTTGGAGGGGGTTTCGCTCCGCCCGACCGCCACCAGGCTCCACCGTGCCGATCTCGCTGGCTTCCTGCCGGGCAACCAGTGCGGCTTTCGGATCGACCTCGCTGGGGAAGATGCGGCCGCGCTGAACGAAATCGCCGAGAAGCTGCGTGACCTGGACGCGCAGCAACTGGCCAGGCCAGCGGCCCTCCAGATCGCTGCCGCGGCAGGTGAGATCATCCCGGCCGGCCCGACGGCGCCAAGCCGCGCGGAGGTGCGCCATACGCTGCAGCGGCTGCTGCCGCCGGCATCGCTTCTGACCGACAGTTCAGCGGCCGTCGCGTCCGGCGGAACCGCCGGCTCTCCGGGCTCCCACCCTGCGTCACGCCCCCCGCTTCCACCGACGCAAGCGGCCCTGCCCAACCCGGCGAGGTTCCAGCCGCTCGCCCGGCCCGCCGCGCAGAGCTCGGCGCCGGAAAGCCTCTTGCAACTTGATGCGCCAGCCATCTTGTCCGGCCGATCGCCCGGCGATGAGCACCCGCTGCTCGACAACGGGCTGAGATCGAGGCTGGAGCGAGCCGAGCGGCGGGTGAACGAATTGCGCAAGGTCCGTCTGCGCCTCGAACAGGCCTTACAGGCGGAGACGGACACTCGGACCGAGCTTCAGACCGCCCATGGCGCGCTTTGGCGTGATCTCGAGGCGCTGCGGGCTGAAATGCGGCGTGAGCGCGCTCGCCTCGGTGACCTGTTCGCGACGGCCATGCCTCCGGGGTTCATCACCGACGCGAAGGCGCTCTCCGTTGGCCATGAGGCCACCCGCGTGATCGCGCGTGGCATGGCTCGTGAGATCGCCAATTCCTCGCTGGCCCGCCCGGCCGAGCGAATAACGGCCACGGTGATTTGCGACCTCTTCGACCCTGGCTTCTACCGCACCAACCACCCAGATGGCGCGAGCATCCAGATCAACCCGCTGCTGCACTATCTGCGGCATGGCGAGAAAGAGGGCGTGGCGCCGCATCCGCTCTTCGATCCGCGCTGGTACCGGCGCCAAGCGCCGAAATGCCGAGGCAATCTGCTGGAGCACTATGTGCGCGAAGGCCATCGGCAGGGGCTACGACCCCATCCGCTCTTCGATCCGGTCTTTTATCGTGCACAGCTGGAGGAAAGCCTGGGCGACGAAGAGCCGCTCCGGCATTTCCTGGCGATCGGCGCCGTGCAGGGCCATGCGCCCAGCCTGCTTTTCGATCCTGCCCATGTGCGGCAGCAATTGGGGGGCGGTGATGAGCTGGAAAACCCTCTCCTCACCTGGCTGGCGCTGCCCCCCGAGACCGATGTCCAGCCCCACCCGCTTGCCATGCCCAGCCACATGGCCTCGCAGATGGGCATCTCCGGCGGCCCCGGGGCCTATCTCGCCTACCTGAATGATGCGGCCGCCCATCGCGACGTGGCACCTCATCCCTTGCTGGTCCCCGCGCTGATCCAGGCAAATCCGGCATTTGTGGAAGACCCGGCCCTGTCCCTCCTGGAGAATGTGCTGCGTGGTTTCGCGGCAGAGGAGTGGCAGGTCCATCCGCTGTTGGATCCGTTCTTCTATCGTTACCAGCTCGAGCAATCAGGGGAGCGCTTGCCCCGTGGTGGCGCTCTGCAGCACTACTGCCAGACAGGCTATCGCCGGCCGGAGCTGATGCCGAACCCCTTGTTCGACCCGGTGGTCTACCGGTCCGAGCTCGGCGAGACTCCCGCCCTCCCGGACCTGCTCCACTATGTCCTGAACGGCGAAAGCAGGGGCCTGCGATGCCACAAGCTCTTTTCTGCAGCCGTTTATGCCAGCCAACCGGGCTGGCGGCCGGAACTCGGCTCTCCCCTGGCCCATTGCCTGGAGTCACGGCAGACGGAGCGCCTGATCTCCGACCATCGGCTGAAGCGCCCGCTTGAGGATTTCAGTCTGGATCTGATCCGCTGGGTTTGCTTGGACCGCGGTGATTACGAGCGGAATTTCTACCGCGCTCGCAATCCGGACCTGGTTGGGCTGTCCGACGCGGAGCTCGACGCCCATTTCGAAGCCAATGGCCGAGCAGAAGGGCGCCCCGCATCGCCACGCGCCCTGTTGGCGGCGGCCAATTCCAACATCGCCTGCATCCCCCTCGGCTTCTTCGCGGAGGACTACCTCGCCTTCAATCCCGACCTGCCGCGCGGAGAGGCGCCGCTCGCGGCGCTCGAGCATTTTGTGCGGCACGGGCAGTTCGAGAACCGCATCTACGGGGCCTGGCAGTTTCACCTGGATGAGGAGTTGCTCGACCCGCTGCCGGCCGAGGCATTGGCCAGCGCCGTGCCAACCGAAGCACGGCGCGAAGTGGCGGTGATGATCCACATTTTCTATGAGGACCTCCTGCCGGAACTGGCCGGCTTCGCACGGAATTTCGCTGGCGTGCCGCATGATGTCTTCATCAATGTGGTGGATATCGCGTGGAATCCCGGCTTCCAGAAGCAACTGCGCGCTCTCTGTCCGGGCGCCTTTGTCCAGCTCTCCAACGACAATGGCCGCGATATCGGCGGTTTCATGAGGCTCGGCGACCATATCGACTTTTCCCGTTACGAGACGGTCGCGATCATGCACTCGAAGAAGAGCCCGCATATCCCCGAGGAGCGAGCCACCTATTGGCGACGGAGCATGCTGCACGCCTTCGCCGGCAGTCCCGCCACCGCGCAGCGAGCCGTCGCTGCTTTCCGCAACGATCCGGAGATCGGGATGCTCGGTGCAAAGGAGTGGCGCTCGTCTGACATGGGGAAGAATTATGAGCAATATCGGCGGCTTCTGGAGCGCTTCGGCATCGCGGAGGGGGCGGAGGCGCTTGATTACCTCAGCGGCACCATGATGATGCTGCGCGCTGATGTGATGGCGCATCTGCATGCCGGGCTGCGCCAGGAAAAATGGGAGTATGGTGGTGACAAGAGCTTGGAGTTCCATGTGGACGGGCAGATCGCCCACGGTGTTGAGCGCCTGATCCCGGCGATTTCGCGCCATCTGGGCTATCGCACGGAATGGGTGTGATGCGCCGGATCGCAATTGTCCTGCATGAGGCGACCCGGACCGGCGCACCCAAGGTCGGCGGTTTGATCGGAGGCGCTCTGCTCCCGGACTGGGATGTCCAACTCGTCCTGATGAAGGACGGGCCGTTGCGTCCCTGGTTGGAGCAGCGCATCGGGGCCGACCGCGTGCATGTGGCGGAGGAGGGCGCCTTCTCCCACCACAACCCCTTCGCGCACCGCCTGGATCGCGCACGGATGGTCCTGGAGTCGCTGGACGCCGATCTGGTCTATTGCAACTCGCTGGCCACATCCTGCTTCGCCGCGGCGGCACGCGGCTTGGACCAGAAGATCGTTCTTCACCTGCACGAAAAGCCGCAGGAGATGCTGCAGCTTTTCTCGCTTGATGTGGCCAAGCTCGACATCCTGCAGATGTGCGATGGTATCGTCTTCGCGGCACCTGAGCTTGAGGCCGAAGCCTTGAGGGTGTTTGGGCACTTGCCCGGCGCGCGCCATCATTTTGGCATTGCGCTTGATCTGTCCGAAGTGCAGCGCCTGGCAACCTCGACGGATATTGTCGCCCGCAATCATGCAGGCGTCGCCTTCACGCCAGCCGAGCGGCTCATCGTGGGCATGTGCGGCCACGCATCTGCCCGCAAGGGGGCCGACCTCTTCCTGTCCTGCGCCGAGGCGATGCCGGCGGCGGATTTCCTGTGGATCGGCGCGTGGGAGGCAGCGGACGCGCCCGAGAACATCGCTTTCCCCGATTATCAGCGCCTTCAGCTCGATAACTTCTATCTGAGCGGTCCGACGTCGAACCCCTATGCTCTGATGCGCGATCTGGATGTGTTCTTCCTCTCCTCCCGCGAAGATCCCAATCCTCTGGTCATCGGGGAGGCCTCAGCGCTTGGCGCCACCATCCTCGCTTTCTCAGCGGCAACCGCCGTGACAGACTCGCTTGGACGCCATGCCATCCTTTGTTACGGCGACACGAATGTCGAAGATTCGCTGCGCGTGCTCAAGGCGATGACCCCGGAAGCGATGCGGTCGCCGGAGATGCGTCGGTTCGCCCAAGGCTATGCGGCTGGCCTCGATGTCGGCGGAAAGGCCACACGGCTGGCCGCTTTTCTGGAGGGTTTGCCTGAGGGCCAGGGCGACCCCTCTGCGCTTGAGCCGATCCATGTGTGACACTGTGTTTGCCATGGGTCGGGGTCAGGCTTGACCGATGCAAAAAATGCAACGATACGGATTGGCGTTTTGCCCAGCGTTACGCTCGTGCGTCCGGAAATTTAACAGCTACGTCAGAGGTTTAGCGACGCGGCTTGGCTATGGCCCTTGGATTGACTGCGCGGCCATGGACCAGGCCAGATTCTCGTCTCACTTGGCCTGCGTGTGGCATGGGCAATCAAGGGCTGTTCGGCGAGCGGTCGGTGGATCGGGGCCTGCGGCGCTTGTTCTGCTGTCAAATCGGGGGCAGAATAACTCTTGGGATCTTCATTTATGCGTGCGTTCCCTGTAGCCTCTTTGGTCCGCGCGAATCGGAGAATTCGAAACGGCTCAATTGCGCCAGTTGAACCATTAATTCACCCAGAAAGTAATTTCCTATAAATTATAATTCCCTGTCGCCAGTTACTTGGGCTCTTGGGCAGCTATCAAACAAGATTGCAACCCGCTCTCAGGGTAACCGCAACGAAACTCCGGTGGAGGACAATAATTGCAGGTCTATATCCACATTCCGAAATGTGGCGGCAGCACGTTACGGACGATCATCTCACGACAGATTGGCGTCAAGCACGTCTACTACTACGAACCAGATGGCCAGAAGCATATGTTGCCTTCGCCGGAGGTCGCGCTGCGTCGCGCCTTCGAGAGGGGGCAAGTGCGGTTGGTCACGGGGCATCACAGGTTTGGCATCCATCGGTTGCTGCGCACACCGTGCTCGTATTTTAGCTTCGTGCGGGATCCGATCGAGAGGGCGTTGTCCGAGTATTTCTACGCTTACAGCTATCCGCACCACAGTCTGCGCGACCGGATTCTCAGTGGAGCGCTGACCGTCGGAGATTTTCTGGACAGTTTTCCGGGTAACGCGCAAGCTATCCAGCTCGCTGGGGATACGCGAGTGCCTGGCATAAGTTGGGAAGATCAGGCGTGCATCAATATGCGCGACAGTCTCATGCTAACGGGCGTCAGCGAATCCTTCGATCTTTCTGTCCTCCTGCTTGCTCGTCGCCTGGGTTGGAGGGTGCCGCTTTACGTGCCCACCAATGTCACGAAGCTGAGCGATGAGCAGGCCGCCTGGCGAAGGGCGGCGCGCATGGAGGCGCAGGGCAAGCGCCAGCGCTTCTCGGCCGATTACCAAGTGTATGAGAGCGCCAAAGCCCAGTTGGAGGCACTCCGTGTTGCCGAGGGAGCTGCGCTGGCCGAGGCACTGGCCGCGTTTCAGCGCCTCCTCGGTCAGTTGCACGCGAAGAGCGGCGAAAGCATCTACAGGACCTACAACTTCGGTCGCGATGATGAATTGCCCCCCGAAGCCGAGGAGCTTGCGCGCAGCGATGACTACAGGTGCGTCGAAGCTTATCTCCGCAGTGAGCCCGCCGCCGCGCCAAGGCTGAACCTGATCGGCGTGGTTGATGCGGTCAAGCAAGGCGTGGTGTCTGGCTGGGCTTTCAGCCTCTCCACCGCGGAGCCATTGCTGTTGGAAGTGCGCGTCGACGGGATCGTCGTAGGAAATACCTTGGCCAATCGGCCGCGGCTCGATGTCGAAAGCAGCGGCTGGGGGCGTACATCCTGCGGCTTCCGCCTTGATCTTCCGCAGACGGTCGGACCGAATGCGCGGGTTGAGGTCGTGGTGGCTGGGATGCAGACGCAACTGCGCATGGCTGACGGGGCGTCGCGGGCCTGACGCCCCAACAAACGCCAAGTGGTCACCGGACCTTGCCCCTTTCGGTGGTTCCAGACGCTTGACGTCGTCACGCCGCGAACTCGGTGAACCGAACGACCCCTGCCGCAGGGGCGCTGCCTCCCAACTGGCACCTTGCGTAGGGAGTGCTGGCCTGTCATCCGTTGCCGCGAGCGATTGAGCGAGGCGGAGACATGCGCGCAGTGTTGTTGGCAGGCGGCCTCGGGACCCGCATTTCCGAAGAGACTGCCACAAAGCCCAAGCCGATGGTGGAAGTCGGTGGTCGGCCCATTATTTGGCATATCATGAAAATATATGCTGCCCACGGGGTCACCGAGTTCATTATTTGTCTTGGGTATAAGGGCTCGGTGATTAAGGATTATTTCCAAAACTACCTGCTGCGCAACTCCGATGTGACTTTCAACCTGGGCTCCGGCGAGATGGTGCTGCATCGCTCTCAAGCCGAGCCCTGGACTGTGACGCTGGTCGATACGGGCGAGCATTCGCAAATCGGCGGGCGCATCAAGCGCATCCTGCCCTATGTCGCTGAGGACGAGGCCTTCTGCCTGACCTATGGCGATGGGGTGGGTGATGTGGACATCAGTGCGGTCATCAAGCAGCACCGGCAATCCGGTGCGTTGGCGACGCTGACCGCGACCCAACCGCCTGGGCGGTTCGGGGCGATCCGATACGAGGGACAGCGCGTGACCGGCTTCCAGGAGAAGCCGCAAGGTGATGGCGGCTGGATCAATGGCGGCTTCTTCGTCTGCTCGCCCAAGGTTGGGGATTATATCGAAGGCGACCAGACTGTATGGGAGCGGGAACCCCTGGAAACCCTCGCGCGGGATGGCAAGCTTGGGGTGCATTTCCACCATGGTTTCTGGCAACCCATGGACACGATGCGAGATCTTCGACACCTCGAGGAACTCTGGGCGACCGGACGCGCACCCTGGAAGATCTGGGAGTGAGCGGCGCGTGCTGCCGAGCGGCCGGGCCGCTGCCGGTGGCCACGCCTCGCAAGCTGGGCCAGCCTGCCCTCCGAACCTGAGCGCGATGAGGATGACATGCGAATTCTGATGACAGGCAACCAAGGCTATGTGGGGCCGGTCGTCACGCGACACCTCCGGCGTGTCATGCCGAAAGCAAGGCTTGTCGGCTTCGATGCGGCATTCTTCGCGCATATGCTGAGCAATCCCGCATCCCTCCCCGAGCGTCAGCTGGACGAGCAGCGCTTCGGCGATGTGCGCAGCCTCACCGAGGCCGATCTCGCTGGGTTTGACGCCGTCGTGCACTTGGCTGCCGTCTCCAATGACCCCATGGGCCAGCGATTCGAGGGCGTGACCGGCGACATCAACCGCAATGCCAGCCTCGAACTCGCGCGCCGCGCGCGGGCCGCGGGTGTCACCCGTTTCGTCTTCGCCTCTTCCTGCTCGGTCTATGGCTTCGCGCCCGGCGCGGCGCGCAAGGAGAGCGACCCGTTGAATCCCCAGACGGCCTATGCCCGCTCCAAGGTGGACACGGAACGCGGCCTGGCCGAGATGGACATGTCCGGTGTGGTGACCACCTGCCTGCGCTTCGCCACCGCCTGCGGCATGTCAGACCGGCTGCGCCTCGACCTTGTGCTGAATGATTTCGTGGCCTCGGCGGTGGCGTCTGGCCGGATCACCGTCTTGTCCGACGGAACCCCGTGGCGCCCCCTGATCGACGTGCGCGACATGGCCCGCGCCATCGAATGGGCGCTGATCCGGCCCGAAGCGGCAGGTGGTTCGCTTCTCAGCGTCAATGTCGGGTCGGAGGGTTGGAACTACCAGGTGCGCCAGCTGGCAGAGGCCGTGGCCGAGGCGATTCCCGGGACGGACGTCTCGATCAACCACCAGGCGCAGCCAGACACGCGCTCCTACAAGGTGGATTTCTCTCTTTTCGCCGGCCTCGCACCGCTGCATCAGCCCGCCGTCTCCCTGGCCCAGTCCATCGGCTACCTGCGCGAAGGCCTGGTCGGGATGGGGTTCGCCGATGGCGATTTTCGCAGCTCGAATTTCATGCGCCTTAAGGTGCTGGAGGGGCATATTGCCGCGGGTCGCCTCACGCCGGAACTGCGCTGGCTCGACACCCTGGCCTGATCGGAGCGGATCATGAAGTTCAACCCAACGCCCCTGCAAGACGCCTGGGTCATCGATCTTGAGAAGCGCGGTGACGACCGTGGCTTCTTCGCCAGATTCTTCTGTGAGCGGGAATTCGCCGAACATGGCTGCGAGACGCGCTTCGTGCAGGCCAATAATTCGCTCTCCGGAAAGCGCGGCACGCTGCGGGGCCTGCACTACCAGCTTGCCCCCGCCGCCGAGGTGAAGTTGGTCCGCTGCATCCGAGGCGCGTTGTGGGATGCGATCATCGATCTCCGCCCGGACAGTCCGAGTTTCGGCGCGTGGTTCGGCGCCGAGCTCTCGGCTGAGAATCGTCGGATGATGTACGTTCCGCGCGGCTTCGCGCATGCGATCCTCACCCTCACCGATGATGCCGAGGCGCTTTACCTTGTGAGTGATTTCTACGCCCCGAAAGAAGAGCGGGGTGTGCGCTGGAACGATCCCCGCTTTGGTGTCGAATGGCCGGTCCAGCCCGTTGAGATTTCGGAGAAGGACGCCAATTGGCCGGATTTCGATCCAGGGTTTCACGGGGTCGAGCGGCTTCGGGGGGTCAAGTGAAAGTCCTCTTGACGGGAGGAACTTCCTTCACGGGGATGTGGTTCGCTGAGTCGCTGGCGGCGGCGGGAGCCCAGGTGGTGGCACCGATCCGCGGCTCCATGGACAGCTATGAGGGCGTGCGCGCCGCGCGCGTGAAGCGCCTCGCCTCGCATGCCGACGTGATGGAGGGCATGAGCTTCGGCGATGAGGCCTTCCTCGGCTTGGTCCGCGGCCAGGCCTTTGACGTATTGTGCCACCACGCCGCCCGGGTGGCCGACTACCGAAGCCCGGATTTCGACGTCCCGCTCGCCCTGGCTGAGAACACCCGCAACCTGCGCCAGGTGCTCGAAACGATGCGGGGGAGGGGGCTGCGCACGGTCATCTCCACCGGCAGCGTCTTCGAACAGGATGAGGGGGTTGGCGATAGGCCACACCGCGCCTTCTCGCCTTATGGGCTATCGAAGGGCATGACGTGGCAGGCCATGCGCTATTGGTGCGGCGTGATGGGTATCCCCCTGGGGAAGTTCGTCATCGCCAATCCGTTTGGACCGTATGAGGAGCCGCGCTTCTGCAGCTACCTGATCAACACCTGGCGCAAGGGCGAGACGGCGGAGGTTCGGACGCCGCTTTATCTGCGCGACAATATCCATGTCGACCTTCTCGGCTTGGCCTATGCCGATTTTGTGCGTGAAGTGGTAACGACAAAGCGCGACGCCCGGCTGGGGCCGAGCGGCTATCGCGAGACGCAGGGCGCCTTCGCGGAGCGCTTTGCCGCCGAGATGCGTGAGAGGCTGGGCCTGGAATGCCGGCTGGTTCTGGGGCGCCAAACTGACTACTCTGAACCCGCGGTTCGATTGAACGCGGATCCGATCGATGCAGCGGCGCTGGGCTGGGATGAGGAACGGGCCTGGGACGCGCTGGCGATGTATTATCGCAGATAACCCGGCATGCCTTGCGGCTGAATGCAGGCAACTGGCCAAAATTGCTATGGCCCCTTGGGCCATTGGCACGTTAGGAAGGGATATCAGGAAGACCCATGAGCCAAGACGCTGCCCTTTCCTACGACGCCTTTATCTTGGACTGCGACGGAGTCATCCTGGATTCAAACCAGCTCAAGATGGATGCCTTCCGCAGGACGCTTGAAGCCCACGGCTTCGCTCCGGAGGTCGTTTCTGCCGGAGCAGCCTGGCAGGCCACAGCCTTTGGAACCTCTCGTTATCGCCTTTTTGATGTGATGCTGTCCGGCCGCTTTGGGCCGGCACCATCCGTTGGTCTCGATGAACTTCTTGCCACCTACGGTGTCGCGTGCGCGGCGGGATACCTGGAGGTCCCCGAAACCCCTCGCCTCCGTTCCGCCTTGGCGAGTTTGGCGGCGAGAGCCCCGCTTTACGTCGCGTCAGGGAGCGACGAAGCGGAGTTGCGCCAGGTGTTCCGCGCACGCACCCTTGAGCCCTTTTTTGCCGAGATTTTTGGCTCACCCACGCGGAAGGCGGAGAATATCGAGCGGGTGCGCGAGGCGCATAAGGTGCGGACCGGCCGGCCACCGGCGCGCATGCTGTTCGTCGGAGACGCTGTTGCTGATGTGGACGCGGCGCAAGCGACTGGCTGCGACTTTGCATTCATGGAGCCGTATTCTACAGTCCGCAGCGCAATGCTAAGCCGAGCTGCAGCCGAAGGGTTTCAGGTCATCTCGGATTTGGGCCAACTGGCTGACCGCTTGGTTCTGTCTGACCGTCACGACTGATCGCATAGAAGGATATACACGCATGGGCCACACGATCGTCGACTGCACCTTTCGTGACGGTGGATACTATAATCAGTGGGCCTTTGATCGCGACTTGATTCAAGAATATCTCTACGTCATGGCCGAAACCGGCGTCGACATAGTCGAGCTTGGCTTTCGGTTCTTTGATAACGGCACATTCATGGGGCCTTGCGCCTTCACAACCGATGAGTTTATTCGCAGCTTTGACATTCCTGAGCGTCTGCGCGTCGGCGTGATGCTGAACGCGAGTGACCTGGTCAATCATCCCGCTGGGCCTGAGGCCGCCATCCGTGCGCTTTTCGCTCCCAAGGCGGAGTCACCGGTGCAGATTGTCCGAATTGCGGCGCATTTCCGGGAAATTGCCAAGTTGGGCCCGGCTATCGAAACGCTTGCGGCGTTTGGCTACCCGATCGGATTGAATCTCATGCAGATCGCGGAGCGTTCCGATGAGGAGATCGCGGAGCTTTCCCGCGTGGCAACCGGTTGGCCGCTGGAGGTATTGTACTTCGCGGACAGTCTCGGCGGGCTTGAACCGTCCGGCGTCGCCAACATCCTCGCGCAATTGACGACCCACTGGACGGGCCCGACGGGCATTCACACCCACGACAACATGGGGCGTGCGCTGTCAAACAGCGTGGAGGCCATCCGCAGCGGGGCGACTTGGATTGATGGTACCATGCTGGGCATGGGGCGCGGGCCGGGTAATGTTCGCACCGAATACCTTCTGATTGAAATGAATCGGTTGGGGTTGGGCAACTATAATATCACGCCTCTTCTTGGGCTGTTAAATCGCCGCTTTGTACCGATGCAACGGCATTACGATTGGGGGCCTAACCCCTATTACTACCTCTCCGGGACCTATGGGATCCACCCAACCTATATTCAGGAAATGCTGTCTGATCAGCGGTATGGGCAGGAGGATATTCTCGGGGCCATCGAGTTTCTGCGCAGCAATGGACGTGAGCGCTACAGTCGGTCTTTCCTTGAGGCGTCGCGGAACGTGTTCCAAGGCGAGGCGCGGGGATCCTTCGATGTGACAGGCTGGGCCGAAGGCAAGGACGTCTTGCTGGTGACGGGCAGCCCTGGTGCCAAGCAACATCGGGAAGGGATTGCCGCCTTCGTTCGGCGGACCAAGCCGGTCGTGATCGGCCTAAACCTGACGGATGTGCTGCCTGACGAGATGTTGACCGCACGGGCAGCCTGCCACCCGGTGCGCCTCTTGATGGATGCGGCACATTATCGCGATACGAAAGTTCCAGTGTTTGTGCCTATGGCGCGGCTGGACGAGGGCGTCCGGACCCGGCTATCCGAAGTGAGGACGCTGGATTACGGGCTTACGGTAGAGTCTGAGGTTTTCCAGTTCGGAAAGACGTCTGCAGTCACACCGTCTACATACGTTTTGGCTTATGCGCTCGCGATCGCGACGGCGTCCGGAGCGCGGCGCATCCTCTTGGCCGGATTTGATGGTTACACGCCCGACGATCCGCGCGTTACGGAAATTGATCGTTTCATCGCGAACTACAAAGGGGCGGCTGGAGCTGTTCCCGTCATTGCGGTTACGCCCTCACGCTACAATGTCGACCACCTGTCAATTTACTCTCCTGATCTCTAGTAGTTTTTGGGCCGTTTGTGTATTGCGTGATGTCGATGTTCACCGACCAATCATTCGGTCGGGTTTCGCATAGGGGATAAGCGTGATGGTTACTGATCATCGGAGTGCACCGGTTTGGGCGATGATACCCTGTAGAGCCGGCAGTCAGCGCATTCCGCGGAAGAACGTCACCCCGCTTCCCGGATTGCGCTTTGGCCTCTTCGAGCGAAAGGTGCGTCAGATCGAGATGGCCTCGATGATTGAGGGCATCGTGGTTTCTACGGACGACCCTGAGATTGTCCAGGCTGTCGATCACCTGCGTCCGTCTCTTTCAAAGCCGGTTCAAGTGGTCATGCGTCCCGAAAGGTTTGCTGCTGCCGGGCCTGTGGATGAATTTGTCGGATATATACCCGAAATCATGCCAGATGGCCATGTGATGTGGCTGCATGTGACCTCTCCTTTCTTTGATGCGAATTGTATCGATCGGTCAATACAAGTATATTTTGCGAAATTACTCGAGGGATTCGACAGTCTTATGACTGTGACGCGTGTACAGACGTTTTTTTGGGATGAGGGTGGTGGTCCTTTGTTCGATCGGTCTAAAGCACGGTGGCCTCAAACGCAGGACTTGCCGCCAGTTTTTGCGTCAAATTTCGCGGCTTTTTTGGGGTCCCGGGCGGTCTTCTTGGAAACTCGGGATCGCGTCGGCCACCGCCCATACCTTGAGGAACTGTCCCAATTAGAGGCTTTCGATGTTGATTGGCCCTCGGACCTCCAGGTTGTCAGCCAGCTTCTCGAGGTTGGACTAAACCAGGGAATTTGAACATCTTCTGTGACTGTGAGGTGAACTAATGCTTGTGTTGGCCGTCAGCAACGCGCACGAGAGGCCCGAATTGCTCGCAGAGCAGATTGAAAATTATAACATCGCTATGAATGGAAACATATTTCACATCATCAATATCAACAGTCTTTATCGTGATGCTTTCTTTGAGGATGCGAATAAAAAAGGTATTTCTTTTGACCGATTTACTAATTTGCATTTTCTTGACCGATCTCTTGAAGCAGGTTATGGGCGATTAGCGCATGTTTACTTGAGGGGAGTGCAATTCGCCCTGCGTCTCGCCATAAATTTTGATTACGTTTATTTTCATACGCCGTCTGATCTGTTGATTAAGCGGGACGTCGATAAGTATATTTCAGGCTTTGATTTGGGTTTTACGAAATCTTATCCTTATCCTTTCAATGAGCAGCGTGTATTCTTCGATCACGTTGGTCGCGATCATTGGGTTGACGCTATGTCTGCCAATGCTCTTCTCTTCAACTTGCTCGAGGGATTGGGTCAGGCTACGGCCTACCGTGGTCGGACTGAGGGGTCGTTCTACCGGCGGGAGCTCTTTTTTGAGCTCGTCTTTCCCTGGTTGCTCGAGTCCAGCGCGCGGGACTTGGTCGCGTGCGATCCTCCTTACCCGCAGGAGGAGGCTGAATTGGTCTCCTGCATAGAATTTATGCGGGCGCGTCGTTCTCTGAAGCAAGCCGACTGTCTGATCAAGGTCTATGAATCAAATCCAGGGCACATCGCGACGGTAGAGGATGTGATCGCGGCGCAGAGCGATCCCGCTGTTCACGGTGTTAAGCGCCTTCCTCTCGACTTGGATTCCGATGTCAGGCAGTATATTGGAAGAATTATGGGGCGGGGAAACTAAATGGTGCCTTCGCGTGAGGCGCCCGTCTCTTGAATGGTATCTTTTTTTGCTCGCCGGTCGGTGGCTGGTCTGCCGGTGTCTCCACAACAAAATGTTAGCTTGTCTGTGCCATGCGTGTCTCGTGGTAAATCTTCTACATGGGGTGGCTCCGTAGATGCAGAATCAACATCCATCACCGGCCGAAGGCGCTGAGCGTGATTTTGAAGGCTACGTAGACTCGGTCTCCGCTCGGCATATTGGCGGCTGGGCGTGGTTTCCTGCGCGGCCCAGCGCTGTCGTCGAAGTGGAGTTGGTGGTCGACGGCCGCATTGTTTCGAGGGCCGCCGCAGATCAAGTACGGCCTGACCTGGTTGCTGCCAAAAAAGGAACAGGCCTTTACGGCTTCATGATGCGTTTTGAGTTGGACGTCGAGCCGAACGGCCCGTTGGTCTGCCGGGTCGTCGGGGATGATACGCGGCCGCTGTCTTTTGTCGTGCCTTTGCCTGCGTCGTTTCTGCCCGCCGAGAAGTCCGTTCGGATTGCTAGCGAAGGGGGCGTTGACACGCTCACCCGCCGCTACGCCAGTGGTTGGGCTTGGCTCCCAAAGGCCCCCACTCGGCGGGCTACCATTGAGGCATATGCAAGCGGGAAGCTCATTGGTCGCGTTGTTGCGGATGTGCCGCGGCCTGACCTGATTCCGTTCGGAAAGGGGGATGGGAACTGTGGTTTCCTCCTGACCTTTGATGCGCCGCTTCGAGGGGATGAGCCACCGGTTTTTCGTTGTGTCGAAGCAGGCGCGGACCTGGCCTTGGCGGAGACCGCCATTTTGCCTCCCGAAGAGAAGCCTGCCTCCGCCGCCGAAGTGCCCGCTGTCAGGATTGAAGGGGCGATCGATTATCTCACCCGCGGCCGCGCAATCGGTTGGGCTTGGTGTCCCAGTCAGCCGGAGGCGAGTGTTCTCATCGAAGCCGTTGTCGGGGAGCAGGTGGTTGGGCGTGCCCGTGCGACTGAGCCACGCCCCGACCTGGCCGCCGCGGGGAAGGGGAGCGGCAATTTCGGCTTCACCATGCAGTTCGAAGCGGTTGTGACGGAAGGAGTTCCTGTCTTCCGCACGCTGGTCGACACATCCACGTTGCATTGCAAGTTGTCGCTTCCTCCACTTGATGCGCGCCTCAAAGGGTTGGGCGGTCCCGGTACGATCTCACAGCTGCTCGAGGACCACTCCCGCTTTACGTCGGCGGGCCCTGCCTTCGAAGAGGTTGATTCTAATGTTCTGGACGACATAAAGAGTTATTCAGACGAAGAAAGGCCGCTCGTTGCTGCATTTTATCTCCCGCAGTTCCACCCTATTCCACATAATGACCGTTTCTGGGGAAAAGGTTTCACCGAGTGGCGGCAATTGCCTCGCGGGCTACCGCGTTATCCCGGGCACTACCAGCCGCGTATTCCCAGGGATTTGGGCTTCTATAGTCTGTTGAAGACTGATGCATTGCGTGAGCAGGCCAAGCTGGCCAAGAGTGCTGGTGTAAATGCGTTTGCGTATTACTATTATTGGTTCAATACGAATCGTGTACTTGAGCTGCCGCTAGATAATCATATGGCGTCGGATGTCGACATGCCATTTTTTATCATCTGGGCAAATGAAAACTGGACCCGTACCTGGGATGGTGCCGAAAATGCGGTCCTGCTGAGGCAGGATTATCGCGAAGAGGACGAGGCGGCGCTCCTTGCGGACCTCGCCCGGCATTTCCAGGACCCGCGTTACGTCACGCTCGAAGGTCGGCCCCTTTTTGTTATCTATAATCCTAGGCATATTCCTGAGGGTGCAGTCACCTTCGCGCGTTGGCGGAATGTTTTGCGAGCGGAGCATGGCGTCGATCCGTTGTTCTTCATGGCGCAGACCTTCGGCGCCAAAGATCCCGGGGAGTTCGGCCTTGATGGGGCGCTTGAGTTTCCACCGCACAAATTGTGCGATCATCTGGGGGGACGACCGACTCCTGATGCTTATTCGCGCGACTTCACGGGTCGTGTCGTAGATTATGATGATTTTGTGGCCGCATCTCTCGATGAGGTGCCGCCTGCTTTTCCGCTGATCAAGACCGCCGTTCCGAGTTGGGATAACGATTCTCGCCGGCCCAACCGCGGCCTCTCACTGGAGGGAGCTTCCCCAGCAAAGTATCAGTCTTGGTTGCACGAACTCGTCTCCCGCGCGCTTCGTAAGCCTCTGTTTGGAAAGGCCATTGTTGCCATTAATGCTTGGAACGAGTGGGCGGAGGGCGCCTATCTTGAGCCAGATGTGCATTTTGGCGCAGCCTACCTGAATGCGACCGGCCGCGCTGTGTGCGAGGCCATGTTGGAGCATGCGAGCGGTCCTAAGCTACCAGTCCGGCAACAGGCCCAAAGTCAGCCTATAACCGTGATCTTTCCAAACTATAATCATGAACGCTTCCTGGCTGAGAGAATTCAATCCATCCTTAATCAATCCATCGCACCCGATGAAATTATTTTCCTTGATGATTGTTCTAGCGATGCCAGCGTTGCCCTGGCTGAAAGTATCCTGTCCAAGAGTCAAATCAATTACAAGATCATTGTAAATGAGAAGAACTCGGGTGGCGTGTTTCGTCAATGGCTCAAAGGTCTTAAGCTTGCGCGTAACCCATGGATTTGGATTGCCGAAACGGATGACTCGGTTGCCGTCGATTTTATTGAGAAGATTGCGCACCATTTGCAGGATCCCGCGGTATTGGGCGTGTTTGGGCATATTCAATATATCGATGAAAACGGAAAACATCTGAATTATCTCGATGGTTATTTTGACGTCCTGCGGAATTTCGACTGGTCGCGTCCTTCGGTTGTTCCGGCGTTTAAGGCTTTCGGGTATGATTTTACGGTTCGCAACGTTGTACCTAACGCGTCGGGGCTGATTTTCCGGAAGCCAATTTTGAGCGAGTTGGAGATTCAACGTCTCTATGAGTATCGGTTTGCTGGAGATTGGTATTTCTATTCTCTTGCGTTCCGCGGTGGCATGATTGCTTATGAGCCTGCAGCAAAATCATATTTCCGCCTCAATACATCAAGTGCCTCGCGCAGTGCATTCTTTACGGATCGACACTTGGCCGAGCACCAGATGGTATTGATGGATTTGTTTGAGCAATATCGGATCGATCCTGGTGCGGCGCGTAAGCATATTGATCTACTCCTTGAGCATTTTGAAGGCTCGGACAAAGACGCCGTCGCGCGAAGGTTGATACCGACCGGAGTGCGCCAGCCTCCTTTGCGTGTTTGCGTGGCGGCGCATGGCTTTGCGATCGGAGGTGGAGAAATCCTGCCGGTCGAATTGGCCAACAAGCTCAAGGAAATGGGGCTCCACGTGACTTATCTCGTGATCGAGCCAATCCAGGAAGGAGAGGAGCGCAGCGCTTACGGCCGGCTTAGGTCTGATGTTCCGGTTGTGTATTGGGATAAAATTTGTAATAATTTTTCTGACTTCATTGATGATTTTGGAATTCAGGTTATCAACTCGCACAATCCTAGCTTTGATTTCAGGTTGGCCGGGCAGAATATAGACCCAAAAGTGCCAATTGTTTGCTCGTTGCATGGTGGATACGAGACGGTGGAGCATCTTTTTTCTGCTGACGTGCAGACCTACCTCAAGAAATTTGTCCAAAGGTGGCTTTTCCTGTCAGAAAAGAACACATCTCTCCTCCGCAATTGCGGGGTTCACCCTAATAATTTTGTTAAGATCTTCAACGCGGTGCCCGCAATTGCTGGTCCCCTGATTGATCGCCGCGAATTCAGGAGGGAGCATAACATATCAGACGACGCCTTCGTGCTGGTCCTCTGCTCTCGTGCCATTCCCGAAAAGGGGTGGCAGGCCGCCATCGACGCCGTTCAACTGCTTCGGGGACGCACCGCTCGCGATATCGTCTTGGTGCTGATTGGACCGGGCCCGGAAGCCTTGCGTCTTCGGCACGCCTACGCCGAGGCACCTTGGGTCGTCTTGATGGGTCATGTGGACAACCCCGCGAGGTACTTCGCTTCCTTCGACTTGGGGGTCTTTCCCAGCCGTTTCCCTGGTGAAACTTTCCCCCTTTTCCTCTTGGAGTGCTTCCAGGCCGGGCTTCCTGTTGTCGCCACCGACATCGGAGAAATCCCCGAGATCATTGGCCGCGATCCCGATGAGGCGGCGGGTGCACTGATCTCGCATGAGCTGAGCACTTACGACCTGGTCTATGCCTTGGCCGACCAGTTGCTCCGGATTGTGCAGGATGACGTCCTCCTGGCTCGGCTGCGGTTGAACGCGGCCAAGGCGTCTGATCGGTTCAGCATGGCGCGGCTTGCGGAAGCCTACATGGACATCTTCAATGAGCTGGTAACGCCCGAGGTTGCACAGGTCGGCGGCGAACACCCGGCTGAGGCCTGACCGCCGACGCCCCCAAGTGTCCCGCTTGGTTGGTGAGCCCTTGGGCAGGGCGTTTGCTTGGATCGAATGCGTCAGCCTGGGCGCAAGTTAGGGAGTTGAGTCATGCAGATCACTGGCTGGATCGAGGGCATCACCCGCGGCGAGGTGGCGGGATGGGTCAGTGACGAAGACCGGCCTGAACGCCAATTGGTCTTGGAACTGCAGATTGAAGGGCAGCACGTCGCAATGGCGCCGGCGTCGATCGAGAGGCCGGATCTGGTCGGAGTTATTGCGGGCGGCAACGATGCGAGGGCATTTAGCATCGCAGTTCCGCATGGGAAGGTGCTCGATCGGTCAAAGATGGCAGTGCGCATCGTCGGAACGGATGCCACTCTCCCTCTCGATCACGCGCCAGGCTACGAAGGTGTTGTGGATTTCGTCTCAGCCACGGCCATTGGGGGCTGGGCCTGGAATGTGGGTTATCCCGGCAAGCCTCTGGGCCTTATCCTCTTGCAGGACGGAAAGCCCGTTCACCACATGCAAGCCAACCACTTTCGGCAAGACCTTCTGGAGGCTGCCGTAGGCAATGGGAAACACGCATTTTTGGTGGATCTGGACAGCGTGCCCGCCGTCGACGCGAGCCGGTACACAGCCCTGCAGGTGGCCGTTGCAGAAACCGGTATGTTGCTGTTCGATCTGTGGAATACATCCGCGCAAGAGAGTGAATTCGGCACCAGGAAAAGTTAAACTGTAGCTTCCCCTAACCACCACGTGGCGAGTTCCACGTCCGAACTCAACGCGCTGCCGCCTCTCTTTAGCCAGCCCCCATGTCTGGGAACCAGCGCCTCAATCGTTCCAGCAAGGGTGCCGCGTGGCGCGCCCAATCTCGGCCGGCGGCGCGTTCGGCGGCGGCCATGGAGAGCCGCCGCAGCCGATCTCGATCTTCGGCCAGGCTTTCCAGCGCCGCCAGCATGGCAGCCGCAACCGCTCCGTCGGGACCATCGGCCACCAGAAGCCCGTCCTGGCCATCCCGGACCAACTCATGGACGGCACCCAGCCGTGTGGCCAGCGGCACGCAGCCCAGGCGTTGCGCCTCGAGGATGGTGAGAGGCGCGCCCTCCCAGCGGCTGGGCAGCAACAGCACATCCGCCCAGGTCAATGCCTCGGCCAGCGCTGCATCCTCATGCAAGGGTGGCTCCACCGCGAGCCCCAGCGCCGCGAATTCCGCCGCCCAGCCGCCTGAGCCTGCCTCGCTGATCACCTCGCCCCCGATGATTCGCCAGGCCAATCCAAGGGGCTGGGCCTGTCGCGCCAGCTCAATGAGCCGCTCAATGCCCTTCTGCCGGTCCAGCCGCCCAAGGAAGAGGACACGCAGTGGGCCTCCCTCTCGCCCGGCCCGGCGGGCCAGATGCTCAGCAACCAGCGCGCCGGCCATGGGGCGCGGCGGTGCATTGGGCAGGACCACGAGCTTTTCGCGTGGGACGCCCATGCCGTGCAGCCAGTCCGCCAACGTCTCCGAGCAGGGCATCAGCAGGTCGCATGCGTGCTCGAAGGCCAGGGCGAGGGCAGGGTGGCCGACCTCACGGCCGAGCGGGCTGCGGTCGAGCACGTGGAGGTGTGCGATGGTGCGGATGCCCAATTCGCGCAGCTGCCCCAGCATGGCGGCAAGCGTCGCCGTGTGGCTGAGGATCACCGCGTCGAGGCCGGCGAAGAGGCCCAGCAAACCCGGCGCAGCCCGCGGGAGGTCGGCGGCGGTGGAAAGATCATGGCCGAAGAAGCGCTGCGGCCCGCCGACCAGTGGGATCGCCGGATCGGCCAGCAGGGCGATGCTGTCGAAATGGGCCACCAACTGCTCCGCCAGCTCCGCTTCGGGCGGGCCCACCAAGACGAGGTGGGTGTCGCACCCGGCCGCGCGCAGCACCCCGGCCAGGGCGATGGCCACCCGCTCCACCCCGCCAAAGGCCACGATGGGCAAGGCAAAGCCAATCTGCGGCCGGCCGGTCGGGCTTGGGCCACGCGGCAGCAGGGGCGCGGCCCCCAACGCCTTCTGCAGATGGACATGCAGCTGCCGCCGCTGCGGCATGTAGGCGGAGCTGCGCCAGAACCAGCGCCGCGGCTTGTCTCTGGTCGGGCTGCGTGCCGCCGCCAGCAGTGCGGGCAAGCCAGGATCAGCCGGAAGCGGCCCGGTGAAGGGCGCGGTGATGACCAGATGCGCCATGTCGCGCGCGGGGATCTCCTCCCCGCGTGCGGCCGCCTCCCGGAGCGTGGCCTGGCGCATCGCATGGCCGAAGGGGGCGCCGGCCGGCGCGGGCTGCCCGGGAAGCGCGATCGTCACGCCGAGCCGCCCGGCCTCGGGCCGCGCATGCAGCGCAACGAGGCGGTGGCGTGTGGCCAGCCGTTCGGCGAGCCAGAGCAGCCCGGGCCAGAGCTTCAGCCGGCGCAGCTCGCTCTCGGCCCCGCTGCCGAGGCTGAGGGCGAAGGGTGGCGTGCCGAAGGTCTCGGGCTCGGCCGCTTCGGCCTGGAACGCGTCACCCCATTCCGCCCAGCTCCAATGATGCGGGGGAGCCTCCGGGTCGCTGAAGCCGCGCAGTTTCCCCGAACCGGCATCCGCGAGAAGAAAGCGCGGTGCCTCGGCATGCTCCCAGGCGAGGAGTTGCCGCGGCGCGAAAAGTGCTTCGTGCCGCGCGCGCAGCTCGGCGAGGATCCGGGCACGGCGGCGATTGGAGCCGGCCACCATGCTTTCGGCCCGCTGGCGGTATTCGAGGCCGAGGCCGGGATCATTCCGGCCCACGAAGCCGCGCGCGATGGCTTGGAGCCAGAAGTCCCAATCCTCGAAGCCGTCCTTCATCGTCTCGTCGAAGCGCAGCCCGGCATCGAAGACATGGCGGGCAACGAGGCTGCCCGCCTCGCAGAGATTGTCGAAGGTCACATGGGCGAGCCGCGAATAGGGGGCGGCGTAGTTGCCGGACCAGGCGATGCCGAATTTGTCGATGCTCGGATAGACCCAGTCGGCGCCGCCTTGCTCCAGCACCGCCATGGCGCTCGCCATGGCGGTGGGAGTCAGGCGGTTATCCGCATCGAGGAAATACAGCGCCCGCAGGCCGGGCCAGGCGGCGAGCGCATGCGCCACTCCAGCATTGCGCGCCGAGCTGAGGCCTCCATTGGGCTTGCGCAGGTAGGTCACCCGGCGGTCGGCCAACGCGAAGGCTGTGCCGATGGCATGGGTCTCCGCCATCGGGCAGCCGTCATTCACCACCACCACGGCGAGCCCGAAGCCGGCGCGCTGCGCGAGGGCTGTGTGGATGGCCTCCACCAGCAGGCCCGGCTGGCGATAGGCCGGGATGATGATCGCCAGCCGCGGGTCAGCCATCGGCGCCTCCCTGGGGCGGCGCGGACCGGGTCAGACGCCAACTGGCCGCCGCTTCCGGCGTCAGGGCGCCGTGGGTGGTCAGCGTCTGCACCAGATGCGGCAGGAGCCCCACCACGGTCGTCAGCAGCAGCCGGTCCTCCTCCTCGGCCAAGGCCGCGATCAGGGATGGCGCGCGAGTGAGGTCGCCCAGGCGCCAGACTTCGCCATAGGCATCCCGCTTGGCGTCCGGGAAGCGGCGGAACATCTCGGGCCAGCCGGGGCCGCGGCGGAATTCCAGCGCCTGGACACCGCGCATCTCCGACAGCTTGAATTTCACATGCGGCCAGATGGCAGCGCCGGCCCGCAGCTGCTCGATCGAGAGGTCGAGATGCCGATAACTTGCATCCTGGTAGACCTCATCCAGTCGCAGCCGGGCGAATTCCACCCTGGATGCCTGGTCCGGCGGAGCGGTCCCGAACAGGGTGCGTGGGTCCGGCCCGGGCGTGTCGCCGACGGGGATGAGGTGCACGCCATCCAACTCGGCCGAAGTGAAATCCAAGGGATCAGTGCCGAGGTGCCGCAGCGCGATGAGCAGATGTGCGGCCCCTGCCACGGCGCCCGCCAAGGGCAGGCGCAGCAGTGCCTCCACGGGTTCAGGCACGGCATGCGCGGACCAGAGTGTCGCCGCCGCGAGCGCCGCATCAGGCTCCTCCGGCACGGGAAGGGCGCCGGGGAGAAGGGCGAGGCTGGCGCGAAGCTGCCCGGCGTCACCCCCCGTGCAGCGCAGCCGGGCCAGCACCTCGCTGATGCCCGTGAGTGCCACGCCCGGCAAAAGGATCAGGAGGCTCGCGCCGCCCGTGACGCGAAGCCGCAGCGGCAGGCTCCCCTCCGCCTCCGGCGCGTCGCCGGCGAGAAGCCGCGCATCTTGAAGCACCGCAATGGGCAGCGCCTGGGCCCGCACACCTGGCCAGGCGACGCCGCCCGCCCGCCAATGGGGGGAGGGGACGTGCTGCACCGTCTGGGCCGTGTAGATGCGAAAGGCGATGCTCGTCTCGATCTCGCCCGTCTCGGTCTCGAACTCGGCCTCGGAGAGGGCGAGGCGGCTGCCCGCCCCCAGCGCGCCGGAGAGGCGGAGCTGCGCCGTCTCGCGGATGCGCGGCAGCGGCAGCGGGCAGTCGAGATGCAGCCAGCCGCCTTGGGGCAGGGCCGCGCCCGGCACGGACCATTCTCCGAAAATGTCACCGCTCTCGGCGCCGATCAGCTGGACGGTCAGCCGCTCCTCCGGCGACATGCGATGGCCGGCCGGGTGCAAGGCCAGGGCGGCAATGCCGGAGAGCGCGGCGCTGGTCGTGATGTCGAGCGCAAAGCGGCCAGACAGCGCGCGCTCGGCATCGGGGCCGAGGGGCGTGCGCTCCAGCTGCAGCCGCCGGACATCCGGTCCGAGCTCGCCGATGGCGCGGTTCTGCAGGTCGCGCAGCACCTCGCGCGTGTCTTCGGCTTCCTGGCGGGCCGCGACCAGCGCCCCGCGCAGCGCCGCCTCGCGCCGCACGGCGCCCTCGGCCAGGGATTGGAGCGCCTGCAGCAAGGCGGGCAGGGCGGCGGACATCTGGGGCGCCTGGTGGATGGCCGGCATGGCCTCTCCCGCCTCATCGAACCATTCGCGCAGCCGCGCCGCTTCAGCCTCCGAGGCCACCACGGCCAGCAGCACATCGGAGGGTGGCCGTGCCTGCCCCCCGGCCTCGGGCGGGCGGTCTCCGGCCAGGTTCACGCGCAGCAGTGGAATTCCGGGCAAGCCGGCCGGCTCGGCGCCGGTCACGGCAACGCTGACCAGCAGCTTGGGCATCCCCGTCCAAAGCGCCGCGAACATGTGCTGACTTGCCTCCTGCATCACAGCCCCGGCACGGCCTTTTCCGTCTCGCTATGGTCTGTCGGGCCGGCAGCGGCAAGCCTCGCCCATCGCCAGGCTGGTGCCATGCGCGCGCTGGTGTTCAGGCGCATGGTTCAGCCCTTGGCCGCGCCGATGGGCGGCAGCAGGGCGAGGAGCGGCGCCATGCTCTCCTCCCAGCGCGCGCGGGGGGCGCGGGCCGCCAACTCCGCCTGGTGCGCCCGAAGCGCCGGATCGGCGGCCAACTCCAGCAGCCGGGCGACGAACCCGCTGATGATCGCGGCTTCCCCCTCCGTGGGCTCGATCAGCCAGGCGCCCTCGCCCTCCGTCACAGCCTCCGCGACGGCGCCCACGCGTGTGGCGATCACGATGCAGCCCCGACGGCGCGCCTCCAACAGGGTGAGCGGCACGCCCTCGAAACGGGAGGGAAGGACCAGCACATCCGCCCAGTCATAGGCGGCGTCGAGCGCGGCCGGATCATGCAGCGGCGGCTCGATCGGCAAACCGGTCTCATCAGCATGCGGCCCGGCTTCCATCACCACGCGCCGGCCGATCACGCGCCATTCCACGCCCCGCCGGCGCGTGGCGCGGATGATGGCGTTCAGCCGGTCCACTCCCTTTTGCCAGTCGAGCCGGCCCAGGAAGAGCACGCGGAGCGGGCCGGGCGGCCGCGCCGCGCGCCTGCGGCAGATCGCAGCCTCCGGATCGCGATCGGGGTAGGAGGGCGCGTTGGGCAGCAGGACCAGCTTTTGCTCGGGGATGCCGAAGCCGCGCGCCCACTCCCAGAGAGCTCGGGAAATGACGAGGATGTGATCATAGGCCTGCTCATAGGCCAGGGCCATGTGGGCATTGCCCTCCGGCGCGCCGAGCGGCGAGCGCTCCACCAGGTGCAGGCCCATCATCATGGTGACGCCGAGGCTGCGCAGCTGCGCGGCAATCCCGTGGCCGCCCAGCGAATGCGTGTTGATCACCACATCCATCATGCCGAGCAGGCCGATCACATCCTGCCGTGCATCCGGCGGGTTCAGCCGCTCGAAGCCGCTCATCGCCGTGCCGAAATACTCGTAGCGGTCCACGCAGGCGTCGAAATCCGGGCAGTCCATCAGCGTGGCGCTCTGGAAGGCCGTGCGGGTCTCGGGCGTGAGGGTGATGGAATCGCCCCCCGAAACGAAGAGATGCGGGCGATACCCGGCCGCGCGCAGCACCCGCGCCTGGTTGGCGATCACCTTTTCCACGCCGCCGAAGCTGTGCAGCGGCACCAGGAAACCCACCTCCCGCCGCTCACCCGGGCGGCGGGAGATGGGCAGCGGCGGGCCGAGGCCAGCCACCGCGTCGTAGATCGCCAGCAGGTCGTGACGCGGCAGCCGGCCATCCGCGCGCCAATCCGCGGGCAGCGGGGCCTCCCGCGGGGCCAGAAAAAGCTGGAGGAAGCCGCGCGCCAGCGCCAGCGCCACGGTGTCGAGCGGTCCGGCTGGCGGCGGCAGGGTGAGGGTCACGGCGTTCCAGCCCGCGGGAAGCGCGGGGGCGGCGGCGCGGCCGGCCAGGGCCGGCTCGGTCCCCCAGGCCGGGTCGCAGGCGGGAAGGGCGATCAGCGCCGCGGCTTCGAGCCCGGCGGCCGCGCCCGGCTCCAGCCGCAGCTCCGGCCCTTTGCCGGCCCGCAGAAAGAGCGCGAAGCCTTGAGCGTGGCGCAGCCTTCGCTGCAGGAGCCAGAAGAGGGCGGGCAGCACCAGAGCGGATTCGAGCGCGGCCAGCACCGCTTCGCTGACGAAGCAGAGGAAGGGCGGCACGTGCACCACCGCAGGCTGCCGCCGCGCGTCCTGGATGCGTGCGGCGAGCGCCTCCGCCGCAAGGCGCTCGCCAGCTTCGATGGGCAGGCTCGTGAGCCGGGCCCCCAGGCCGGGTTGCGAGAGGATGGCGAAGCGCGGCGCTTCCCGCGCCTCGATCGCCAGCAGGCTCGGCGGCCGCAACAGCGCCCGCCGCTTGCGGTTCATCTGCGCCAGGATCACGTCGCGCCGACGATTGGCGGCGATGCTCATGCTCTCGCCCCGGCGCCGATACTGGAAGCCGGCGCGGGGCAGATGCTGCCCGACAAAGCCAGCTTCGGCCGCCTGGAGCCAGAAATCCCAATCCTCGAAGCCGTCCCTCAGGCTCTCGTCGAAGCGGAAGCCGCGCCGCAGCAGATCGGCGCGGACGACGCTGCCGGCATCGCAGAAATTCGTCCGCAGCAGCACGAGGAGCGAGAAGGGGCCGCGCATGGACCAGTTCTCGGCGAGGCCCAGCATGTCGATATCGGGATAGATCCAGCCGGTCTCGGGCGGCGCCGCGGCCAGCGCGTCCAGCGCGCGGGCCAGCAGCCCGGGCTGGATGCGGTTGTCGGCATCGAGGAACATCACCGCCTCGAGCTCCGGCCAGGCGGCCAGGGCGAAGGCGATGCCCGTGTTGCGGGCAGCGCTCAGCCCGCCATTGCGCCGCCGAAAGTAATGGACGCGGCCGGGATGCGCCCGCGCGAAGCTCAAGGCGGTCTCCCGTGTCTCCGGGAAGTCGCAGCCATCATCGACGATGATGGCTGCGGCGCGGGCTGCCGCCTCCTGCCGGAGAACCGAGATGATCGCTTCGGCGAGCAAGGCGGGCTGGCGCCAGGCCGGGATGATCGCGGCGATCCGGGGGGCATGGCCGTCCATGACAATCAGCCGGGCGATGGCGAGCGGGTCTTGCGGAAGACGGCATCGCGCCAGGCGATGGCGGCCTCTGGCGTGAGATCCCCCTGGACGCCGAGCGTCTCGATCAACTCGGGAAGCACCTCCAGCAGGGATCGCAGCAGCGCGCGATCGGCTGTGGCGGGCAGGCTCTCCAACACCGGCTCCGCACGGCTGATGTCGCGCAGACGCCAGACTTCGCTGAAGGCGTCCACCTCGGCCTCGGGGAATTCCTCGAACATCTCGGGCCAGCCGGCGCCGCGGCGGAATTCCAGCGCGTGGATGCCCCGCATCTCGGAGACCTTGAACTTCACATGCGGCCAGTCGTGCGGCCCGGTGCCCAAGCCGAGCACCGAGAGGTCGAGGTGGCGGTAGCTCGGGTCTTCATGCAACTCGTCCAGCCGGACCTGGGCGAATTGCACGCCTGTTCCGAGGCGGGGCCCCTCGGCCGTGGGGGGGGCAGGCGGTGGGGGGGCTGGCGGTGGGGGGGCTGGCACGGCCAAGAGTGGCGGTGCGGCCATGGGCGCCGGCGGGCTGACGCCTTCCGGCAGGCGGTCCACCGCATCTGCCGGGGGCGGCACGCCGGGCAGGCCGATCCAGACCTGCAGCGCGAGGCTGGCCGGGGCCACCGGTGCGCCCGCAGCATCGCAGACGCGGAACATCGGCAGCGGTTGCGGCCCGCCCAGGCTGAGCAAGGCGGTCCCCTGGAAGGCCGGCACCCGCAGCACCAGGCGCAGCGTGCGCCGCAGCCCCGCAATCCCGCGCTCGAGACCCAGGATGATCCAGCCCGCGCCGTGCAATTCCGGCGGCACATGCCAGGTGGCGTGCTCCATCCCGTCCTCGACGCTTTCCAGCGTGACCTTCAGCTCGGCGATGTCGGTGAGGGCAGGCTGCCCCAGATGCAGCGCAATGGCCGAGACCCCGAGGCTTGCCACCGGGAGCAACTGGCTGATGCGCTGAGGTCCGTCTCGCCCGCCCAGTTCGAGCTGCGCCGCACCCGGATCCCGCGCCTCGTTGAAGGCAAGCTCATGCGGCTGGCGGTGGCTGGCGGTGACGAAGTCCTCGAGCGCGGTGAGCCGCTGCTGCTGGTCTTCCCGCACCCGGCGGAGTTCGGCGAGGCTGCGCAGCGCGGAGACGGCCAGCCCCGCCTGGGCGCCCAGCTTCACCATCGCCACCTCGGCCAGCCCAGCCAGCGCCGGTGTCAAATCGGCAGGATCCCTCACAAGCCGCGGCGGGGGCGGCCGCTCGGCGGTGCGCTCTGCGACCCAGTGGCCGAAGCGTTCCATCAGCGCAAGGCCGGCGGGCGAGGCGGCCAGCAGGGCAAGAAGCAGGGCAGGGGGGCTGGCCAGGGCTTGCGGGCCCTCGCCCTGGTCCAGCACGAAGCCATGCGGCGCTTCTTCGAGCGGGACCAAGGGCAGGCTCGTGGGCCAGAAGATGCGCAGCGCGGCGAGATCGGCCGCGGGCACCAGGATCATCGGCAGGCTCGGAGAGGCAGTCTGGTCGTTCCCCACTTCGCTCTCGGCAGTGGGCTCGGGATCGGGCCAGATCGTCGCGCTTGGCATCGTCGAATTCCTCGCCGGTGTGCGACCGGACACTCGCCCCGAGCCGGGGGTTTGTCCAGCCGGGCCCTCTGCTGATCGCTGCTCCCGGCGCTCGGGCCCCATGCCCCGGTGCTTGCGTCAGCCAGGGTTTTTTGCCCGTCCGGCATCCCAGGCCGCCAGCCCTCGGGATGGCCTGCTCCCGCCGCATTCATCCGCTCAGCGCCTCAACATCTGGCGAATTCCTGATGATCTTCGCATCGCTGAACCTGTTGCGCTTCCCGCGCCTGTTCTTAGCTCGACCGGTTCTTCCGTGGAGAGGGATCCTGTTCCCGCGGAGAGCGTCTTTGCTTGACCTTGCCGCCGATTGCATCTAACGGCCGCGCTGATCTTGCGGCAGAGCGCATGGAGGCTTCTTGACACTTCTTATCACGGGCGGCTTTGGCTTCATCGGTTCGGCGGTGGTGCG
>JAIYDS010000224.1 GCA_027487385.1 Acetobacteraceae bacterium | reverse complement strand
TCTTGTTCAGCACATAGAGGCGGCCGCGGCGGCGCACCACCACGCAGTTCTTGTCCCGCAACTTGGCGGATTTCAGGCTGTTGCGGATCTTCATGGCGCGGACTCACAAAACGCGAAAAGGGTTGCGGGGAAAAGCGTGGGCGCCCCCCGGGGAGCGAGCGAAATAGGCGGGCGCAGCGCGGGAGTCAACCTCAGCGCGGCGGCGGCAGGGGCGGCAGGCCCTGGGCGGCGCGGCGGGCGTTGGTTTCGGCGCGCTCCTCGGCCGTCGGCGCGGGGTATGCGCGTGGATAGGTGATCTGGTCCGCCGGGCCAGGCGGCCGCGGCGGGCCGACGCGGCCGCAGCCGGCCAGCGCCAGCGCCGCCAGCAGCGTGACGGCGATGGCCCTCATGCCAGGCGCTCCTTCCAGGCCGCCACCATGGCGCGGACATTTTCCGGCGCCGTGCCACCATAGGAGCGGCGGGAGGCCACGGAGGCCGCCGGGCTCAGCACGCCGAAGACGCTGTCGGTGATGCGCGGCTCCACCTCGCGCATCTCGACGATGGTCAGGCCCGAAAGATCCACCCCCATTCCCTCCGCCTTCGCGACCAGCTTGCCGGTGACATGATGCGCATCCCGGAAGGGCAGCTTCAATTCGCGCACCAGCCAATCCGCAAGGTCCGTCGCTGTAGAGAAGCCATCCCCGGCGGCGGCGGCCATGCGCGCGATATTGGGCTGCATGTCGCGCACCATGGCGGCGGTGGCCGCGAGGCAGAGGGTCAGGTTCTCGGCAGAGTCGAAGACGCCTTCCTTGTCCTCCTGGAGGTCCTTCGCATAGGTCAGCGCCAGGCCCTTCACCACGGTCAGCAGGCCGACGAGGTTGCCCGTCATGCGGCCCGTCTTGCCGCGCACCAGCTCGGCCGCGTCCGGGTTGCGCTTTTGCGGCATGATGGAGCTGCCGGTGGTCAGCCCGTCCGAGAGCTTCACGAAGCCGAAGGAGGGGTTGGTCCAGATCACGATCTCCTCCGCCAGGCGCGAGAGATGCGTCGCGCAGATGGCGCAGGCGGCCAGGAACTCCATGGCGAAGTCGCGGCTGCCCACGGCGTCCAGGCTGTTGCGCGTGGGGCCGTCAAAGCCAAGGGAAGCGGCCGTGGCGTGGCGATCAATCGGAAAGCCCGTGCCGCACATGGCGGCCGAGCCGAGCGGGCATTCATTGAGCCGGGCGCGGGCGTCGAGCATGCGGCCGCGGTCGCGCCAGATCATCTCGGCATAGGCCAGCATGTGGTGGCCGAAGGTGGTGGGCTGGGCGGGCTGGAGATGGGTGTAGCCGGGCATGATGGTGCCGGCATGCTCCTCGGCGCGGGCGACGAAGGCGCGAACCAAATCCAGCATCTGGGCGGCCAGCCCATCCATCGCATCCCGCGTCCAGAGGCGGAAATCGGTGGCCACCTGGTCATTGCGGCTGCGCGCGGTGTGCAGGCGCTTGCCGGCCTCGCCGATGCGCTCGGTCAGGCGGGCCTCGATGTTCATGTGGACGTCTTCGAGGGCCTCGGACCACTCGAACTTGCCGGCCTCGATCTCAGTGGCGATCTCGGCGAGGCCCTTCCGGATGGCGGCCTCGTCATCCGGCGTGATGATCCCTACATGGGCCAGCATGGCGGCATGGGCGAGGCTGCCGCGGATGTCCTGGCGCCACATCTTGGCATCGAAGCCGATCGAGGCGTTGATCGCCTGCATGATCGCCCAGGGGCCCTCGGCGAAGCGGCCGCCCCATTGCTGGTTGGTGTTGGTTTCGTTGGGGATGGACACGAGGATATGGCTTCCGTTTTGACATCGCGCCGCGCGCTGGCTGGCTTGGTCCTAGCGCCCGCCCTGCTTGGCACGCAAGCCGCGCGCGCCGCGGCCGGGATCGAGCGCCTGCGTGAGGCGACGCGCCCCCTGCCCGCCTTCACCTTCCTGGACGCCGAGGGGGCCGAGAAGAGCCTCGCCGATTTCCCGGGCCAGGGCCTCGTCATCAACCTCTGGGCCACCTGGTGCCCGCCCTGCGTGGCCGAGATGCCGGCGCTGGAGCGCCTCGCGCGCATGCTGGCGGCCGAGCGTATCGCGGTGCTGCCGCTTTCCTCCGATCGCGGCGGGCGGGCGGTGGTGGAGGCCTTCTACCAACGCGTGGGGCTGAGCAGCCTTGGCATCTGGCTCGATCCTCGGGGCGCCGCGGCGCGGGCGATGGGCGCGCGCGGCTTGCCGACGACGATCATCGTGGACCGCCAGGGCCAGGAACGCGCGCGGCTGGAAGGCGATGCCGCCTGGGACACGCCGCCCTTCGTGGCGGCGATCCGGCGGCTGGTGGGGTCGGTGGCGGCGCCGGTGGAGCCACCGCTGCGGACCTGATGGACGGCACCGACCGGCGGGCCTAGCCTTCCTTCCGGCCGGGAAACATCGGCCAGGGAGGACATCATGAGCATCCATCGTCGCTATCTCGGGGCGCTTGCCCTGCTGGCCGCAGTTCCCGTCCTGGCCCAGGCGCAGCCGGCCGAGGAACAGGCCGTGGCCCAGGCCGTCACGGCCCTGACGCGCGCCATGCTCAACCCCGACCGCGCCGCGCTGGAGGCGTTGACGCATGAGGCGGTGAGCTATGGCCATTCCGCCGGGCGCATCGAGAACCGGGCGCAGTTCATCGCCAATCTCGTGGAACGCGGAAACCCCTTCGGCGAGATCAACATCACCAATCAGACCATCCAGGTGAATGGCGATGACGCCATCGTGCGCCACACCTTCACCGGCCACACCACGGGCGGCGGGCGGATCACGCCGGTGAACATCGGCATCCTGCAGGTCTGGAAGAAGCAGGGCGGCGCCTGGAAGCTCTATGCGCGGCAGGCCTTCCGGCTCTGATCGCGGGGCAGGGGCTACAGCAGACCCTTGCGCTTGAAATACCAGATCGGGAGCACGGCGGTGGCCACCATCAGGCCCAGCGCCAGTGGGTAGCCGAAGCTCCATTCCAGCTCGGGCATGTGCTGGAAGTTCATGCCGTAGATGCTGGCGATCAGCGTGGGCGGCATCAGCGCCACGCTGACCACGGTGAAGGTCTTGATGATGTTGGTCTGCTCGACATTGATGATGCCGAGCGTGGCGTCCAGCAGGAAGGTCGCCTTGTTGTTCAGGAAATTCGCGTATTCCACGAGGGAGCGCACATCCCGCACCAGCGTCTTGATGGTGCCCTGATTCTCCTTGCGCACCGCCGTCGCCTTCTCGGCGCTGACGAAGGTGAGGATGCGGCTCAGCCCCAGCAGGGTTTCCGAGGCGCGCGTGGTCACCTCCCCCACCTGGCCCAGGGTGAGCAACGCATCCTTCAGGTTGCGGTCCCGCTTGTTGGCGGGGTCGGTCATGCCGCGTTGGAAGATGTTGTGGCTGGCGCGGTCCATATCCGCGCTGATCCGCTCCAGGATATCGGCGAGCCGGTCCACGATCTGCTCGAACAGGTGCAGCATCACCGCATCCCCGCTGCTGACGAGCGCGGGGGATTTCTGGCAGCGCGCGGTGAAGACGGGAAAGGCCTTGGGCGTGGCGTAGCGCACGGTGATCAGCGCAGTCGCCGTCAGCACGAAGGAGATCGGGGTGGAGTTGAAATCCCCGGTATCCGCCCCGTAGAGGAAATTCGCCGTGAGGACGAGGTTGTCATCCTCGCGATAGAGGCGGGAGGAGCTTTCGATCTCCTGCATCTCCTCACGCGTCGGCACCTCAAGGCCCAGCGCGCTCTGGACCGCATGCTCCTCCTCCCGCGAGGGCTGCAATAGGTCAATCCAGACGGCGCGGCGCAAGGCTTCCGCGTCACGATCGTGATCGCGCACCGCCAGGTGGCCGTTCTCGACGGTATAGGTCGTCAGCATGCGCGATACTCCGCGGGGATGGCGGTCGCGCCGGTTCTAGCCCTGGCCCTGCGCCGTGTCACGCGGCGAGGAGCGCATCCACGGCCCGGAAATCCGCCGCTTCCGGATGGCGCCCGGCGGGCTGCGTGCCATCCTCCGCGCGCACCAGCTGGCAGGTGGCGAGGCCGGCGACGCGCGCCGCATCCAGCTCCTCCGCGACATCGGAGAGGAAAAGGATGCTGCCAGGTGCGGCGCCCCAGGCGGTGGCGATGCGGGTGTAGCTGATGGCCTCACGCTTCGGGCCCACGCGCGTGTCGAAGAAGCCCTCGAAGAGCGGCTCCAGATCGCCCGCCTCGGAATGGCGGAAGAGCAGGCGTTGGGCCTGCTCGCTGCCGGAAGAATAGATTGCCAGATGCAGGCCCCGCCCGTGCCAGGCGTGCAGTCGCTCCGCGACATCCGGCCAGAGATGGCCGCGCAGCGCACCATCCGCATAGCCCTGCGCCCAGATCAGCCCCTGCAGGGCCTTGAGCGGGGTCACCTTCGCATCCGCGGCCATCCAGCCGCGCAGGGTGGCCAGCTTGTCCCCCGGCACATCCGCCAGGATGGCCGCGACCTCCGGCGCCTCGCCATGCCGGGCGAGAAAATCCTCCAGCGCCGAGGCGGCATAAGGAAACAGGCTGCGATGCACGAAGGCGATCGCGGTGGTCGTGCCCTCGATGTCCGAGAGGATATGCGTGATCACCGACCGAACCTCACTCATGCCAAGGGCCCCCAGGTCGGCGCCGCGGCTTTGCCGCGGCAACGGAGCAGGCCAACCAAACGCAGCGCCAAAACGGCCCCCCCACGAAGATTTCGGCGGCGAAAACGCCGCAACGCGGCAGTTGCGCCGCCGAGAGCTTCGTGGGGAAAGGCGCTAGCCGACCACGACCGGAAAACGCTCGGCCATGTCCGTGCCGGTGTAGTGCGGCGTCCAGCCGCTGGTGTCGGTGAAGACGCGCAGCACGGTGAAATCCGGCGCATCGCCGCTGTCGAACCAATGCTGGGTATTGGCCGGCACGCTGATCAGATCGCCCTGGGTGCAATGCGCGTCATAGACCCGGCCATTCAGGTGCAGCACGAAATTGCCCGCACCTTCGTGGAAGAAGCGGACCTCATCCTCGGTGTGGATGTGCTCCTTCAGGAATTTCTCGCGCAGCGCGCCCTTCATCGGGTGGTCGGGCGTGAGTTGGATGACATCGGCGGTGCCGGCGGCGGTTTCCGCCAGGAAGGCGTCCAGATGGGGCTTGTAGGCGGCCAGCACGACTTCGGCGGGCGCGCCTTTCGGCAGCGGCGCCACCGGCCAGCGCTCGAAGCGCACGCCCACATTCTTCAGCGTGGCGGCGATTTCCTGCGCGTCCTCGGTGCGGAGGATCTCCTCCTTCGTGGTCGCGTCCCAGACGGTCAAACGGCTCATCGCGGCATTCTCCGTGTTTCGAGCTCGCAGGCGAGCATGAATTCCAGTGCCTCCAGGCGCAGCAGGGCGCCGGGCATGTCCTCGCCCCATACATAGACCCCGTGGCCGCGGATCAAATACCCCGGCGGGGTGGCCGGATCCGCATCCCAGGCCTGCGTCACGCGCGCCTGCAGCCGGGGAATGTCCTGGTCATTGTCGAAGACGGGAAGGCGAATCGCCGCCTCATGCGTGGGCAGGCCCGGGAAGGCCTTCAGCAACTCGTAGCCCGCGAGCGTGATGTGCGGCCCGGCCAAGCGGGAGAGCACGGTCGCCGGGACCGAATGCCCATGCAGCACGGCACCGGCAGCGGCAAAGCGGCGGTAGATGCCGCAATGCAAGCCGGTTTCGGCCGAGGGGCGAAGGTTGCTCTCTTCGGGCCGGCCGTCCAGGTCAACGGCCATCACGCCATCTTCCGGGATGAAGCCTTTGTGAAATCCGGAGCGGGTGATGGCCACCCGGCCATCGGCCAGGCGAATGGAGATGTTGCCCGCGGTGGCGGGCACCCAGCCCCGCGCATCCATCCGGCGCCCGGCGGCGCGGATCGCCTCGGTCGCGTCGGCTGGAATCACGGCGGTCTCCGAAATGGCGCCGGGTCACCCCCGGCGCGCCGTTCAGGCGGCGGGGCGGCCGGTGGCCGGCGCGGCGGCCGTCGTCGTGCCCGGGGCAGGCTCGGCCGTCGTGGCGGTGGCCGTGGCGCCCTGCGGGCCGGCGATGGTGCCGGCCGGCGGGGCTGATTCCGCCGCCATGGAGGCGTCTGCCGGCTTTTCCTCTTCCTTGATGTTCGCCTTGAAGGATTTGATGCCCTTCGCGACGTCGCCCATCAGGCCGCTGATCTTACCGCTGCCGAAAAGCAGCAGGACAACCAGAAGAACAACCAACCAATGCCAGATGCTGAAAGAACCCATCGTCGCGCCTCGATCCCGTGGTGCTTATGTCGGCGGGAACCTAGTGCGCGCGCGCGCCGAGCGCAAACACCCTCCCGCCATGACTGACATGTGGGACGCGGATGGAGCCGACGCAATAGCAAATTCATTCAGCCTGGATTCAGCGCACTCTTGCATCCGCGTAAGGATTGCGTCATGAAGCGCGCTATCCGGGCCCCTCTGGCGCGGGTGAAGCGAAACTTCACCCGCGTGATGTCGGATGTTTTTGCCATCACGCGGGGCAAAACCATCTGGCCCCGCTCAGAGGAGTAGAGATCATGGATTTTCTTTTGATGGAATGGGTCGGCAAGCCGATCTGGATGTGGGCGGGCTTCCTGACCATCGTCGTCGCCTTGCTCGCCTTCGACCTTGGCGTGCTGCACAAGGAAGACAAGGAGATGGGCATCCAGGAGAGCCTGGTGCTCTCCGCCTTCTACATCGCCTTCGCGATGGTCTACGGCGCCGCCATCTGGTGGGCCTACAACGCGGGTTACATCACCACGAGCGATGGAACGCATGCCGGCATCACCTTCTTCACCGGCTATTTCATCGAGAAGGCGCTGTCGATCGACAATGTCTTCGTGATCAGCCTGATCTTCGGCTACTTCGCCATCCCGCGGAAATACCAGTACCGCGCGCTGGTCTGGGGCATCATCGCCGTCATCGTGCTGCGTGGTATCATGATCGCGGTCGGCGCGGCCCTGGTGCAGGAGTATTCCTGGATCCTCTTCATCTTCGGCGCCTTCCTGATCGGCACCGGCATCAAGATGCTGATGGTGCCGGAGACGGAGCCGGACATCTCGAAGAACCCGGTCGTGAAGTTCATGCGCAAGCATATGCGCGTCTCCGACACGCTGCATGACGAGAAGTTCTTCGTCCGCGAGCCAGACCCCAAGACCGGCAAGCTCGCGCTGACGGCCACGCCGCTCTTCCTGGCGCTGGTCATCATCAACATCGCCGACCTGATCTTCGCGGTGGACAGCGTGCCGGCGATCTTCGCCATCACGACCGACACCTTCATCGTCTACACCGCGAACATCATGGCCATCCTCGGCCTGCGCGCCCTCTACTTCGCGCTGGCCGCCATGGTGCATCGCTTCGAGTATCTGAAGTACGCGCTGGCCATGGTGCTGGTCTTCATCGGCGTGAAGATCTTCTGGAACCAGATCTTCGGGAAGCTGGACCCGGCCTTCTCGCTGGGCGTCACCGGCGCGCTGATCGCGGGCGGCATCATCTTCTCGCTCTACAAGACGCGGGACCAGGCGGCCGGCGGGCACAAGTAAGCCGCGCCCGCGGCACGATACGGGGCGGCGCCGTCAGGCGCCGCCCTTTTTTTTGTGGTGACAGCCAACCCACCGCGCGGAACGGCGTTCCTGACTGCAGAACCCCTGCCCCAAGGCCAAGAATGACCCGCGCCCTTTGCCTGTTTCCCCTGCTTGCCCTCGCCCTCGTGGCCTGCGGACCACCGGCCGGCCCCGCGCAGCGCGCCGGGCAAAGCCTCGACCGCGCCGCCGAATCGGTGCGGGATGTGGTGGACCCGCCAAGCGGCCCCGCCAAGCGGCCCCGCCAAGCGGCCCCGCCGAACGGGCCGGCCGCGCGGTGGACCGCGCGACACGCTGAGCGCGCGGAGGGCCGCGCGACACGCTGAGCGCGCGGAGGGCCGCGCGACACGCTGAGCGCGCGGAGGGCCGCGCGACGCGCTGAACCTCAGCTCTCCGGGCGGATGTTCAGCCGGCGGATGATCGGCCCCCAATGCGCCACCTCGGACTGGATCAGCGCCCGCAACAGCGCGGGCGGCGTGCCCAGCGGCTCGAAGCCGGCCGCCTCCAGCGCGCGGCCGGTCTCGGGGTTGGAGAGCGCCCGGCCCACCTCCTGCGCGATGCGCGCCACGCGCTCGGCGGGCATGTTGGTGGGGGCGAAAAGGCCGATCCAGGCGTAGATGCCCGCGCCCGGCTCGCCCGCCTCGGTCAGCAGCGGCACATCCGGGAGCTGCGCCATGCGCGCGTCGCCGGAGACCGCAAGCGCCCGCACCTGGCCGGCCCGCACCTGGCCGAGCACGGCGCCCGCCGCGGCCGCCATCAGCTCGATGCGCCCGGCGACGATCTCGGTCACGGATTGCGGCACCGAGCGGAAGGGCACATGCGTCATGTCCAGCCCCAGCCTTGCCGCCATCTCGGCCACCAGCATGTGCCCGGTGCTGCCGGCGCCGACCGAGCCGTAATTCAGCTTGCCCGGATTGGCGCGGGCATAGGCCACCAGCTCGGCCACGCTGCGCACCGGCACCTGCGGGTTCACCGCCAGCACGAGGGGCATGCGCGCCAGCAGGGAGACAGGCTGGAGGTCCGTCGTCGGGTCATAGCCCAGGGCCGGATTGAGGATCTTCGCGATCGAGCCCGGGCCGCCGATGGTGACGCCCAGCGTGTGGCCATCCGTCGCGCGCGCCGTCGCCTCGGCGCCGATGGTGCCGCCACCGCCGGCGCGGTTGTCGATCACGAAGGGATGGCCAAACACCTGCTGCAGATGCGTGGCCACCGCGCGGGCCGCGATATCCGGCGTCGAGCCGCCAGGAAAGCTCACGATGATGCGCACCGGCCGGTCGGGCCAGGCGGGCTGGGCGCCGGCTGGACCGATCAGGGCGGGCGTCGCCAGGGCGGGGAGCGCGAACAGCGCGCGACGGGTCGGGGTCATGGGGCATCCTCCGGCGTTTGGCCCCCTATACAGGGCGTCCCCGGCCGAGGAAACGCCGATCAGCTGCGGCGTGCCGCCAGCAGGCGATAATGCACCCATCCCTCGGTCTGCAGGCTTTCCAGCAGCAGGCCGCCGATCTCCGCCTCAGCCCGCACGCCGAGGCCGAGCCGCCGCGGCAGCCAGCTCTGGCGGCGAAGCTGGGCCAGGCGCGGCGCCACCGCCGCCATGCCCCGCACCTGCAGCAGCGGATTGAGGTCGCGCTCAGCGATCAGGGCCAGGCCGGCAGCCTCCAGCGCCGTGATCCAGCTGGCCCGGTCCGGCGCCACCGGGCAGCGCCAGAAGCGCTTGAACTCGGCCAGCCGCGTGGCGGGCTCGGGCGGCAGGCCGGGCTCCGGCATGTCATCCACCACCAGGAGAAACCCACCCGGCGCGAGGCGGGCGGCGAGGCCTCGCAGCGTCGCGGCCGGATCCGCGCTGTGGATCAGGCTTTCGATGCCGTAGATCAGGTCGAAGGGCCCTTCGGGCGGGGCGTCGTAGGAGCGCACGAGCACGCGCACGCGCTCGGCCAGCCCGGCCGCGGCGATGGCGGCATTGCCGCGCGCCGCCTGCTCGGGCGAGAGGGTGAGGCCGGTCCAATCCCCGCCGCGCTGCGGCGCCAGGTCGAGCATGGTGGCGCCATAGCCGCAGCCGGCATCGAGCACGCGCGGCGTGGCGGGCAGGTCGAGCCCGGCCAGCATCAGGCGATGGATCACCAGGGGCGAGGGTGGCCCGCCCTCGGGATCGGCGAGGGCGCGGTGCACGGGGTGCACCTGCTCCCCGGCCGCGCGGCGCTCCCGGTAGAAGGAGATGCCATCGAGCCAGCGATAATAGCGCTGCACGCGCCGGGCCTGAATTTCGGATGCGGAGGGCATGCGGCTGTTTACGGCAAGGCCAGCCCTGGGGAAATCACGTTATCGGGCGCCGAGGAATCGGGGTCTGGGGCCAATGGCCCCAGCCGCCGGAGGCCCTTTTATTTTTATCTCCCGTCCCGCATCGCCAATTGCACCTCCAGCTCGGCAATCCGCGCATCACGCTGGGCCAGGGCGGCGGCCACATCCGCCGCCTCGAAGCGCTGCGGGATGTGCTGCGGGCAATTCGCGTCCCAGGCCGTCACGTCGAAGAGGATCGCCTGCTCCGGGATGCCGGAATATCCCTCGGGCCGCAGCGCCTGGAGCAGGGCCGGGTCATCCTCCACCACGCGCGCCGTGCCCCAGAGCTTGATGCGGCGGCGATGGGCGTAGTCCATCAGGAAGAGGAAGGCCTTGGGGTTCTCGGCCAGGTTGCCCAGGGAGATGTATTGCTTGTTGCCCTTGAAGTCGGCGAAACCGAGCTGGGTGGGCGAGAGCACATGCAGGAAGCCCGCCGGCCCGCCGCGATGCTGGATATAGGGCTGCCCCTCCGCGCTGGCGGTGGCCATGTAGAAGCTGGTCTGCGCGGCGATATAGGCCGCCAGGTCGGGCGTGATGCGCGCGCGGAAATCCATCTCGGCATGGCGCGGGCGGGTGGTCTTGCGGTCCTGCACCGCGCGGATGCTGGGGCTGAAGGGGATCTGGTTCACAAGCCCAGCTCCGAAAGGCCCGGATGATCCTCCGGGCGGCGGCCTTGCGGCCAGTGGAACAGGCGCTGGTCGGCGCGGATCGGCAGGTCGTTGATCGAGGCGATGCGGGTTCGCATCAGGCCGTGCTCGTCGAATTCCCAATTCTCATTGCCGTAGCTGCGGAACCACTGGCCGCTGTCGTCGCGCCACTCATAGGCGAAGCGGACGGCGATGCGGTTGCCGTGCCAGGCCCAAACCTCCTTGATGAGGCGGTATTCCAGTTCGCGCGTCCATTTGCGCGTGAGGAAGGCCTCGATCTCGGCGCGGCCCTGCAGAAATTCGGCGCGGTTCCGCCAGCGACTATCCTCGGTATAGGCCAGCGCCACGCGGGCGGGGTCGCGGCCATTCCAGGCATCCTCGGCCATACGGGCCTTCTGGGCGGCGGTCTCGGCGGTGAAGGGCGGGAAGGGCGGGCGGGACATGTGGGTTCTCCTCGGTCTCAAGCCTGTGACAGGGCGGCGCCGGCGCCAAGCCGCGCCGCCCCTGGCATCAGGACGGGTGGCGGTCGAGAAACTCACGGACGAGCGCGGCGATCTCGGTGCCGCGCGTCTCCAGGGCGAAGTGGCCGGCATCCAGCAGGTGGATTTCCGCCTGGGGCAGGTCGCGGCGGAAGGCTTCGGCGCCGGGCGGCAGGAAGAAGGGGTCGTGCTTCCCCCAGGTCGCCAGGAAGGGCGGCTGATGCGCGCGGAAATAGGCCTGGATCGCCGGGTAGAGGGCGACGTTGGACTGATAGTCCAGGAAGAGATCGAGTTGGATCTCGTCCAGCCCCGGCCGGTCCAGCAGCGCCTGGTCCAGCGTAAAGGCCTCGGGCGCCACGGCGCTTTCGTCGTGTGCGCCGGTCACATATTGCCAGCGCGTGGTTCCGGCGGCGAGGAAGCCGCGCAGCGCCGCCCGGTTTTCGGCGGTGGGGTCCTGCCAATAGGCCTGCATCGGGCTGAAGCCGGTGCTCAGCCCTTCCTCATAGGCATTGCCATTCTGGCTGACGATGGCGGTGATGCGCTCAGGATGGTTCAGCGCCAGGCGGAAGCCGATCGGCGCGCCATAGTCGAAGACCAGCAGGGCGAAGCGTGTGAGGCCAGGCTGCTCGGTGAAATGCTCCATCACCTGGGCCAGATGGTCGAAGCTGTAGGTGAAGCCGGCGCGGTCCGGTGCCTCGGAAAAGCCGAAGCCGGGCAGGTCGGGCGCGACCAGATCAAGCGGTCGGCCAGGGCCGGCATCAGGTTGCGGAACATGTGGGAGGAGGTCGGGAAGCCGTGCAGCAGCAGCAGCGTGGGCGCCGTGGGGTCGCCGGCCTCGCGGTAGAAGATCGTGGTGCCGTCCAGGGTGACGGTGCGATGGGAGATGGTCATGGGAGCCTCTTCGTGCGGAAGGGGCGCCGCCGCGGGCGCAGCGGCGCCACGCGGGGTCAGGCGGCGCGCGCCACGGCGGGGAAGTCCACGACGGTCTGGGCCACCTCGTTGAGGTAGTTGGTCCAGGTGTTCAGCGCGACGTGGAGGACGATCTCGACGATCTGCGCATCGCTGTAGCCGGCGAGCTTCACCAGGCGCAGCGCGTCGTCATCCACATGGCCGCGCTCGCGCGCCACCTTGGCGGCGAAACGCACGGCGGCATCGGCCTTCGGATCATTCGAGAAGCCGGCGCGGTTGGCGGCGATCTCGGCGGCGTCGAGCCTGGCGAGGTTGCTGCCCAGATAGCTGTGGGCGGCCAGGCAATAGTCGCAGCCATTGATCTCGGCGACGGCCAGCGCGATGCGCTCGCGCGTCGGGGCTGGCAGGCTGCCCTTGGCCAGCGCGCCGCTCAGGCCGAGATAACCCTCCAGCGCGGCCGGGCTGCTGGCGACGGTGCGGAACAGGTTCGGCACGGAGCCCAGCTGCTTCTGCACGGCGTTGAGAAAGGGGCGCGAGGCCTCGGGGGCGGCTTCGATCGAGGGATGGGTCACAAGACGGGTCATGGGATGTCCACTTCTGGGGCGGCCGGAGGATCCCGCCGCGACAGGAAGGGATATGCGTCATTGCTCCCTGTACGATAATTTTCGTTCTTGGAACTTCATCATTGCTTGTGGTGCAATAATTCATGGACCGCTTCGCCGCCATCTCCGCCTTCATCGCCGTGGTGGACCAGCACGGCTTCGCCCCCGCCGCGCGGCATCTGGGCCTCGTGCCCTCGGCGATCACGCGGCATGTGGCGGCGCTGGAGGCGCATCTGGGCGTGCGGTTGCTGGCCCGCACCACGCGCTCGGTCACGCTGACCGAGGCCGGCGCCCATTACCTGGAGCGCGCCCGGCGCATCATGGCCGAGCTGGCCGAGGCCGAGGAATTCGCGCAATCTGAGCGGCTGACGCCGGTGGGGCGCCTGGTGGTTTCGGCGCCCGCCGTCTTCGGCCGGCTGCATGTGGCGCCACTGATGGCCGAATTCCTCAACCGCCATGATGGCGTGCAGGGGCAGCTCCAGCTTTCGGACCGCTGGGTGAACATGGTGGAGGATGGCGTGGATTGCGCCATCCGCATCGGCCACCTGCCCGATTCCGGCCTGGTCGCGCGCCGGCTGGGCGAGACGCGGCGCATCATCGTGGCCGCGCCGGGCTACCTCGCCGAACACGGCACGCCGCAGGACCCGCGCGACGTCACGGCGCATCGCATCATCCGCTTCTCCGCCTTCGAGGGGGCCGAGGAATGGCGCCTGTCGCGTGATGGTGTGGAGGAGCGCGTGCCCATCGCGCCACGCCTCGTCACCAACAGCGCCGATGCCGCGCTCTGCGCCGCCGAGCGTGGGGGTGGCCTGACCATGGTGCTGGCCTATCAGGCGCGCGCGGCGATTGCCGAAGGCCGGCTGGTCCGCGTGCTGCGGGAGTTCGAGCCGCCGCTCCTGCCGATCCAGATCGCCTGGCCGGCGGCGCGGCTGATCCCGGCGAAGCTGCGCGCTTTCATCGAGACGGCGGTGGAGATCGGCGACTGGCGCTTCGGCTGATCAGTCCAGCTTGATGGCCGCCTGCCGGATCACATTCGCATAGCGCTCGGCATCACGCCGCAGCAGCGCCGCCGCATCGGCCTGGGTGCCGCCGCCGGGCAGGAAGCCCGCGTCGCTGATGCGCGCGCGCACGCCGGCATCGTTCAGCCCGCGATTCACCCCCGCCACCCAGCGCGCGACGATCGGCTCCGGCAGGCCGGGCGGGCCCATCACCATGTACCAGACATTGGCGTCGAAGCCGGGAAAGCCCTTCTCCGCCACCGTCGGGATATCGGGCAGCCAGGAGACGCGCTGCGGCATGGTCGTCGCGATGGCCCGCACCCGGCCGGCGCGGATATGCGGCAGATAGGTGGGCAGGGTGTCGAAGGCGATGTCGATGCGGCCGGCCAGGATCTCCGTCACCGCCTGGCCGGTGCCGCGGAAGGGCACATGCGTCATGCGCAGTCCGGCCTGGGCGGAGAGCAACTCGGCCGCGAGATGCTGCTGGGTGGCGACGCCGGAGGAGGAATAGTTCAGCACGCCCGGATTGGCGCGGGCATGGGCCAGGAACCCCTCGAAATCCCGCACGGGCGAGCTGAGCGGCACCACGCCCACCAGCGGCACCGTGCCGGCCAGCACCACCGGCGTCTGGTCCCGATAGATGTCGAAGGGCGGCGGGTTGAGCAGCGGCGGCACCACGGCCGAGGCGCTGACCGTGGTCATCAGCATCGTATAGCCGTCCGGCCGTGCGCGGGAGAGCTGGCCCACCGCCAGCGTGCCCGAGGCACCGGGCCGGTTTTCCATGGCGAGCGCCTGGCCGAATTCCTCCTGCAGGGTGGGTTGCAGGGCGCGGGCGATGATGTCGGTGCCGCCGCCGGGCGCGAAGGGGATGAGAAAGGAGATGCTGCGGGTGGGATAGCCCTGGGCGAGCAGCGGCCGCGCCGCGAGAAGGGCAGGCGCGCCGAGCAGGAGGGGACGTCGAGAGAGCATGAAGGCGTTTCCCTGTTTGTTTTGCCGGGCAGACTAGGGCAGGACCGCGCGGTACGAAACGGGGCAGCCAAGCCAGGATTAGCGGTTTGGAAAGTCTCGCCCGCGCATGCTGCGCCATGTGGCGAAGACGGCCGCGCCGGGCCGCCCCCCCCCGAGGCCTCGGCACGGCGCCGCTACAGCCGCTTCCCTGCCCTGTCAGAAAAGGATTTTCCGACATGATCGCGCCGCTTCCCGCCTGGATTCCCATCGCCCCTGGCCCTGCCGCGGGGGAAGCGCTGCATCTGCGCTTCGCCATCGTCCCGGTGGGCCCCGCCCTGCCCCATCTGGCCGGCGGGGCGGAGACTCTGATGGGATCTCCGCACGCCTCGGCCTGGCATGAGCTCACACTCGCCGCGCTTCTGGTCTGCCTGGCCGTGGACGAGGCGGAGCTCGCGGCAGATCCGGACGGATCGGTGATGGCGGAAGTCGAGGCCGACACCTGTCCCTTGCCTGACGCACCGCGGCCGCGGGAAGGATTGGATGATGGAGTGCTGGCCGCGCCCAGCCCCGCGTCGGTGCCGGGCCTGGATGAAGAGTGGATGAAGCTTCTGCTTGGCCGATCCGGCCTCGACGGCGCCTGGATGCTGGCCTGAGGACGGCGTCACGCCGCCGAACCTTCCGCCTGCGCGCCGGAACATGAATATGCTGGACATCTTGCGGTCATGAAGTCTAAAAATGCTTGGCGACGTTCATCTTTTGCGCATATGCCGGCGAGACATGCACCAAAACCGGGGCCGCAGAAGGTGGCGACGTCAGCAGGGTTGTGGCGTATCATCTGTAAATTGCCGTGGCGGCCCCCCGGGCGCTGATCCCCGGCTGGCTGCCGTGTTTGATCACGGTTTCGGGATGCCGCGACGGGTGGAAAAGGATGCGACGCTGATGTTCGGGTTTGATGGCAGCCGCCGCTGGAGGACCGGCTCGCGATGAGCGGATCACAGGCGATGCGCGGCCAACCGCCGCTGAGCGAGACCCCTCTGGGCAAGGCGCTGGCCGTCTGCCGCCGGCAATTCTGGCTGGTGGGTGCCTTCTCCGGCGTTGTGAACCTGCTCCAACTCACCGTCTCCATCTACATGATGCAGGTGTTCGACCGCGTGCTGGCCACGCGCAACACCGACACGCTGCTCTACCTCACCCTGGTGGCGATCTTCGCGCTGACCATCCTCGCCATGCTCGAGGCGGTGCGCAGCGTGATCATGCAGCGCATCGCATCCTGGGTGGAGCAGCGCGTGGCGCCGGAAGGCTTCATGCGCGCGGTGGAAGGCCAGCTGCGCGGCGGGAGTTACCGCATGGAAGCGCTGCGCGACCTCGGGCTGTGCCGCGGCTTCCTTGGCTCCCCCGGCATGCTCGCCCTCTTCGATCTGCCCTGGGTGCCGGTCTATATCGCCCTCGTCTTCCTGCTGCACCCGATGCTGGGTTGGCTGGCCCTGGGCGGCGCGCTGATCCTCTTCGCGCTCACCATCACGAATGAGGCCATCACCTCCAAGGCCCTGCAGACCGCCGGCATCGCCGCCATGCAGGGGCATCGCCGGGCCGAGGCCATCGCCCGCAATGCCGAGGTGATCGACAGCATGGGCATGATGCCCGCCGTGCTGAAGCGCTGGCGCGGCGCCTTCAGCAATGCGCAGGCCCCGCAGGAAAAGGCGGCGGATCGCGCGGCCATCATCCTGGCGCTGATCAAGTTCTTCCGCCTCACCATCCAGCTCGCCGTGCTGGGCCTGGGCGCCTGGCTGGTGCTGCAGCAGGAATTGACCGCGGGCGCCTCCATCGCCGCCTCCATCGTGATGGGCCGCGCGCTCGCGCCGGTCGAGCAGGTGGTGGGCTCCTGGAAGCAACTGGTGCAGGCGCGCGCGGCGCTGCGGCGGCTGCGCGTCTTCCTCACCATGCCCCGGCTGCGGCCGGCCGGAATGGCGATGCCCGCCCCCCGCGGCACGCTCTCGGTCGAGCGCGTGAGCTACAATTTCCCCGGCCAGAATGTCTCGATGATCAAGGGGGTGAACTTCACCCTGCCCGCCGGGGAAAGCCTGGCCATCATCGGCCCTTCGGCCGCCGGCAAGACCACGCTGATCCGCATGCTGATCGGCACGCTGCCGCCTACCGCCGGCCATGTCCGGCTGGATGGCGCCGATGTCTTCCAATGGCAGCGCGAGGATTTCGGCCGCTATGTCGGCTACCTGCCGCAGGATGTGGAATTGTTCGAAGGCACCGTCTTCGAGAACATCGCCCGCCTCTCCGAGGCCGAGCCGGAGGCCGTCTTCGAGGCCGCGAAGCTCGCCGGCTGCCATGAGATGATCCTGCGCCTGCCGGCCGGCTATGAGACCGAGATCGGCGATGGCGGCGCGCATCTCTCGGGCGGGCAGCGGCAATTGGTGGGCCTGGCGCGGGCCCTCTTCGGCGGGCCGAAGCTCGTCGTGCTGGATGAGCCGAACAGCAACCTGGACGGCGACAGTGAGGCCGGGCTGGGCCGCGCCCTCAAGGAATTGAAGGCGCGCGAGGTCACCGTGGTGCTCGTCTCCCACCGGCCTGCCCTGGTGCAGGAGGTGGACAAGGTCCTGGTCATGAAGGACGGCGCGGCCGAGCTTTATGGCCCCCGCGCCGATGTGCTGAAGCGCCTGGCCGGGCCGCCGCGCCCGGTGCAGCTGGCTTCCGCCGGCGGAGCTGGCACCTGATGCTCGACACCACGCAAAGCCCGCCGCCGGTCCGCCCGCCGGTCGCAAAGCCTCCCGCCCCGCCGGTGATCGAGATGGAGGCCCCGCGCACCCGCGGCGTCGTCCTCTTCGGCATGCTGATCATGTTCGGCTTCTTCGGCGGCTTCATGGCCTGGGCCATGCTCGCCCCCCTCTCCGAAGCCGCGATCGCGCCCGGCATGATCAAGGTCGAGGGCACGCGCCGCACGCTCCAGCATCTGGAAGGCGGCATGGTGCGCGAGATCCTGGTCCGCGACGGCGACCGCGTGCGCGAAGGGCAGGTGCTGATGCGCCTCGATGACGTGCAGTCCGGCGCCACCGTGGCCGGGCTGGTGGCGCAGCGTGACGCCTTCATGGCGCAGCAGGCCCGCCTCACCGCCGAAATCGCCCGCGCGGACCAGGTCATCTTCCCGCCCGAACTCCTGGCCTCCCGCGAGCCGCGGGCGATGGAGGCCGTCTCGGGTCAGCGCGCCCTGTTCCAGGCGCGTCAGGCCAGCCTGACCAGCCAGATCTCCGTCCTCGCCAATCGGCGCGAGCAGGCAGTGGGCACCATCACCTCCGCCCAGGGGCAGATCGAGGCGGCGCGCCGCCAGTTGACGCTGCTGGTGCAGGAGGAGGCGATGCGCCGGGGCCTGGTGCAGCAGGGCCTGGCCCGCCTGCCCGAGCTTCTGGCGCTGCAACGCCAATTGGCCGCGACGGAAGGCCTGATCGCCGACCTGACCGGCCAGATCCGCCGGGCCAATGCCGCGGTCGAGGAAGCCGACAGCCAGACCCGCCAGGCGGTGGACCAGCGCCTGCAAGAGGTCGGCACCGAGCTGCGCGAGGTGGTGGGCCGCATCGCGGAGGTCGAGGAGCGGCTGCGCGCCGCCTCGGACATCTCCACCCGCCGCGACATCGTGGCGCCGGAGGATGGCACCATCGTGAATCTGCGCGTCTTCAACCTCGGCGCCGTGCTTCGCCCCGGCGACCCGGCCATGGAGCTGGTGCCCGTGCGGGACCGGCTGATCGCCGAGGTGCAGGTCCAGCCCATGGACATTGACGTGGTCTTCACCGGCCTGCCGGCGGAAATCCGCCTGCCCGCCTTCAAGCAGCGCCTGGTGCCCTTCCTGCATGGCGAGGTGAGCTTCGTCGCGCCGGACATCACGATCGATCCGCAGACCCGCGTGAGCCATTACCGCGCGCATATCCGCATTGATGCCGAGCAGCTGGCCCGGTTGCCGGCGGTGTTCCTCACGCCCGGCATGCCGGTGGAGGCGCATATCCAGCTCGGCTCCCGCACCTTCTGGCGCTACATCACCCAGCCGGTGGTGGACAGCTTCCATCGTGCCTTCCAGGAACCCTGAGGCCCTCGTCCATGCCTGATCCCAGCCATCCGCTGGACCCGCTCTCGGCCGAGGAAATCCGGTGCGCGGCCTCCCTGCTGCGCGCCGCGCACGACCTCGGCGCCGGGATGATGTTCGAGACCATCGCCCTGCAGGAGCCGGACAAGGCGAGTCTTGCCGCCTTCCAGCCGGGCCAGCCCTTCCCGCGCATCGCCTTCCTCTGCGTCTTTGACCGGCATGATGGCCGCGTCTTCGAGGCGCTGGTGGATCTGCGCGCGGGGCAGGTTCGCAGCTGGACGCCGCGCCCCGGCGTGCGGCCGCGCATCCTGTTCGACGACATCCTGCTGGTCGGCCGCGTCGCCCGGGCCGATCCGCGCTTCCTGGCCGCCCTGGCGCGGCGCGGCATCACCGATATCGAGATGGTGCAGGTGGATCCTTGGTCGGCCGGGAATTACGGCCTGCCGGATGAGGAAGGCCGCCGCCTCTCCCATACCTTCTGCTGGCTGCGCACCAGCCCCGATGACAATGCCTACGCCCACCCCATCGAGGGGCTCTGCGCCGTCATCGACCTCGACCGCGCCGAGGTGCTGCGGGTGGATGATTATGGCGTGGCCGAGATCCCGATAGGCAACCGCAACTACGCCGCCAAATTCCGCGAGACCTTCCGCGAGGATATCCGCCCGCTCGACATCACCCAGCCCGAGGGGCCGAGCTTCACCGTGACGGGGCAGGAGGTGCATTGGCAGAAATGGCGTTTCCGCGTGGGCTTCAACGCGCGCGAGGGGCTGACTCTGCACGCCATCACCTATGAGGATCAGGGCCGCATCCGGCCGGTGATGCACCGCGCCGCCCTCTCCGAAATGGTGGTGCCCTATGGCCATCCGGGCGGCGGGCATTTCCGCAAGAACGCCTTCGATGTCGGCGAATACGGCTTCGGCGTGCTGGCCAATTCCCTCACCCTCGGCTGCGATTGCCTGGGCGCCATCCGCTATTTCGACGGCTGGCTGAACGACAGCGCGGGCGAGCCCTATCGCATCGAGAACGCCATCTGCCTGCATGAGGAGGATCACGGCATCCTCTGGAAGCACACGGACCTGTTTACCGGGAAGGTCGAGGTGCGCCGTTCGCGGCGGCTGGTGATCTCCTCGATCTCCACCATCGGCAATTACGAGTACGGGCTGTTCTGGTATTTCCACATGGATGGCTCGATCCATTTCGAGGTGAAGGCCACGGGCATCATGAACACCGCGGCCCTCTCGCCCGGTGAGGCGCCGCGCTTCGGCACCATGGTGGCGCCCGGCGTCTATGCGCATCTGCACCAGCATGTCTTCAACATGCGGCTCGACCTCGATGTGGACGGCACGGCGAACCGGGTGGTGGAGCTGGACACCGTCGCCCTGCCGATGGATGCCGAAAACCCCTACGGCAATGCCTTCACCCTGCGCGAGACGGTGCTGGCGCGCGAGAGCGAGGCCCAGCGCATGGCGGATTTCGCCACCTGCCGAAGCTGGCGGATCGAGAGCACCACGGCGCGGAACGAGATGGGCGCCCCCACCGCCTACCGGCTGCTGGCGCGCGACGCGCTGCCCACCTTCTCCCACCCGCAGGCCATGGTGACGCGGCGCGCCGCCTTCATGACGCGCCACCTCTGGGTGACGGCCTTCGATGGCGAGGAGCTGTTCGCCGCCGGGCGCTATCCGAACAAGCGCGGGCGGGGACGGGCTGCCGGCCTATGTGGCCGCCGACCGGCCGCTGGAGGGCACCGATCTGGTGATCTGGCACAGCTTCGGCCTGCACCACATTCCGCGGCCGGAGGATTTCCCGGTGCAGCCGGTGATCACCTGCGGCTTCACGCTGCATCCGGATGGGTTCTTTGATGAGAACCCGGCGCTGGATGTGCCGCCCTCCATCAGCAAGACGAGCTGCTGCGCGGGGTAGAGCGAGGGGCGCTGCCCCTCGACCCCGGCAAGAACCTCAGGTTCTTGCATCTCCGACAAGTGGTGGTGCAGGAGGCTCGCCTCCTGCTGGGGGAGCGCGAGGGGGCAAAGCC
>JAIYDS010000262.1 GCA_027487385.1 Acetobacteraceae bacterium | reverse complement strand
GCCTCCAGCGCCATCAGGTTGATGATGTGCTGGCCCTTGTTGTCCGCCGTGCCGCGCCCGTACCAGAGGCCGTCGCGCTCGGTGACCGTCCAGGGCGTCAGGCCCGGGCTCCATTGCTCATCCATGCCGCGCACCGTGTCGCCATGGCCGTAGAGCAGCACGGTGGGGCGGGCCGGATCCTCGATGCGCTCGGCCGTCAGGATGGGGCCGAAGCCCTCCAGCGGATTGGGATGGATGGTGACGGTGAAGCCGAGGCGCTCGACCCAGGGGCGGATCGCCTGGTCGAGATACTGGTGCAGCGCGGCCTCATAGGCCGGGTCCTGGGCGGTGGAGGGGATGGCGACGAATTCCGTCAGCTTCGCCTTCAGCGCGCCCGTGTCGAACATCTCCGCCGCCCGCGCCAGCGCCGTTGTGCGATCCGCCATTGCTCTCTTCCTCGTGACCCGTTGGATTCGTGCGGAGCCTGCCCGGCTTGGCGGCGCGCGTCCACGCCGCTCGGCCGCGGCCCGGAGATCGCGGCTGCCTCAGCCGGCGCGCACCAGGCGCCGCACCGCGGCTTGGGCGTGATGCCGGGACAGGCCCGTGCGGATCACCACATCCGCCCGCCGCCGCTTTTCCGCATCCGGCATCTGCCGGGCCAGGATGGCGGCGAGCCGTGCGGGCGTCATGCCGGCGCGCAGCAGCACGCGGTGGCGCTGCACGGCGGCCGGCGCCGAGACGACGAGGATCTTGTCGAATTCGCGCAGATCCCGCCGGGTCTCGAAGAGCAGCGGGATGTCGAGCACGACGAGGCTTGTGCCGCGCCCGCGCCAGCGCTTGAGGAAGCGGGCCTGCTCGTCGCGCACCAGGGGGTGGATGATGCGCTCCAGCCGCTTCAGCGCCTCGGGCTGGCCGAGGACGGCACGGCGCAGCGCCTCGCGATCCGTGGCGCCATCACGCTCACTCCCCGGGAAGGCGCGGGCGATGGGGCGGACGGCGCGGCCGCCCTTGGCTTGCAGGCCGTGGACGGCGGCATCGGCGTCGAAGATGGGCACGCCCAGGCGGCGAAAGGTGCCGGCGGCGGTGGATTTGCCCATGCCGATGCTGCCGGTGAGGCCCCAAACCTTCATCGCGGGGGGATATCGGCCGCCACGATGCGGCGCAGTTCGTCATCCACCACCGGCGCCACGCCGAACCAGGCCTCGAAGCCGGGCCGCGCCTGGTGCAGCAGCATGCCCAGGCCATCCACGCCCACCAACCCGCGCGCCCGCGCGGCGGCGAGCAGCGGCGTCTCCAGCGGCACATAGACGATGTCGGCCACCACCGCATGGGCGGGGAGGGGGCTGAGGTCCAGTTCCAGCGGCGGCTGGCCGGCCATGCCGAGGCTGGTGGTGTTCACCAGCAGCGCGGCATCGTCCAGCCGCGGCGTGGTGCTGACGGTGATCGGCCCGCCCAGCGCCCGGGCCAGCGCCTCGGCGCGCTCGGGCGTGCGGTTCACCAGCGTCAGGCGCGGGCAGCCGGCATCCAGCAGCGCGGCAGCGATGGCACGCGCGGCGCCGCCCGCGCCCAGGATCACGGCCGGGCCGCGCCGGGGGTCATGACCGGGCAGGGAGGCCAGGAAGCCGAAGCCATCCGTGCAATCGCCGATGATCCGGCCCTCGCGGAAGAGCAGCGTGTTCACGGCGCCCGCGCGATGCGCGCGGGGCAGCACCTCGTCACATACGGCGAAGGCGGCTTCCTTGTGCGGGATGGTGACGTTCATCCCCCGGAAGCCGGCGGCCGCCAGCCCGCGCACGGCGAGCGCGAAATTCTCGGGCGCGATGGCCAGCGGCAGATAGGCCGCATCCAGCCCATGCCGCGCGATCCAGGTGCCATGCAGCAAGGGCGAGCGCGAATGCGAGACGGGCCAGCCCGCGACCCCCGCCAGCCTGGCCTTTCCCGTCAGCATGGGGCCCGTCAGCATCACGCGGTCAGCGAGGGGACCAGCGTCGCCTGCATCGCGGCGCAAAGGCTTTCCGAGCCATCCTCAGCCCGCATCCAGACCTCGGCGCGGGCGACGGTCAGCGTGCGGCCCAGCTTCAGAACCTCGGCGCGGGCAATGGCCAGCACGCCGCGCGCGGGACGCAGGAAGTTCACCTTGAGCTCGGCCGTCAGAACCTCCTGGCCGGGCGGCAGGAGCGAGAGAGTGGCATAGCCGCAGGCGTTGTCGGCCAGGGTGGTCAGCACGCCGGCATGCAGGAAGCCCTGCTGCTGCGTCATCGTCTTGCGGAAGGGCGCCTCGATGACGCAGCGGCCGGGCGAGACCTCGGCGATGCGGGCTTCGATGACGCGCATCAGGCCCTGCTGCGCGAAGCTCGCCTCGATGCGGGCCTGGAGGTCTTTCTGGGGCATGTCAGGCTCCGGTGATCGGGCGGGGAAGCGTGGGTGTCACAGGCGCCAACCGGTGTGGATGGCGACGATGCCGCCCGAGAGGTTGCGGTGCTGCACGCGCTCCAGCCCGGCCGCCGCCATCATGGAAGCGAGCGTCGCCTGGTCGGGGAACATGCGGATGCTTTCGGCCAGGTAGCGGTAGCTCTCCGCATCCTGCGCGATGCGGCCGCCAATGGCGGGCAGCGCCTTGAAGGACCAGGCATCGTAGAGCGGTGCGAGCGCCGCGACTTCGAGGCGGGAGAACTCCAGGCAGTGGAAGCGCCCGCCCGGGCGCAGCACGCGGCGCACCTCGCGCAGCACGGCGTCCTTGTTGGTGCAGTTGCGCAGGCCGAAGGCCATGCTGACCTTCTCGACGCTCGCATCCGGCAGGGGGATGTGCTCGGCATCGGCGCAGAGGAAGGAAAGGCCGCGGGCCAACCCCTTCTTCAGCGCGCGCGACTGGCCGACCCCGAGCATCTCGGCATTGATGTCCGAGCAGATGACGCGGCCGGCGCCGCGCTCCAGGGCAAGGAAGGAGATGTCCCCCGTGCCGCCGGCGAGGTCGAGCAGGGTCTCGCCCGGGCGGGGCTGGATGGCGTTGACGAAGATGCGCTTCCAGGCCCGGTGCAGGCCGAGCGACATCAGGTCATTCATCACGTCGTAGCGGGGGGCCACGCTGTCGAAGACTTC
>JAIYDS010000188.1 GCA_027487385.1 Acetobacteraceae bacterium | reverse complement strand
GGTCTGGGCGGAGCGGCGACGGGGGTCGGCGGGCTCGCGGCTGCACACGCGGCTGGTGCTGCTGTTTTCCGTCGTCGCCATCGTGCCGGCCATGCTGCTGGCGGGCTTCTCGGCCATCTTCTTCAACCTCGGCATCCAGGCCTGGTTCAGCGATCGCGTGCGCACCGCGCTGGAAGCCTCGCTGGTGGCGAGCCGCGCCTATTTCGAGGAGCACCAGAACAACATCCGCGCCGATGCGCTGGTCATGGCCAATGACCTGAACCGCGCCGTGGTGCTGCTGCCGGACCAGGGCCTCGCTTTCGCCCGGGTGCTGGCCACCCAGGCCAGCGCGCGGGGCCTGACCGAGGCGGTGGTCTTCGAGCCGCTGCTCGGCCGCATCGTCGCCCATGCCGGCGTCAGCTCCGCCTTCATGCTCTCGCCGCCGCCCGATTGGGCGATCGAGATCGCGACCGGCGGCGAAGTGGCGGTCGTGGCCGTCGAGGAGGAGAACCGGGTGCGCGCCATCGTGGCCCTCGCCCCCGCCTCCGGCCTGCAATTGATGATCGGGCGCCCGGTGGACAGCTCGGTGCTGGAGCATATGGAGCGCACCGAGCAGGCGGTGACCGCCTATCAGGCGATTGATCGCAACCGCGAGGGGTTGCAGATCACCTTCGTCATGATCTTCGCCATCGGTTCGCTGCTGGTCCTGCTGGCGGCGGTGCTGGTGGGGCTTGTCCTCGCCAACCAGCTGGCCGGCCCCATCGCCCGGCTGATCACGGCGGCGGAGCGGGTGCGCGGCGGCGATCTCTCGGTGCGGGTGGAGGAAGGCGATGGCGATGACGAGATCGGCAGCCTGAGCCGCGCCTTCAACCGCATGACCAACCAGCTGGCCGGCCAGCGCAGCGAATTGCTGGAAGCCTATCGGCAGATCGCCGAGCGGCAGAATTTCACCGAGGCCGTGCTGGGCGGCGTCTCCGCGGGCATTGTGGGGCTGGATCAGGAATTGCGGGTGAACCTGCCCAATCGCAGCGCCAGCCAGCTGCTGGGCATTGACCTGGAGCGCGAGATCGGCCGCCTCATGGCCGAGGTCGCGCCCGAATTCGCGGGCCTGCTGGCCCAGCCGGGCAGCACGCGCACGGCCGAAATCCGCGTGGGCCCGCCCAATGCCCGCAAGACCCTGCTGGCGCGCCTCTCGCCCGAGATGGATGCGCAGGGCCATGTCCTGACCTTCGACGATATCTCGGCCCTGCTCACCGCGCAGCGCCAGGCCGCCTGGGCCGATGTGGCGCGGCGCATCGCCCATGAGATCAAGAACCCGCTGACGCCCATCCAGCTCAGCGCGGAACGGCTGAAGAAGCGCTACCTCAAGCAGATCACCCACGACCCCGAGACCTTCACCGCCTGCACCGACACCATCGTCCGTCAGGTGGGGGATATCGGCCGGATGGTGGATGAATTCAGCGCCTTCGCCCGCATGCCCCAGCCGGTGATCCGCCCCGAGGAGATGGGCCGCCTGGTGCGGGAGGCGCTGGTCCTGCAGCAGCAATCCCGGCCCGAAATCGCCTGGAACACCCAATGGCCGGAGCAGAAGCTCTACGCCGCCTGCGACCGGCGGCTGATCAACCAGGCCCTGACCAACCTGCTGAACAACGCGGCCGATGCCATCGCCATGCGGGCCCAGCGGGATGCCGAGGCGGGCCTTGCCCCGGCGCGGCCGCTCGGCCATATCCGCGTGGGCTTGTCGTCCACAGAGGAAAAGCTGATCATTTCTGTGGAGGATGACGGGGTCGGCCTGCCGGACGGCGATGAGCGGGACCGGCTGACCGAGCCCTACGTCACGCACAAGACAAAGGGAACCGGCCTTGGTCTCGCGATCGTGAAGAAGATCATGGAGGATCACCGCGGCAGCATCCGGTTGGGCGATGCGCGGCAGGGCCAGGGCGCCCTGGCGGAGCTGCTTCTGCCCATGCTGGAGCCCGATGCCTTGCCCGCCGGCGGCGAGCTGGAGGAGCGCGCCCATGGCGCATGACATCCTGATCGTGGATGACGAGCCTGACATCCGCAGCCTGATCGACGGCATCCTGAGCGACGAAGGCTACGAGACCCGCCAGGCGCACAATTCGGACACGGCCATCGCGCATTTCCGGGCGCGCCGCCCTTCGCTCGTCATCCTCGATATCTGGCTGGCCAATTCCCGCCTGGATGGCCTCGGCATCCTCGACACGCTGCACCGCGAGGAGCCGCATGTCCCCTGCGTGATGATCTCGGGCCATGGCACCATCGAGACGGCGGTGCAGGCGATCCAGCAGGGCGCCTATGACTTCATCGAGAAGCCCTTCAAGAGCGACCGGCTGCTCTTTATCGTCGCCCGCGCGCTGGAGGCGGCGAAGCTCCAGCGCGAGATCAGCGATCTGCGCCTGCGCGCCGGCTCCGAGGCGGAGCTGATCGGCAATTCCGCCGCCATGACGCAGATCCGCTCCGCCATCGAGCGCGTGGCGCCGACCAATTCGCGCGTGCTGATCAGCGGGCCGGCGGGCTGCGGCAAGGAGGTGGCGGCGCGGATGCTGCACGCCCGCTCCCGCCGCGCCGATGGCCCCTTCGTGGCGCTGAACTGCGCCACGCTGGACCCCGCGCGGATCGAGGAGGAACTCTTCGGCGTGGAGCCTCGCGGTGACCAGCCGCGCCGCGCCGGCACGCTGGAACGCGCCCATGGCGGCACGCTGCTGCTGGACGAGGTCTCGGACATGCCGCTGGAAACCCAGGGCAAGATCGTCCGCGCCCTGCAGGAGCAGGGCTTCGAGCGCATCGGCGGCGCCACGCGGGTGAAGGTGGATGTGCGCGTCATCGCCACCACCAACAAGGACCTCCAGGCCGAGATCGCGGCCGGGCGCTTCCGCGAGGACCTGTTCTATCGCCTCTCCGTCGTGCCGCTGCGCATGCCCGCCCTGCGGGACCGGCGGGAGGATGTGCCGGCCCTGGCGCGGCACTTCATGTCCCGCTCCATCGAGACCTCCGGCCTCGCCCCCCGCGCTTTGGCGGAGGACACCATCGCCGCGCTGCAGACGCATGATTGGCCCGGCAATGTGCGGCAGCTGCGCAACCTGATGGATTGGCTGCTGATCATGACGCCCGGCGATTCGGGCGCACCCATCCGCGCCGAGGCCCTGCCGCCCGAGATCGTCTCCACCGCCCCCTCCATGCTGCGGCTCGATCGTTCCAGCGAGATCATGACCCTGCCGTTGCGCGACGCGCGCGAGGCCTTCGAGCGGCAATATCTGGAGGCGCAGCTGCTGCGCTTTGGCGGGAATATCAGCCGCACTGCCAATTTCGTCGGCATGGAGCGCAGCGCCCTGCACCGGAAGCTGAAATTCCTCGGCGTGCACGCGGAAGACAGGGCGTCCGGGACGGCCTAAACTCCGCCCCATGTCAAAAATCGCTTATGTGAATGGCGCCTATCGCCCGCAGCGCGAGGCCTCGGTGAATATCGAGGATCGCGGCTACCAGTTCGGCGACGGCATTTATGAGGTGGTCCACCTCTATCGCGGCCGATTCGTGGATGAGGCGCGGCATCTGGACCGGCTGGAGCGCTCGCTCAAGGAAATCCACCTCGCGATGCCCATGCCGCGCGCCGCGTTGCGCCAGGTGCTGATGGAGGTGGCGCGGCGCAACCGCGTGGCCGATGGGCTGCTCTACATGCAGGTGACGCGCGGCGTGGCCCGGCGCGACCACGCCTTCCCCAAGCGGCCCGTGCCGGTCTCGCTCGTCGTCACCATCCGCCACATCCCGCCCTACCCGAAGGATGTGGAGCGCTGGACCATCACGGCCATCACCCACCCGGATTTGCGCTGGGCGCGGCGGGATATCAAGTCGGTGAATCTGCTGCCCAATGTCCTGGCCCGGCAGGCTGCGCGCGAGGCAGGCTCGGCCGAGGCGATCCTCTATGACGAGGCGACCGGCATGGTGACGGAGGGCGCCGCCACCTCCTTCTGGATCGTGGACGCGCAAGGCGTGCTGCGCACCCGCCATCTGGACCAGGTGATCCTGCCCGGCTGCACCCGGGGCGCGCTGATCGCGGAGATGGAGGCGGCGGGCATCCCCTACAGCCTCGCCCCCTTCAGCCTTGCGGAGATGCGCGGCGCGCGGGAGGCTTTCCTGACCTCCGCCACCTCTTTCGTGAAGCCCATCCTGCGGATTGACGGGCAGGATGTGGGCGATGGGAAGGTCGGGCCGGTGACGCGGCGGCTCTTCGATCTCTTCGCCCGCCATGTGCAGGCGGAGTTGGGGAATGCGGCATGACCCATCCGCAGGCGATCCTCTTCGACTGGGACAACACGCTGATTGATGGCTGGGCCGCCATCGAATCCGGGCTCAACGCCGCCTTCGCCGCCTTCGGCAAGCCGGCCTGGACGCGCGAGCAGGTGCTGGCCAATGTCCGCAAATCCCTGCGCGACAGCTTCCCCGAGCATTTCGGCAGCGAGTGGGAGCGCGCGCGGGACATCTTCTACGACGCGGTGCAGGCGAGCCACCTGGACGTCATCCGCCCACTGCCCGCGAGCCTGCCCATGCTCGATTCGCTGACCCACCTGCCGCTCGGCGTGGTCTCCAACAAGCAGGGCAAGCTGCTGCGGGCCGAAGCCGCCCATCTGGGCTGGGCGCCGCGCTTCGGCGCGCTGGTGGGGGCGGGGGATGCGGTGGCGGACAAGCCCTCGGGCGCGCCGCTGCACATGGCCTTGCGGCAGATGGGCCTCTCGGCCGGACCCCACATCTGGTATGTGGGCGACACGGCGATCGACATGCAGGCTGCCCGCGCGGCGGGCTGTGTCGCCGTGTTGCTGGGCGATGCGGCGCATGATGGCGGCATCGCGGCATGCGCGCCGGACCTTGCCTTCGCGGATGGCGTGCAACTTGCAGGGCATTTGCACACACTGGACAAGTGATCCGCAACACCCGACATTCCCCGCTCAGGCAAGGCGACGGGTACACCCTGGTTCAAGCAGGGGCCCGCGACCAAGAACAAGAAGGAGGCCGTGATGGCCGAGAAATCCCAGAACGTGCAGGACGTGTTCCTGAATCACGTTCGCAAAAGCAAAACTCCGGTGACGGTCTTTCTCGTCAACGGCGTGAAGCTCCAGGGCATCATCACCTGGTTTGACAATTTCTCCGTGCTGCTGCGGCGGGACGGGCACACGCAGCTGGTCTACAAGCACGCCATCAGCACGGTGATGCCGGGCGCGCCGATCATGCTGTTCGATCCCCAGGCGGCCGGTGCTTCGGCGGGTGCTGCGGCTGCGCCGGCGGCCGGCGCCGCGCCGGTCCGGGAGACGACACTCACCATGTCGCGGGAGCCAGCCGCTGCCCGCGAAGAGTGAGGATGTCGCGGCGGCGCCGACGCGCGCCGCCGTCATTCTGCCCTTCGAGCGCGGCCAGCGCTCGAACGTCCTGGAATTCGCGCCCACCGGCGGCCTCCCCCGCGCGGCCGAAGCACGTCTGGCGGAGGCTGTCGGCCTCGCCGCCTCGATCGGCGTGACCATCGTCCATTCGGCGATCCATCCGCTGCGGCAGCGCCGCCCCTCCACTTTGCTGGGGGAGGGCCAGGTCGCCATGGTGAAGCAGGCGCTGGAAGAGCAGCAGGCGACGCTGGTCATCGTGGACGCCGCCCTCACCCCCGTGCAGCAGCGCAATCTGGAGCGCGACTGGGGGGCCAAGGTGATCGACCGCACCGGCCTCATTCTCGAAATCTTCGGCGAGCGTGCCCGCACGCGCGAGGGCACGCTGCAGGTCGAACTCGCCCATCTGGAATACCAGCGCACGCGGCTTGTCCGCTCCTGGACGCACCTGGAGCGGCAGCGCGGCGGCTTCGGCTTCCTGGGTGGCCCGGGCGAAAGCCAGATCGAGATCGACCGCCGCCTGATCGGCGAGCGCATCATCAAGCTGAAGCGCGAATTGGAGCAGGTGCGCCGCACCCGCGGCCTGCACCGCAAGGCGCGCGAGCGTGTGCCTTATCCGGTGATCGCGCTGGTCGGCTACACCAATGCCGGCAAGTCCACGCTGTTCAACGCGCTGACGGGTGCGGCCGTCTACGCGCAGGACCAGCTTTTCGCGACGCTCGACCCCACCATGCGGCAGATCACGCTGCCCTCGGGGCGGCAGGCCATCCTCTCCGACACGGTGGGCTTCATCAGCGACCTGCCGACGCAGCTGATCGAAGCCTTCCGCGCCACGCTGGAAGAGGTCGCCGCCGCCGACATCATCCTGCATGTGCGCGATGTGGCGCATCCGGACAGCACGGCCCAGCGCAATGACGTGAACGCCGTGCTGGACGAGATGACCGAAGGCCCCGATGCGGCGCTGGATGGCGGCTGGCGCGGCCGCTGCATCGAGGTGCTGAACAAGGCGGATCTGCTGGGCGGGCCCGAGGCCATCGCCTCGCGCGCCGCGGGCGGCCTCGCGGTCTCGGCGCTGACGGGCGAGGGGCTGGATGTGCTGCGCGCCGCGCTCGATGCGCGGCTCTCCGAAAGCATGGTGACGGAGCGCTTCGAGGTGCCGAGCGAGGATGGCTCCCGCCTGGCCTGGCTGTATCGCCATGGCGAGGTGCTGGAGCGGCGCGACGCGGAGGACAGCATCCACCTCACCGTCCGCATCTCCCCCGCCAATCGCGCGCGTTATGGGCTGCTCTCGTGAAGTTCTCGGCGGCTGAGGCGAGCGGGATCGCAGCGCTTCTGCGTGAGGTGGCGCGGGCGGAGATCCTGCCGCGCTTCCGCAAGCTCGCCAGCGGCGACATCCGCACCAAATCCAGTCCGCTCGACCTGGTGACCGAGGCGGATGAGGCGGCGGAGCGGCGGCTGACCGGAGCGCTCTCGGCCCGGTTTCCGCAGGCCATGATCCTGGGCGAGGAAGCGGCGGCGGCCGACCCCGGCTTGCTGACCCGCATGCTCGATGCGGATCTTTGTTTCGTGCTGGACCCGGTGGATGGCACGGCGAATTTCGCGGCCGGCGTGCCGCTCTTCGGCGTCATGGTCGCGGCGGTGCATCACGGCGAGACCATCGCCGGCTGGATCCATGACCCGATGGGGGATGACACGGTGATCGCGCTCCGTGGCGAGGGCGCCTGGGTCGAGACGCCCGAGGGTGGCCGGCAGCATTGCCGCGTCGCCCCGCCGGCGCCGCTGGGCGGGATGGTCGGCGCGGTCTCCTGGAGCTTCCTGCCGCCGGAGCGCAAGCTGCACCTGCTGCCGCGCCTGGCGCAGCTCGCCGGGACGCTGAATTTTCGCTGTGCCGCGCATGAATATCGCCTGGCCGCGACGGGCGGGCTGCACGCGCTCTTCTACAACAAGCTGATGCCCTGGGATCACGCGGCGGGCGTGCTGATCCATGCCGAGGCCGGGGGCTATTCGGCGCAATTCGATGGCAGCCCGTATTCTCCCCGCAAGCATGTGGGCGGGCTGATCTGCGTGCCCGACGAGGCCAGCTGGCAGGCGCTGCGCGAGGGCTTGCTCGGCAGCGCCTGAGACGCGCTCAGTAGCGGTTGTAGCCGCTGTTGTTGTAGCCCTGGTTGCCGCGATTGCCCCGGTTGTTGCGGTAGCCTTGGTTGCCATAGCCGCGCTGCTGCTGCGACTGGTCATAGAGATAGCCGCCGGCACCGCCGACGCCTGCGCCCAGCAGCGCGCCCAGCCCCGCATTGCCGCTGAAGGAGCCGATGATGCCGCCGACCGCGCCGCCGCCCAGCGCGCCGGTGGCGGTGCGCTGCTGCGTGTCATTCAGCCCGGCGCAGCCGGAGACACCGAGGCCTGCGAGCAGCAGGATGGCCATGGGGATGCGGCGCATCAGCGGGCCCTCCTCGTGCTGGGTGGGGTGGGGCAGGGGAAGCTCGCCTGCGCCCAGCGCAGCATGCCATCCAGCGCCGGTTCATTCGCGTGGCTCGGATTCTCGCGCACCCAGCGGGCCAGCGCGATGCCGGATTCGGCGATGGTGGGGCCGGGATTGGGCACGCAAAACAGCGGCCGAATGGGGCTGCCGGGCGGGTTCATCAGCGCGTGATACTGGCCGGCCGCCGTCAGGAAGCCCTGGCAATAGGCGATGGATTCCAGCCGTGGGATGCCCGCGGTGGCGGGGTCACAGATGGCGCCGAGATCGGCTGTGGTCTGCACATGATCCACGGCGCGCGGCTGCGCGAAGGCGGGGGCGCTGGCCAGCAGCAGGGCCAGCGCGGGTATCACTCGTTTCATGGGAATCTCCCGGGCGGCCGCAGCGGCCACCACGGGAGACACAACGCAACAAAGCGCGAGGGGTTGCCCCCGGAATCACCTCAGCCGCAATTCAGCTTGGCGGCGAGGTCCACGAAATCCGCCGCCACGCAATCCCAGGGGTCTTCGGCGGTGAGGTCGATGCTCTGCCCCGCCCCGTGTTCGGTCGGGCGCGGGATGAAGGCGGTGGCGAGGCCGGCGGCGCGGGCCGCGCGCAGATCGCCATTGTGCGCGGCGACGAGGCAGACCTCATCGGGCCGCATCGCCAGCAATTCGGCGGTGCGCAGATAGGCCTCGGGCTGCGGCTTGTAGGCCTGCACCGGCTCGGCGCCGAGGATGGCGTCCCAGGGGATGCGCGCGCGCTTGGCCATATTCGCCAGCAGCGCGATATTGCCGTTGGAGAGCGGCGCCAGGAAATACTTGCGCTTGAGGCGATGCAGGCCCAGCAGAACATCCGGCCAGGGGTCCAGCTTGTGCCAGGCGAGGTTCAGCGCATCCAGGTCACTGGCCTTGCAGCCCGTCACGCCATGATCCGCCAGCATGCTCTCCAGGTTTTCCCGGTGCAGCACATCGAGGCGCGTGAAGGGCCGCCGGCCCGAGCGGCATTCCTCCATGGCCGGCTGGTAGCGGCGCCGCCAGGCATCGGCCAGCAGGAAGGGATCGAGATCGGTGCGGCCAATGGCCGAGAGATAGCCCGCGAGTTCGCGCGCCACCCCGCTGCGCCAATCCACCACCGTGCCGAAGACGTCGAAGACGAGAGCCTTGACCTGTTGCATCCGCTCAGTCCTTCCGCGCCCATTTCTTGTCGAACTCCCAGACCTCCGGGAAGCCCATCAGCTCGCACATCCGGCCAAAGCCGTAGCTTTCCTGCGCGGGCAGGCCGTTGGTGTCGCCATGCTGGTGCAGGTGGGAATAGACGCGCTCCAGCGCCGCGGTGACGGCGAGGAAGCCCGCACCCGGATAGATGGCGATGCTGTAGCCGATTTCCTTCAGCCGGGCGGCGGGCAGGATGGGCGTGCGGCCGCCTTCCACATTGTTCGCGAGCAGCGGCTTGTTGATGGAGCGGCCGATCTCGACCATCTCGGCCTCGGTCTCGGGGCTTTCGATGAAGACGATGTCGGCGCCGGCATCGCCATACATGCGGCCGCGGCGGATGGCCTCTTCCAGGCCAAGGCCGGTGCGGGCATCGGTGCGCGCGACGATCAGGAAGTTCGGGTCGCGCCGGGCTTCCACCGCGACCTTGAGCTTGAGGACCATGTCCTCGGCCGGGATCACGCTGCGGCCGGGCGTATGGCCGCATTTCTTCGGCATTTCCTGGTCTTCCAGCTGGATGCCGGTGATGCCCGCGGCCTCATAGCCCATGACGGTGTGGCGGACGTTCAGCAGGCCGCCATAGCCGGTATCGGCATCGGCGATGATCGGCGTCTTCGCCATCTGCGCGAAGCGGCCCATGCGGGTCACCATGTCCGTGTAGGTCGCGATGCCGGCATCGGCCACGCCGAGATGCGAGGCGACGGTGCCGAAGCCCGTGGCGTAGAGGCAGTCGAAGCCCATCCCATCCGCCACGCGGGTGCTGATCATGTCGAAGATGCCGGGGGCGACGATGAATTTCTTCGCGTCGAAGGCGGCCTTGAGGGAGGGGTGTGCCATGAATACCTCTATTGGCGTTGGATGTGGCCGGCGGCGGAGGCCGCCGCCCAGATGCGGTCCTCGCGCTGCATGGCGGCGAGGGTTTCGGCGGGTGGGCGCAGATCAGGCTCGATGCCGAGCGCCGTCAAGCGGGCGCGGAAGGCCTGGTCGGCAAAGGCGCCCTCCACGGCGGTGCGGATGCGGGCGGACACCGCGTCCGGCAGGCCGGCGGGGGCCAGCAGTGCCACCCATCCGGCCAGGTCGAAATCGGCGATGCCCTGTTCCTGGACGGTGGCCACATCGGGGAAGAAGGGCGTGCGCGTCGCGGTGCTGACGGCGATGATGCGGGTGCGGCCGGTGGCGAGGTGCGGCGTGGCGCTGGCCGTGCTGGTCCAGCCCAGCGGCAGGTGGCCGGCCACCACATCCGTCATCAGCTGCCCGCCCGAGCGGTACTGCACATCGGGAATGTCGAGGCGCAGCCGCCGCGCGAGCTCCTGCCCGATGAATTGCGAAAGCGCCTCGGTGCTGCCGGTGGAAAGCCGCGCCGGATTGGCCGCGGCGAAGGCGCGCAGCCCCGCGATGTCGGTGAAGGGCAGCGTGTGGGAGGCGGCCAGCACCATGGTGTTGCGCGTCAGCATGGAGACGGGCGTGAAGTCGCGAATCGGGTCGAACGGGATTTGCGCCAGCACATGGCGGTTCATCACATGGGTGGAGACGACGGCGGTGAGCACATGGCCATCCGGCTCTGACCGCGCGACCAATTCGCTGCCGATGACGCCCGCCGCCCCCGCGCGATTCTCCACGATGATGGGGTGCGGCAGGCTGGGGCGTAGCGCCTCGGCCATGGCGCGGGCCAGGATGTCGGTGCCGCCGCCGGCCGCATAGGGCACGATGAGCCGCACGGGCTTTTGTGGCCAGGCGGGTTGGGCAAGGGCGAGGCTGGGCAGCAATGCGGGCAGGGCCAGCAGCGGGCGTCGGCGCATCATGGATTTTCCTCCGGTTGCGCCAGTCTCGCGCGTGATTGCGGTGGGCGGAAGCCCCAGGCCTGTGCAACCCTGGGTTCATGAATCCGCGCGTCACCGTGATCGGCCTCGGCTATGTCGGCCTGCCCACCGCCGCCCTGCTGGCGAGCCGGGGCATGGAAGTGCAAGGCGTGGACAGCAATGCGGCGGTGCGCGCGACGCTCGCCGCCGGGCGCATCCACATCACCGAGGCGGATGTGCAGGCGCTGCTGGAGCGCGCGCTGCGCGCCGGCCTCTTCACCCTGCATGCGGAGCCGCCGCCCGCGGATGTCTTCATCATCGCCGTGCCCACGCCCCTGGGTGAGGATCGCGCGCCGATGCTGGAGCATGTGTGGGACGCGACGCGCGCCCTGGCGCCCGCGCTGCGCCCCGGCAATCTGGTGCTGCTGGAAAGCACCAGCCCGATCGGCACCACGGCCCGCATCGCCGCCCTGCTGGCCGAACTGCGCCCCGAACTGACCGACCTCGCCATCGCCTATGGACCCGAACGGGTGCTTCCCGGCCGCATCCTGACCGAGATGGTGGAAAATGACCGCGTGGCCGGCGGCCTGACGCCCGAGGCGACGCGGCGCGCCATGGCATTCTACGGCCGCTTCGTGCGCGGCGAGGTGCTGGGCACGGATGCGGCCACGGCCGAGATGGTGAAGCTTTCCGAGAACGCCTTTCGCGACGTGAACATCGCCTTCGCCAATGAACTCTCGCTGATCGCCGGCGCGCATGGGCTGGATGTCTGGCGCGTGATCGAGATCGCGAACCGGCATCCGCGGGTGAACATCCTCAGGCCCGGCCCTGGGGTGGGCGGGCATTGCATCGCGGTGGATCCCTGGTTCCTGGCGCATGGCGCGCCCGAGGCCGCGCGGCTGATCCCCGCCGCGCGGGCGGTGGATGCGGCGAAGCGCACTTCGGTGCTGGAGGCGGCCTCGGCGCTCTGCGTGGCGGGTGAGCGGCTGATCTGCCTCGGCCTCGCCTTCAAGGCGGATGTGGATGATCTGCGCGAAAGCCCGGCGCTGGAGATCGCGGCGGAACTGGCGCGGCGCCACCCGGGCCAGGTGGTGCTGGTCGAGCCGCATCTGCGCGCGGCACCCGCCGGCGTGGACGCGCCGCTGCTGTCGCTGGAAGAAGCCCTGGCGGGCCCGGGTGCCCTGCTGGTATTGACCGACCACGCCGCCTTCCGGCGCATCCCTGCCGCGCAGCGCGCGGGGCGCCGCATTCTGGACACCCGCGGAATCTTCCGCGACGAGGAGAGACCCTGATGCCCGACGGTTCCGTGACCCTGCCCGCCCCCGCCTTGCCTGCCTTGGCGCAGATCGAGGCGGTGGTGCAGACCTATCTCGATGGCCTCTACGAAGGCGATGGCGCGAAGATCGCCGCCGCCTTCCACCCCGTTTCGCATCTCTACAGCGTGGTGGATGGCGCCGTGGTGGATCTGCCGCGCGCGGATTGGCTCACGATGATCGCGGGCCGCGCCTCGGCCGCCTCGCGTGGCTTGGCGCGCGAAGATCGCATCCTGGCCATGGACATGGCGGGGGAGGATGCGGCCTGCGTGAAGGTGAATTGCTGCATCCCGCCGCGCTACTTCACCGATTACCTGCTGCTGCTGAAGACCGCCGAGGGCTGGAAGATCGTCAGCAAGAGCTTCCATACCGAGCTTCGCTCGGTTTGACTTTTTTGACGCCCTCAGACGCCGGGCGCGCGCGTCCGCGCGCTTGGCTTCGGAATGCTGAAGCATTCCGCCGGGCCTATCCGGCCCGGATCCTCGCTGCGCGGTGCTGATCCTCTGGGTCAGCCCGCTGGCTCGAGCACATAGTCCACGCCCGCCCGCGCGGCGACATCGCGCACATGCCGCACCAGGCTGTCGGGCATCGGGATGCCCTCCACCAGCCGCTTGGCGCGCGAGGCCTCCTCCGGCTCGCCGGGCACCAGCACGGGCCTGGCGGGGTCGGCCGGGCGGGTGGCGTGCAGCACGTCGATCACCGCATCCAGGTCGCTCTCATAGCCCTCGATGTCGCGGAAGGCGCGCGGGTCCACGGCCAGCATGAAGTGCCCGATATTGTTCGGGTCATTCGGCTTCTGGGTTCGGTTGCGGATGGGTGAGAAGCTGGCGCCGACCAGCGTGCCGCCCAGGATATGCGCCATCAGCGCCAGGCCGTAGCCCTTGTGGCCGCCGAGTGATTCCGGGCCACCGACGGGCGTGATGCCGCCCTCCTTGTGCTTGAAGACATAGTCATTGGCGATGTGGCTATCCGTCACGGGCCGCCCCTCGCCATCCTGCACCCAGCCTTCGGGGATGGGTTTGTCGTTGAGGTGATAGACCTTCACCTTGTTGCCCGCGACGGTCGTGGTCGCCATGTCCAGCAGCACCGGCTTGTGCTGGCCCGCGGGTGCGGCAAATGCAATCGGGTTGGTGCCGAGCACGGGCTCGGCCGCGCGTGTGGGCACCATCAGGATGCCGCGGGTGGAGGAGGTGACGAGACCGATCAGCCCCGCATCCGCCGCCAGCCGCGCATAGCAGCCGGCCGCGCCGAAATGGTGGCTGTTCACCACGCCCACCGCGCCCACGCCGAAGGCGCGCGCCTTCTCGATGGCGAGCTTCATGGCCATGAAGGCGGCGGGATGCCCCAGCCCATCCGCGCCATCCACCAGCGCCGTCGCGGCGAAGTCGCGCCGCAGATGCGGCTCGCCCGCGATGCGCAACTGGCCCTGGCGCAGCAATTCCTCATAGGCCATCAGCATGGAGATGCCGTGGCTGTCCACGCCGGAGAGGTCGGTCTCCACCATGATGTCGGCGGTGGTCTCGGCCAGATGCGGCGGGCTGCCCCAGGCC